>DAOUEU010000058.1:0-14620 GCA_034430255.1 Dehalococcoidia bacterium | reverse complement strand
TCCCAATCATAGCACAACAACTCCCAGGCTGCTTCATCGCCACCGCGGCCTACGGCACATCAACAGCTGAGGAAATCGATACTCTCAGGGCCTTCAGGGATGAGGTGCTGCTGGAAAGCAAAGTTGGTTCTCAACTTGTTGAGTGGTATTACCAGACCAGCCCACCAGTGGCGGATTTCATATCGGAGCATGAGGGGTTAAGGACTTTGGTGAGGGAGGTCTTGGTTGACCCTGTTGTTTCATTGGTAGAAGCCACAGAGGCTCTATGGGGGAATTAAAGCACTATATAGGTGAATTGAAGGGGCTACCCGAAAAGGGTGGCCCCTCTTTACTATCACTGGGTCACGTTCATGGCGAAGCTGCAATTTTGACGCTCCCCGTGACGCTCTCCGGCGTCGGGTCAAACCGCGGCAAACTGTGCCGTATCGTGGTCGCGGGTGCCGGAGCAGACAGCGTAACCATCTAATGCACTATGGTACAACGTGCTTTGCTCATCGTCCGAAGACCGATGCTCTTGTCCGCTGAGCTACGGGCGCTCTTTCTCTCTGTGGGTCATTTTCCGAAATCAGGGGGCTATCCGCCGCTGAGGTTCAATAAAAAGGATTTGCCCAGCTTATTGAGACTGCTGAAATAGTCTCAATCAATCCCCTAATCCCCCAAGATTGGGGGACTTTTTATATCTGGGGGACACCCCCAGACCCCCGGCAAGAAGTATCCTGCACCTCTTTTTCAGCGGTCTCTTATTATATTAAAAGGGTGAGCGGAGGGATTTGAACCCTCGATCTCCAGGGCCACAACCTGGCGCCTTAACCACTAGGCTACGCCCACCGCCTGATACCATTTTAACATACCCTTCCCCTATCAGCCATAATTACTGAAGCCGACGCTAATTGGGGGTGTAGTTGCTTGTATAAGCCTTCTTTATGGAATTTATAAACGTACAACACCCTTCCTCAACCGCTTCACCGGGATATCCCCTCAGCCAGGATGGGAAGAAGTGTATCGTAGGTAGTATCAAGATCCTCTGGAATCATTCTGGTGTCAGCTAATACTGACACGAAATTTGCATCCCCCTCCCACCGGGGCACCACATGCATATGAAGGTGGTCGGCGATGCCCGCCCCGGCAACCCTTCCCATGTTCATGCCAATGTTAAAGCCCGCGGGCGACATGGCTTTGGTCAGCGCAGCGATGCCGGCCCGGGTGAGAGCGATCATTTCGTAGAGCGATTTATCATCCAGACGCTCCATCCTCGCCTCATGCCGATAGGGAGCGATCATCAGGTGACCATTGGTATAGGGGTAGAGATTGAGCATGATGTAGCAGGTTTCGCCCCGGTAGAGGATGTAGTTCTCCCTATCACTCGCTACAGGGCTCTGCGGTTTCATGCAGAGCAAGCAACCCGGCGGTTTTTCACCCAAAATATACTCCCTTCTCCAAGGCGTCCATAGTGTCTTCAACAGCCATCCCTCAGTAACTGAGATTGAGTCGAGCGTCAGGTAGGTTGATTCTAACATATTATCCTTACCCATTCAACGTAACTTTTTCATGCCACTCTCTGCACATCATCACCGTGTCACATCAACCCGATATGACGGATGGATGGTATAAAGGATACTGGAGATTATTCGCGAGCTTACCCTGAGCCAGATTTCCTTTCCTTCTCTACTGCCACACAAAGAAAGAGAGCGACGGGATTAGAGTGAATTTTTTATGTGATTCACCACGCAGAACACCCATCTACAGGTATTATGTATGCTATAATGAGCACTAGCGATAAGCCAATGCTGAACTTCGAGGTGCGATGGTTTGTATGATGCAATAATAGTGGGCGCAGGACCTACCGGAAGCTATATCGCTCACCGCCTGGCGAGTTTGGGGTATAGGATAGTTGTTTTCGAGGAACACGAGCATATCGGCGAACCAGTGAACTGCACCGGGATTGTCGGGGCGGAGTGCGTCGAGCAATTCCCCCTCTTCGATGGCACGGTTTTGAGGGAGGTACGCGCAGCCAGGCTATTCAGCCCCTCAATGAGGGAGATAAGGCTGGAGCGGGAGAGCGTTCAAGCCTATACCGTTAATCGCGCTGCCTTCGACCGCGCTCTCGCTGAGAAAGCTAAAGGGCAAGGCGCTCACTATGTTACAGGTAGCAGGGTGACGGATGTAGCAGTTTTAAATCACCATGTCAGGGTTAAAACGAAGGACCAGAAGACCTGCGAGGCTAAGACTGCAGTCATCGCCAGCGGACTAAACTCCGCAATCCCCCATAGGCTAGGTTTAGGTAGGATCGGCGACCTTGTCATGGGGGCTCAGGCTGAGGTGAGCTACCATCGTGTTAATGGGGAAGATCAGCATGGCGAAAAGAGTGATTTGGAGGTCTTTTTCGGTCAGGGAATAGCTCCCGGGTTTTTTGCCTGGTTTGTGCCCACCACCCCAAGACGTGCGCTGGTTGGGCTCTTCTCTCGCAGAAAACCGGGCGACTACCTCAGAACGCTTCTGGACATGCTCTTTCAACAGGGCAGGATAGCATCACCCCATTCCGAGATCACCTATAGGGGCATCCCGCTCAAGCCGCTGCCCAAAACCTATCTGGAAAGGATAGTCATAGTTGGAGATGCCGCAGGACAGGTGAAACCAACTACCGGCGGCGGGGTGTACTATGGCCTGCTGTGTGCCGAGGCGGCCGCCGATACCTTGCACCAGGCGCTCGCAACCGATACCTTCTCAGAAAAGCTCTTCTCCAGCTATCAAAAGGCATGGCAAGAGATGATCGGGTGGGAATTGCAGATTGGCTACTTCGCGCGCCGCCTATACGAAAGGCTCTCCGACCGCCAGATCGATCAGTTGTTTCACCTCACTACGCTAAACGGTATCCACGAATCACTGCTCCAGTCACCTGATATCTCCTTTGATTGGCACGGCAAGGCCATTATAAAGAGTCTAACTAATCTGGGGCCATGGCACCAACTTCTCAGTCAGGGAGGGAAGGATTGAAGATAATGGTTACGGGAGGAGCGGGTTTTATCGGCTCCCACCTGGTTGATGCCTTAATTGAGCGGGGCGATGAGGTGGTGGTGGTGGACAACCTGTCCACCGGATGCCGAGAGAATGTCAATCCACAAGCCAAGCTCTATGAGCTAAACATCGGTGACCAGGGGCTGGCGGACGTCTTTGACCTGGAAAGGCCAGATATTATATGCCATCACGCTGCGCAAATAGACCTCAGGAAGTCAGTAACCGAGCCGCTCTTCGATGCTCAGGAGAACATTCTGGGCAGCCTCAATGTCATCGTTAACTCGGTTCACTACGGAGCGGCGAAGTTCATTTATGCCTCCTCAGGGGGGGCAATCTATGGCGAGCCTCAACGTTTGCCCGTTGACGAAAATCACCCCATAAATCCTGTCTCACAATACGGGGTCTCCAAGCATACCGTGGAGCACTACCTACACTTATATGCCCTCCAATATGGGATAAACTACGTGGCGCTCAGATACGCCAATGTTTATGGTGCCCGGCAGAACCCCTTTGGCGAGGCCGGGGTAGTCGCTATATTCGCTCGCCAGATGCTGGAAGGAAAGCAGCCCACCATATTCGGAGCGGGTAATAAGACCCGGGACTATACCCACGTCTCCGATGTGGTAACAGCCAATCTCCTGGCTATTGAGCGGGGGACAAATGCCATTTGCAATATTGGTACCGGAGTAGAGACCTCGGACCAGGAGATCTTCGATGCCGTCGCTGAGGCAGTTAGATACGACGAACCCCCGCTTTACACCTCAGTTCGACCCGGGGAGATTCAACGCATGTGCCTCGACTGGAGCAGGGCAGAGCAGGAGCTGGGCTGGCACCCCACACTATCGCTGAAGGAAGGTATCATTAAAACGGTAGACTATTTCAAGGCGCAAGAGCAGTAGCGATTACTACACAAGGATAGGGCACCGCATAGTCTCTAAAAGATTTACATAATATTTATAGCGGCCAAATAGGCCGGCTTTTTACCTAGCAATAAACAATGAAATCGATTATCATCATCGGGGCAGGGCTCTCTACCGAACACCTGAGGCATACTGCAGATGATCTAGAACCCTGATGATCTTAGTTATACGGCAAAGGCTCGCCTTACGGCGAGCCTCTTACTTAGCATCAGATTACCTCTATCCGGCGGATTAATACAACCTGAAGCTCACTGGGAAATAATTATTGACCTTAATAAATAATGGCGAGCGCCGCTAGGCACCCTTTTGCCCTGTTACCGTTTCGCCCTTCTTTTCCTCTTTTTCGACCTTTGGCACCTCTGACCCCATCTTCCCCCGTCTGCTAATGAAAGTGCCCACAGCGGCTATGTTCTTCATGAAATAGCTTATCCCCCGAGTGGAAAGCGCCACCCGTAATATCCCGCGCACGTCCTCCGGGAAAAGTGTTACCTCATAGTTCCAGTTAACCGGCTCAACGATAATACCCCGCATAAAGACTTTACCCTCTTCAAGTGTCAGATTACCCTTGCTCAGGTCGATAACCAGTTCACGCTCTCCTAGACCTTTTGACCAAAATCTCATTTCAAGTAGTCACCTCGATAATTTTAGACTAACCCTCATGAACTGCCTTTGGGTTTCCCCCTTGGCTTCTCCTTGCCAGCTCGCCGCATAATGAATCTGTCATAACCAAAGGTAAATACAAACCTTAGGTTTTTAGCGAAAAGGCGTAATACCGGAGGAGACAAGAGCATACGTAGAAGTCCGGGGATATCCTCCTTGGTAAATGTAAACTGGCAATCCCAGATGATCCCCTTATCTCGCACAATGCCTTTAGCTTTTAGAGTTCCACCCTCCAGTTCCAAATCGGTTTTGAACCAGTCCGCAAATAATGCCTGTTTCCCTAGGCCTCTCGACCAAACTTTCATTTTACATAATCTGCAATATTACCCTATTGCCCTCCTTTTCATACCTTCTCACCGCCACGACAACCCAACAATGGATTGTACAGTATGTAATACGTGACGTCAACCTCACTGGAATTAGGATGCCTCATAAGGCGCCTACGGCAGCTACATCATGGAATATCCGCCACTTACGCTGAGTGTTTGGCCAGTGATAAAGTTGGCGGCATCCGACGCCAGAAATACCATTGCATTGCCGATGTCCTCGGATGTACCCAGTCGGCGCAGCGGGTAAGCCTTGATGATCTTTCCCTTTATCTCATCGGTGAAGAAACTGCGAGATAGCTTCCAACCGCTTTCCTCACCATACTCATCTTCGCCCTTAGGGATGGTAACTCCGGGACATACGACGTTAAGCCGCACATTGTAGCGGCCAACCTCACGGGCAACTGCCTTAGTAAATGCGATAACCGCACCCTTAGTACCCCCGTAGACTGCCTCTCGAAACTCACCTATGCGCCCCGCATCGGAGCCTGTGCTGAGAATAACACCACTATTGCGATCTATCATGTGGCCCAGCACTGCCTTGGTACAGTTCAGCACGCTACGATAGTTTATAGCTATTATCTTGTCCCAGAAATCTGGCGTTGTATCGATAAAGAGTTGCTGTAGGTCCCAGCCCACGTTATTAACCAGAACATCCACCGCACCGAATTCATCTATTGTTTTCTTTACCGTCGCCTCCACATCAGTGTAGTCAGTAACATCAGTTTTCACTGCAATAGCCTTGCTTCCTAAGGCCTTGACTTCCTCCGCGACCCTGCCCGCCTGTTTTTCATCGAGGTCGGCGATCACGAGATTCGTGCCTTCTTTAGCAAAGCATAGGGTAATCCCGCGCCCGATATTAGACGCCCCACCAGTGATGATGACGACCTTCCCCTTTAGTCCTAGTTCCATTTACAATCCTCCTTTCTTATCCTCTATAGGTAAGACAGGACACAAGGCCTCTACCGCTTACCTATAGTGAGATTCCGATATTTTACCTTCTTCACCCGTTGGAAATTGGGCTTACGCAAAGGGCTAGCGTCGCGGCAACCCCAGCCCGATAGTGGCCATAATAGTACGCTGAATCTCGGGGGTGCCCCCGGCGAAAAGGCAGCCAAGATTGTTTAGGTAGTTACCCGCCATCTCCCCATTGAACGGTGCCCTATAAGATTTCCAGGCCAACTGACCATATAGTCCCATGATCTCAGTTCCCACGCGGGCAATCTCAAAGTTCATCTCATCACTGAACAGCTTGGACATCGAAGCCTGACAGGTAGGAATGAGCCCTTGCCCCTGCATCCACACTGTCCTATAGGTGAGGAGGCGTGCCACCTGAACACCGATAGCAAGGTCAGCCAGCTTCTGACGCACGAGGGGGTCCCGCGCCAGGGGTTTACCATTATAGCGCGTTTCCCTACAAAAGGCCATCAGGTCATCGAGGGTACGCCGCATCGAGCCAGCGAGAGAAGCCAGCGTACCACGCTCAAAGCTGAGCGTGGTCATCATTACCATCCAACCCTGGTTCTTCTCCCCCAGCAGGTTCTCTTGTGGAACGCGTACGTTATCGAAGTAGACCTCGCAGAATTCATCGGCGCCAACCATGTTGGTTATAGGGCGAACGGTAATCCCCGGGGTCTTCATATCGACCAGGAGGAAACTGAGCCCGTGGTGTTTGGGTACATCGAGGTCAGTCCTGGTCGTCATATAGCAAAAGTCACCGCGTAGACCAAAGCTTATCCATGTCTTCTGCCCGTTAATTACATAATAGTCCCCATCCTCCACTGCCGTAGTCTTAATTCCGGCAGAGTCGGAGCCAAAATCGGGCTCGGAGAAGCACTGGATCCACATCACCTCCCCCCGTGCTATGGATGGGAGAAAACGTTTCTTCTGTTCCTCTGTTCCGTGGGTGAGGATGGTAGGCCCCACGATCCCCGTTCCACCACCATCCATGCGCGGTGCCCTGCCGTAGGCGGTCTCTTCATTGAAGATGAGATATTCTATATCAGAGCCCTCCAGGCCGCCATATTCCCGGGGCCACCAGATAGCGATCCAGCCCTTCTCACCCAGTTGCCTAGTGAACTTCCTGGTGAACTCCCACTCCTCATCCGTCTCACCACCATGTAGAACCGCCCGTTCGTGCGACTCAGGAAGCTCTCGCTTAAGGAAATCCTGGACCTCTCTGCGGAAGGCCTCTTCCTCATCTGTGAATCGAAAATCCACTTAATCTACCTTTCAGTCAACCTATATATATTAGTGAAAAAATGCACATATTGTCAAGGCCAACAACAGCTTGCAAGTCTGGGCTTAATATGGTACTATTTCGTAACTAGCATTGGATAAAATGATATACTTTTTAGGTATCGATATCGGCTCGGTCACCGCCAAGCTAGCGCTAATAGACGAGAATGGCGAGATAGCTGCGCTTGACACCGAGAAGATAACCGCCAGCCCGCAGGCTGCGGTAGCTTCGCTCATTATGAGGCTGAGTAAAAATTTCAATCTGGAAGAGGTTGCGGGGGCTGGTGTATCCGGCTCGGGCAGGGCGGTAATACCCAGAGAGCTTAACTGGACAGAATACAGTAGCTCGCTTGCCATCGCGTCAGGGCTCCTACATTCCCATCCGGACGCAAAAACCATCATCCAGATTGGCGGTCAGACCTCACTGGTCATCGTGCTGGAAGATGGGCTTACCAAACCATGGAAGGTGGCATCAAACCCCCTTTGCGCAGCGGGGACCGGACGATTCCTTGACCAACAGGCATACCGGCTGGGCATCAGCATTGAAGATTTTGCCGCTCTCGCTCAGCGATCTGATGACAGTCCGCCAAGGATCGCTGCCAGATGCAGCGTTTTTGCAAAAACCGACCTTATCCACCTTCAGCAGAAAGGCGTACCTCTCGAGGTAATGCTCTGCGGGCTCTGTGATAGTATCGCCCGGGGGGTCGCATCGCTCACGAGAGGTGCTCTCGAGGAGCCAATCTACTTTGTCGGTGGCGTTGCTACCAATAGCGCTATAGTGGACTCCCTCAATGAGGTGCTCTCTTCAAGGAATGGGCATCAAGTAGATATGATTGTCCCCGAAAATTTCCTTTACATCGAGGCTTTAGGTTCGGCTTTACTTGCAAGGGGGTCGGGAAAGAGTTCGAGAGTAATTGTGCTGCCGGAATCAGATACGAAGCAACGCTATTTCGAAACGCCGAGTCTGGAGAAAGTCACTCAGCAAGATAGCTGGGTAGCCCCAAAGATAGACGAGCCCTTTACCGGCTACCTCGGAGTGGATGTTGGCTCTACCAGCACCAAGGCAGTCATCCTTGACCAATCGGGCAAAACGGTCATGGCGAAGAATTACCTTATGACCGCAGGAAAACCCATTGATGCCGTTACCGAGGTCTTTAGAAACCTGCACCGTGACCTCGGGGACAAAGCGAGGATCGTTGGGGTTGGCGTTACCGGATCCGGGAGATACCTGGTGGGCAGCTTTATTGGCGCCGACCTGATACGGAATGAAATCACAGCGCAGACAAGGGCTGCGGCCGAGATAGATCCTGACGCGGACATCATCGAGATTGGCGGCCAGGATTCGAAGCTGGTAATCAAGCGAAATGGTGTTGTCGTTGATTACCAGATGAACAAGGCATGCGCTGCGGGAACGGGAAGCTTCATCGATGAGCTAGCGGAGCAGCTCGGCGTCTCGGTGAATAACGGTGATTTCGCTGCCCTGGCATTCCAGGCGCCCCACACCATTGATTTGGGATCGAGGTGCGCTTCCTTCATGGGACAGGCTGTTGCCTCAGCCCAACAGGAAGGCGTTCCCCTGGAGGTGATCACAGCCAGCCTTGCTAACTCCATTGCGGGGAATTATCTTTCCAAAGTAGTGGGCGCGAGGAAACTGGGCGACAAGGTAATGCTGACCGGCGCAGTATTCTACAACGATGCCATTGTCTCCGCCTTCAGGCAGGCACTCCAGGGAAAGAACCTGATCGTGCCGGAACACAAGGAGGTCAGCGGCGCAATAGGGGCAGCTCTTCTGGCCAAGGGGGAGATGGAAGAAAAAAGCTCGAATATCGAAACTAGCCCTATGGCTCCTGAACATGAGGAGTCGGTAAAAAGACAGCCATCGAAAGTTCGAGAAATCTCGAATTTTAAGGGGTTTCAAAAAGTCATTGACAGCGATTATACCCTTTCCACCTTTGTCTGCAAGAAGTGTGACAATAACTGCACCATAAGTCGGTTGGAGATACCCGGCGAAGCACCTACTTTCTATGGTAGCAGGTGTGATCTTTTCGACAGCACCATTAAACAGGAGAGGCAGGAAACGCCCTTCGATGAACGCGAGAGGCTGCTATTCAAGGAATACCGGGAGGGTTCTGGATCCGGGCCAGTGGTAGGGGTCCCCAGGGCGCTAATGGTGTATGACTATGCACCACTCATTATCGCCTTCCTCAATGCCCTCGGTGCCAGGGTTGTCCTCTCAAGCAAGACCACCAAGCAGATAATGGAGCAATCCTGTGAGCTAAGCTATACCGACAGTTGTTTTCCCATAAAGCTGCTCCACGGGCATGCGGCCAGCCTTCACGATGTGGACTACATCCTTTATCCAAGCGCAATCCGGTTGGGGTTAAAAGACGGGGATGAAGACCAAAAATACGCCTGCCCCCTGGTACAGGCGTCACCTTATATCATCCGTCAGGTTCTGGGCCTGGAAAAACGGTTGCTGGTGCCCACGATAGACTTCAGCATGGGAGACAGCGATGTCGTAAAAAATTTCGCCGAGGTCGCGGTCAAGATGGGTTTCAGCATAGAGCGGGGAAGGAAGGCGGCCATTGCCGGTATTGCAGCGCAGCGGGAGTTTGAGGCAGCAGAAGTAGAGGTAGGGAGGAAGATAATCAAACGAATCCGCGAGAATAACCAGCTAGGCGTGGTAATGTTCGCCAGGTCCTATATGTCTCAGGACTCGGGGGCAAACCTAGGGATAGCGGAAAAGCTAGCCCAGCTTGGCGTCGTGCCCATACCACTCGACTTCCTGCCACTCGCTTCAGTGGACATCAAGGAGTACTCAGATCGCCCCTACTGGTACTACGAAGGAAAGCACATCGCCGGCGCAGCGCTTACCGCCTCCGACCCACAGCTATACGGGCTTGTACTGACAAACTTCGGCTGCGGACCCAACTCCTTTATCATCAAGATTGTCGAGGATATCATGGGGGGTAAACCACTGGGCCAGCTGGAGATCGATGAGCATGCCGCCGAGGCAGGCATCGTTACCCGCCTCGAGGCATTCGTAGATACCATCAGCGGCTTTGCTCGCAGCGGCAAGGAAACCCCTGGCTGGAATGCGAATGCCTACCGCTCAGCGCCAACATCGGTCAATTCAGGAAAGAGCATTCTCATACCGAGGATGGCACCACATGCCGAGGTACTGGCCGCTGCCATGCAGGCATTCGGGGTTAAGGCCACCGTGCTCCCCGAGTCAACCGAACAATCCTTCCTCTACAGCACCAAGGTAACCCTCGGCACAGAGTGCCTGCCCTACCGCGTGACCCTGGGCGATTTCATGATGTTCCTTCACGAGAACGGTCACGGCGAGGTTGACCTTAAAGCTATGGAAGGGTTCATGGCCAGCGCCTTCGGGCCCTGCCGTTTCGGGAAATACGCTATAGAGCAGGTGAGGATATTCAGGGAGCTCGGTTTCGATCTCCCAATACGAACCACGGTTTCGAACAATGCCTATCGTGACCTGGGCCTAGGGACAGCCTTCGAGCGCCTGGCCTGGAGGGGCATTGTTGCCATGGATTACCTGCAGAGGCTCCTCTGGCGCACTCGCCCCTATGAGAAGTCAGCCGGGGCCGCAGACGAGCTATTCATAAAATACACAGAAAGGATCGCCCAGGGGGTGCGCCAGAGGAATGATCTCGACGATATGCTGCGGGATGCCACCTCTGAATATCACGCCCTGATTGACCTCGATAAGCCGAGAAAGCCGCTAGTGGGCATCAACGGCGAGATATTCCTGCGCTCTAACCGGTTTAGCAATTGCGACCTGCCGAGAGAGTGTGAGAGGGCCGGTCTTGAGGTCATTGTTTCCCCGATAGGGGAATGGATCAAGTACATTACCCACCGCAACATTGAGGATGGTATCAGAGAGAGGAAGCTTAAAAAGGTTGTTACCGGTTATATCAGGAAACGGCTGCAGGACCGCGATGAGCACTCGGTAGCCATAAATTTCAACGGCCTTATCGATCCGCGGGAGCCCTCCACCAAGGAGATACTGGCACTCTCGTGTCAATACCTCTCGCCGAAGTGTGGCGGCGAGGCAGTAATCAGCATTGGAAGCGGAATCGACTGGATGGAGAACCCTGAGTTTGCTGGCGTAATCTCGGTAATGCCACACGGATGTATGCCAGGAGGAATTGTTGCGGCAATGTCGGAGAAGTTCAGTGAAATGTACGCTAAGCCCTGGATCAACCTTACCTATGATGGCACCCTGGAGAGCAATAACCTAGAGCGGATTAACAATTTCGCCGAAGTACTCAGATTCTGCAGCAGCCCCCGACCCCGATAACGGACCGCGAGTTGTTATTACATTAACCCTTCCCTCTCGTCTGTCAGCACTACGGAATCAGGAACCCGAAGACCGATCGGCCTGGATTCCCGCATGCATTGGAAAAACATGAGCATAGAGTTCGTCCAGATATACCAGGTTCCTATTTTCGGAGCAGGATATGGCGAGCTTCTCGATAGGTGCCGTTTTATAATAACTCCATAGGCGAAACCAGGTATAGCTTAGAAGGCTACTCCAGCTTTTCGATAGCATCTACCACTTCATCTATGAGCCAATCAGGGCTGGAGGTCCCCGAGGTCACGCCCACCTTTTGAGCAGCCTTGAGCTCCGGCCAATAGCTATATACCATGTCGGCTGACGAAACCAGTTTAGCATGCCCATACTCGTTACACCTCTCCACCAGTCGGTTGCTATTGGAGCTTTGAGGATCACCAACAACCACCACCAGGTCATTGCTTGAAGCCAACGAGGCCGCCTCACGCGCCCTCCTCGCCACGTGCGGGCACAGGGTTACCGCTATTTTTATGTCCTGGAATTTTTCCAGCGAAGTTAAAACCTCGCTGATGAATCCCTGAACTTCATGCGGGAGCCTCGTGGTCTGAGACAGAATAGCCAGGCGCTTTGGCAGCCTTCCTTTAAAGATGCTAGATACGGATAGACCCGCCTTGGACCTGGGTCCTGCCCAGTCGAGGAGCCCTTTAACCTCGGTATGCCCCGGGTCACCGTAGACCACAACAAAGTAGCCTTCGCTAGCAAGCTGTGATGCCCTTTGCTGAGCTTTCCTGACCGTCGGGCAGGTGGTGTCGATAAATTTCAGTCCCCTCTGCTGAAGCTCATGGTAAACTTGTGAAGGGGCACCGTGGGCGCTAATGGCAACAAGGCCTCGGACATCATCAAGGCTTTCTATCACCTCTATACCCATAAATTCAAGCTTCCTGACCACGGCATCGTTGTGCACCAGCCTTCCCAGCGTGAAAACGGGGGCGATTTTGGCCGCCCTCCTGGTGGTCTCGACTGCCTTTCCCACACCAGGGCAAAAGCCTAGCTCCTTAGCCCTAGTCACTAATCTCGCCATTCTTCCCTCATGGTTGCCCTCTACCGAATATCGATGCCGGTTAGAAAGACGCCGGTCGCCGGCTGATTGCCGCTTTTCCCTCCACCTAATAGGCGCTTACTACTTGCAGATTAGAACCTGAGTATCAAGAGTCACGCTTCACAATAAAACGAGCCATCTCGCTAAGCTGACGCCTGGGCCAGGGGCGGAGCGATATCCCGTTGAGTTCCTCCATGGCTGCATCACGATACCCAATAGCTAGAACGTGGGCATAGTCCTTCGCGGCAACATCATCCAGAATTCCCAGGACAGCGCGTACCCCCTCATCTCTAATTGCCTCCTCCTGGTATATATCCACCAGTTCTCTCCTCGCCTTACCCTTTGCCTTCTCAAGTGCATATGCAATGGGGAGAGATTTCTTCCTGTGCCGAATATCGCTGCCCCAGGGCTTACCCGTTTTCTTCTCATCACCCCATATACCGAGTATGTCATCCCTGACCTGGAAGGCAAGCCCCAAATTCCTACCGAAGCGATAGAGCCCCTGTCTCACATCCTCGTCATCGGTTCCCAGCAACGCTCCCATCTCAAGCGAGCGGGCAATGAGGATTGCGGTCTTCCTTTCTATCATCTCCAGATAATCGCCCACCACGACATCGAACCGGCTCTCATAGCTAATGTCAAGGTACTGACCCTCGATGGTGGTGAGGCAAGCCTCGTACATTAGCCTGGTAGTAAGCAATTGCTTCGCCGCCGGGACGCCACGCTGGGCAAGACCTATCAGGGCAAGGCCAGCTATAGTGGCCAGGGCATCGCCAGCGTTTATTGCCTGAGGTTTTCCCCAGATGCTCCATACCGTTGGACGGTGACGCCGCTCCCTATCGTCATCCTGGACATCATCGTGTATTAAAGAGAAGTTGTGTAGCAGTTCCATGCCTGCCGCCGCCGGCAGCGCCTTGTACCATGCTCCTCCTACCGCCTCGCAGGCAAGCAGGCATAGGGTCGGACGCAAAGCCTTACCGGGTGAGGCCTTGATGGGATTACCCTGGTCATCCATCCAACCGAGATGGTATCGCATCATATCATACAAAGGCGACTGTCGATCGTCCAGCACCGCTCTCAGTTCGGTATCGATAGCAGCACGATACCTCTTAAAGGCAAAAGGCTCACCTACCTTTTGATCACCTGTCACGCCTGTCATCTCCCTTTTAACAAGATAATACAAAGTAGATAATAATCACCCATGCTATGTCTTCAGCTTCTAAGTTAAAATGGATAAATCCGGTTTGAGAGGATAAAGTTGTAGTGGCACGCCGCTTTCGAATCCTAAAGCGAGGGCATTGTCCCCTATTTTCATTTAATCCCTCCCCCCACCTAAACCTGCGCCAGAATAATCTACCAGTCCAGAGGACTGGCAAAACGAGCATTAATGAGGGCAGGCTCAATGCCATCCGTTGATAGTTGCCCCATAGCGGTAATGGTGGGTACCACCATGTTGAGGATGCCGCTCAGATAGCGGTTAACGGAGTAGCCCTGGCATTTCCAGTCATGATCCCCGACAGGGCGACGGGAGCAGTGCTGAAGAAAAAATTTGAATAGCACACTAAGCTCCCATTACGAAAAACCGATAAGAAGATCCGGTGTTCAAGGACTCGGTGGGACGGTGATTCTGGAGCATAGCCAGGTAATTGGTTCTAAAGCCATCCGGGCAATAGCCCTGAGGCCCTCATGATTGCTGATATAATCTGCCAGGGGCGGGCTGTATGTATAGTAGAGGGAGGTAAGTAGTCGTCCCTCCGGGTTGGTTAGTAGGTATTCGTCCCTGAACTGGCGCAGCACCTCTATTTCCTCTGCCAGCGGTGTCCCGTAGGCCGCTGTGGCTATGAAACACTCATATTTTTCTTCTAGCAGGACATCGTCGTACCACGCCTCTGGATTTGAAGCGTTTCCATTAGGAGTCATTCCTAGCTCAATAACAGCATTATATGCCGTCTCTGGACTATAGAAGTAGACCATGTCTTTCTCCCAGACAGTCTGATTAGTCGATAAAGTAACGTTAGGTGATAGCTTCAATGCCAACGATTCA
>DAOUEU010000057.1:0-10371 GCA_034430255.1 Dehalococcoidia bacterium | reverse complement strand
CGGTACCGCCTCCATAATGGGCTACGACATCTCAAAAGAAGCCTTCAAGATAAAAGCCCTCATCGGAGTTGCCCCCCAGGACACAACTATCTCCGAGCGCCTCAACTCATGGGAAAACCTCAGCCTCATCGGCCGGGTTCACGGCATCGGCTCAAGGGAGTTGAAGAAAAGATCGGATGAGCTCCTTGAGACCGTGGGCCTTACGGAGAGGTCTAAGGACCGTGTGGGGAAGTTCTCAGGGGGGATGAAGAGACGGCTTAGCCTGATAATGGCCCTGGTCCATCGCCCCGATATCCTGTTTTTGGATGAGCCCACCCTGGGGCTCGACCCTCAGTCGAGAAGGGCTATCTGGGACTACATAGCAGAGCTTAAGGGGAAGATGACCATTCTCTTAACCACCCACTATCTGGAGGAGGCCGATGTTCTATCCGACAGGGTCGGGATCGTAGACGAGGGAAAGATCGTTGCCCTGGGAACGCCCGATGAACTCAAGAATAGCATCTCGGATGTGAATACTATCAGTATCTCAGCCGAGAACCTTTCGAATGAAAACATCGAGGGATTAAGGACTAGGGATATTTACGCCGAGGTGGATAGTGCCAGCGGCAATTTGAGGATCTCGGGGAAAGACCTAGATTTACGTGAAATTATGGAATATCTGTACTCCCAGAGTGCGTTAGTTCACTCTGCAGCTTTGGAGCAGCCAACCCTTGAAGACGTCTTTCTCCAGATCACCGGGAAGGAGCTGCGGGAATGAGATTCTTAGAACTAGCCAAAAGGAACCTAAAGGAGACCTATAGAGACCCAGTGAGCCTGGGGTTCCTCTTGGGGTTTCCTCTAGTGTTTATGCTGCTCATGGGCGTTGCTTTTAGTGGCGATACAACACCTACTTATTCCCTCGGTGTGGTTGATCAAGACCAGAGCGAGATTTCCCAAGCATTTGTCAGTGAGGCACTGGCTACTGCCTTTGAAATTACTTCTTATGATGATTCATCCCAAGCCCTGGAGGATCTAAAGGCCGGCGAAATAAGTGCCTTTATCACAATCCCTCAGGGGTTCGGCGATCAGGTATACCAGAACTGGCAGGGCGAGAAAGAAAACATCGTCTTGGACATAACCTATGATGAGAGTGACTTGACGGTGAAGGAGCAGATTATTTCCATGATCGATGCCGTCACCCGCTCCTATGCCCACATAGAGATGCCGGTAACCCTTAACACCAGCCCCATCCATATAGAAAGCGAAATCACCTATATCGATTTCATAGCGCCGGGAATAATAATATTTGGCCTTTTGATATTGATACCGACCTCAGCCCGGATGATGGTGAGAGATAAGGAAAAGGGAATCCTGGCTCGCCTGCTGACCACACCAGCAAGGCCCTGGGAGTTCATATCGGCGTATTCTTTATGCCTGTTTGCAGTTGGTATTGCTCAGATAATAATCTTCATGGTAGTTGCGGTCCTCTTCGGGATGGATATAGTTGGCAGCGCAGGACTGGTCTTTCTCGTCTATGTACTGACCGCTTTGTGCTGCATTGGCATCGGGATGATTATATCGTCGCTCACCAAGAGCGAAAATCAGGCTGATCCGCTATCCTGGATTATCGCAATGCCCATGGCGATGCTCTCTGGATGCTGGTTCTCCATAGAGTTCATGCCCTCCTGGCTACAGAGTATTGCCAATGCCTTCCCCTTCTCCCATGCTATTGAGGCATCAAGGAGCATCCTCAGCCGAGGAACAGGATTTGAGGCAGTTACCTCTGACTTCCTATTCCTCGTTATCTGGACTGCTATTGTCTTCGCTGCCGGCATTTTACTATTCAGAAGGAGGATGACGATATAGTGAAGGCTATTGAGTGGGTTTCAGGCAAAGTCAGAATCATTGACCAGACCAGGCTCCCTTGGGAGGAGGTCATCCGTGAGATTGATAATTTTCGGGAGGTAGCGGCAGCGATTAGTGAGATGCAAATCCGTGGCGCACCGGCTATAGGCATCGCCGCTGCCTACGGACTGGCGCTGGGGGCACAGGGGATCGAGGCAGAATCGAAGGATGAATTCCTGGAAAAACTTCGTCCCATTTCAGAGACGCTTTCTGCCACCAGACCCACCGCAGTCAACTTGTTCTGGGCACTTGAGAGGATGAGCCGAGTGGCAGAAGCCGGCGAGAGTGTTGCCCAGATAAAGGGGGCACTCCTCACTGAGGCCCAAATGATCGATGCAGAGGGTGAGGCGGCAGAGCGAAAGCTGAGCTCCTACGGTGACGAGCTTATAAAGGATGGCTTTACTATACTGACTCACTGCAACACCGGGGCGTTGGCAGCGGGCTATGGTACCGCACTGGGAATAATAAGGACGGCATGGGAGAGAGGTAAAAAAATACACGTCTTTGCTAGCGAGACCCGTCCCCTGCTTCAGGGAGCGCGTCTCACCGCATGGGAGCTAATTAAGTATAACATCCCTTTTACCCTAATCACTGACACCATGACGGGCCATTTCCTGTCCAGGGGAGGCATCGATTGCGTGATCGTGGGTGCCGACAGGATTGCCTCAAATGGCGATGTCGCGAATAAGATCGGCACCTATAACCTGGCGGTGCTGGCGATGGAGAATGGTGTCCCCTTCTATGTCGCTGCTCCCACGAGCACCATCGATGTATCATTAGTGTCGGGCGATGATATACCCATCGAGGAGAGAAGCGCTGCAGAGGTTACCCACATTAGAGGTGTTCCCATCGCCCCTGAAGGAGTGAATGTAGCAAATCCCGCCTTCGATATTACCCCCCATCGCTACATATCTGCTATAATTACCGAGTGTGGGATAGTACGCGAGCCCTATGTGGAGAGGCTGAGGAAGATTGGGATAAACGATGGTCATTAAGGATTCACATGGGTTCTGGGACGCTTTGTCTCCATTAGAAGTAGTTGAAAGCCCGAAGATAGCGAAAATGATGAAACCTTTTTCACGACCCATTACGGATTGCTATGAATGTGGAATGGAAGTGCCAACTTTAAGTTGCAGGCGTCAGAAAACTAAAGATATTGCTATCACTGCTCTATTCTTAAAACGTTTGCTAAACGACCAGCGTGCTATTTGGAATTTACTCCTACTCGGTTATACATCTCAAGCTGGCTCCGTAGCAGCTACAGCATTTGAAAACGCTCTTATTACCAATTGTTTAGCAGGCAACGTTCAAAGGGCAGAAAAAATGTGGAATCACGAATCTGGCAGCTCTCCTTGGTCTGTAGCTAATTTATGTAGAATGTATGTGCACCAATTAAAAGAACAAGACAAGAACTATGGAAAGGCTTCATCTGATCAAGAGTATGACACTCTTTCGGAAGCATTATATGCATTATACAAGTGGCTATGTAAGGTTAAACACCCAACACTCCCGTCTGCACTACATGATGCATTTTCAATATCTCTAACAGGGAATGATTACTTGATAATGGCTGCACCAGATACGAGGATAGAGGATTTACCAAATAAGGCTTTTATACTATCTGTAACAATACTTCGCATAAAAGAAGCGATTGGTAGTTTTGCTCTCGCTAGAGAACTAGATTATGACAAATCAAACGTAATCTCATGGCAGAATAGATTTGACTCAATAGCAACCAATCTCGATAAAGCCGTAGACCCAATAATAAAGAAAATGCACTTGCCATTCGACTATATGGGGCGTATGTCCGAAAAAGATAACAAAGCATCTAGAAACATGGAGGTTTCATAATGTCTGAGGCCAAGATTGGGGTTATCGGGGGGAGTGGCCTATACGAAATAGCGGGTATGACCAATATCGAGGAAGTGAAGCCTGAGACTCCCTTCGGCGACCCCAGCGATGCTATCGTTATCGGCGAGTTGGTGGGCAGGAGTATCGCGTTCCTCCCCCGACACGGCAGGGGGCACTATATAAGCCCCACGGACATTCCATCCCGGGCTAATATCTACGCATTGAAGTCACTGGGCGTGGAGTGGATCATCTCCGTCAGTGCGGTGGGAAGCCTGAAAGAGGGTATCCATCCCCTTGACCTTGTCATACCAGACCAGATTATCGACCGTACCAGAAGCCGGGTGAACAGCTTCTTCGGTGGGGGGCTAGTTGCCCATGCCAGCTTTGCCGAACCATTCTGCCCGGTTCTCAGCAATATACTCTATCAGGCAGCCATTGAGGCAGGGGCCAGTGTTCACCCGGAGGGTACCTATATCGTGATGGAGGGGCCACTCTTCTCCACAAAGGCGGAATCGAACCTCTATCGCTCCTGGGGAGCAAGTATTATAGGGATGACTGCATTGCCTGAAGCAAAGCTGGCAAGAGAGGCGGAGATATGCTATGCTACACTTGCCTGCATTACCGACTACGATACCTGGCATGAAACCGAGGACTCAGTAACTATCGAAATGGCGCTTGCTAACCTGGCGCGTAGTGCCGATATAGCCAAGAAGATCATTAATATAGCTGCGGCGCGTATCCCAGAGGAACGCGAATGTGGCTGTGCAGAGGCGCTTAAAAACGCCATTATCACTGCCCCGGAGAAGATTCCCGAGCGGATGAAGAAGGAACTCGACCTTTTAATTGGTAAGTATATTAGTTAATCTCAGGAATAGCTCACTCAATGCCGATATATTGAAGAGTAGAGCTGCTAGGACACCTCTTAGGGAGGAGCGGAAAACTGCCCCGATTTGAGCTAAGCGGACTAGCTACTGCAGTGGGAAGCATGCCTCATACCGACCCGCGAGAGGCCTGCTCACTGGTGGCTAAGTTCCTACCTGAAATCCCCGCCTGGCCACAACTACCCAAGCGCTCCTTCTCGGAGAACATGTATGCCCAGTTCAGCGATGGATTCCCCGGCGTGGTCATCGAAGGGGATCGAGTTTATGTCGATCGTTCAAGAGATCTGAATGAGCCACTGGAGCAGCTCTACAATACATATCTAGAGAACAGGGTCGAGAGATATGCCATAAGCCCGGACTATGCCGCTGGTCTTCACACACTACTTGAAGTGGAGCTAGGGTCGCCATTTGGCGTCAAGGGACAGGTGACTGGGCCTGTTACCTGGGGGCTAACGGTCACCGATGAGAACCGTCGCCCCGTCCTCTATGACGATACACTTGCCGATGCACTGGCCAAACACCTACACATGAAGGCTGCCTGGCAGGAGCGGGAGCTTAAAGCCATCTCACCAAATACCATCATCTTCGTCGATGAGCCATATATGGCCTCGGTGGGTTCCGCCTTTGTCTCACTATCTGAGGAGCAGGTAAAAGGGCTTTTAGAGGAGGTTTTCGCTGGTATCAGCGGGCTCAAGGGAGTACACTGCTGTGGCAATACAGATTGGTCAATACTGCTTGCCACGAACCTCGACATTCTTAGCTTTGATGCCTATAATTATGGCTACACCATTGCTCTTTATCCCCAGGAGGTGAAATCATTTCTGGAGCGTGGCGGTGTGATCGCCTGGGGCATCGTAGCACACGATGAACAATCCCTGAAGGGAGAAACGGTAAACAGCCTTATCGACCGCCTGGAGGATGGAATGGGAGCACTGGATCGGAAAGGGGTCAGCTTCCGCCTGCTAACAGAGCAATGTCTGGTTACCCCTGCCTGCGGCCTGGGCTCGCTCTCGGAGGAGGCGGCAGCATGGGCTTTGGAGTGCCTTGCCGGGGTATCAAAAGAACTGAGAAAAAGATATATCAGAGAGGGATGAGAGATTGGAGTGCAGTATCGATGCCAACAGAGAGGGGTGCACCTGCACCTACGAGCCCTGCGAGCGCAAGGGGAAGTGTTGCGATTGCATCCGTTATCACATAAATCTTGGCGAGCTACCGGGCTGCCTCTTCCCTCCGGATGTCGAAAGAACCTACGATCGCTCCATCGCTAAATTTGTGGAGATTTTTAGTCAAAGGACATAGCAAAATCAGAGACCGTTTGACGATTTAGTTATGAGACGCCAGCGTGACATACCATCCGAGATCAAGGAGAAAGTGGATATTTTAGATTCAAAACGTTAATTTCAATTTCTGGGAGCCGCTATGATTAAGAGGTGGAGGATCGCACGGTAAAAGCCACGCGAGAAAATGAAGAAGAGTAATATCAAGAGGACAGCCGAGAGGGGCTCATGAAGACAGCCTGTCTTCTAACCGGTGGCCCGGGGGTAGGCAAGACCACAATTATTAAGCAAGCTCTGGACAGTACTCACATAAAAGCGGGGGGATTTTTCACCGAGGAGATAAGGGAGAGCGGGGTTAGGCGGGGCTTCAGGCTCGTTACCCTAGATGGGGAGAGCGCCATACTGGCCCATACAGGTATTAAAAGTCCCTATCGGGTTAGCAGGTATGGGGTGGATATAGAGGGACTGGACAGGGTGGGAGTCGCTGCACTAAGGGAGGCAACTCGTGTGCGCGATGTGGTAGTGATCGATGAGATCGGGAAGATGGAGCTTTTCTCACCCGATTTCAGGGAAGCTGTGCTGGAGTCGGTAAATAACGATAAGAGGGTGCTGGGCACCATCATGCTTTCTTCCCACCCCTGGGCCGACCAGATTAGGCAAAACCCCAACGTGTTTATCATAACGGTGACCAGGACAAATCATCGGGATGTTCTGGAGCAGGTGCTCCAATGGCTGGATTCGACGATAAATGATAGTTGATATAAGTATGGAGAATACAAGAGCGAAAGTGAAGGCGGAGTGAGGGAGATAACCGGTTGAGCGTGCTGGTTGTGGGCTCGGTGGCTCTTGACTCGGTAGAGACGCCCCTGGGCAGCGTCAATGGGGTTCTCGGCGGCTCCGCTGTCTACTTCGCCACTGCCGCCAGCCTTTACACCAAGGTAAACCTAGTCGCGGTCGCTGGCACCGACTTCCCCACCGAGCATATCCAGTTCCTCGCCGGGCGTGGTGTCGATACCGCGGGGCTTGAGGTGATCGAGGGTAAGACCTTCCGCTGGGCCGGCCACTACGATTTCGAGCGAAATATCACCGAAACCCTGGAGACCGAACTCAATGTCTTCGCCGATTTCCACCCAATCCTTCCCCCAGGTTACCGGGACAGCGATCTGGTATTTCTCGCCAATATCGACCCTGAGCTCCAGTGCGAGGTGCTGGAACAGGTTAGCGGGGCCAGTCTGAAGGTGGTCGATACCATGAACTTCTGGATCAGGGGCAAGGGTGAATCCCTGAGCCGAGCGATAAGCGCCGTGGACATCGCCATTATGGACGAGTCAGAGGCACGCCTGCTTGCCCAAAGCCAGAACACCTTTGCTGCTGCCAGAAGTATACTCAATATGGGTCCCAAAACGGTGATCATAAAGAGAGGGCAATACGGAGCGGTCATGCTTAGCGGCGATGACCACTTCATCGCCCCAGCCTATCCCGTTTACGATTTCAAGGACCCCACCGGCGCTGGGGATAGCTTTGCCGGAGGCTTCCTCGGCTACCTAGATCAGGTAAACGAGTTCACCCCCCAAATGTTGAGGCAGGCTGTTATCCACGGCACTGCAGTGGCCAGCTTTACCATCTCCGAGTTCAGCATCGATGGCCTCCGCTCCCTGACCAGAGCTGATATTGAGAAAAGATACTACGAGCTACAGAGGTGTACCCATTTTGAAGATAAGGAGTGTAATTTATGAAGGCTGACATAAGGGATCCTTCCCTGTCCGCAGCGGGGATGCTGCGTATTGAGTGGGCGTCGCGTGAGATGCCAGTACTGAGGCTAATTAGGGAGCGCTTTGTCAGGGAGAAGCCACTTGAAGGGGTGTGCCTTGCCGCCTGCCTCCATGTTACCACCGAGACAGCGAACCTGGCGACGGTTTTAAAGGAGGGGGGTGCCACGCTAGTACTCTGCGCCTCAAATCCCCTCTCTACCCAAGACGATGTCGCAGCTGCCCTGGTAAAAGAATACGACATCCCGGTTTATGCCATAAAGGGGGAGGATAACCAAACCTACTATGGGCACATTAGTGCTGCCCTAGAATATGGTCCTCATATCACCCTGGATGATGGCGCTGATCTGGTGAGCACAATTCATAAAGATCGCCGGGAACTGGTCAGTGGTATTCTAGGGGGGACCGAAGAGACCACCACAGGCTGTATCCGGCTACGGAGTTTGGCACAGCAGGGTAAGCTTCTCTACCCCATCATTGCAGTGAACGACGCAGATACCAAGCACTATTTTGACAATCGCTATGGCACTGGTCAGAGCACCATTGATGGCATCACCCGCGCCACTAATATCCTATGGGCGGGAAAGAAGGTGGTGATATGCGGTTATGGTTGGTGTGGTAAGGGGGTGGCGATGAGGGCTCGGGGCATGGGAGCACATATAATCGTGACCGAGGTCGAGCCCATCCGTGCCCTGGAGGCGGTCATGGATGGCTACTCGGTGATGCCCATCGCTGAGGCATCGAAGGTAGGCGACATATTTATCACCCTCTCTGGTGACATGAACGTCCTCGACAGCGCACACTTCTCTGCGATGAAGGATGGGGCAATGGTGGCTAACAGCGGGCATTTCAATGTGGAGATTAACATCCCCGCCCTGGAGAAGATGGCAAAGGCCAAGCGCCGAATACGCCTCTATATTGACGAATACACCCTTCCCAGTGGTCGGCGAATCTTCCTGCTTGGTGAAGGCAGGTTGATAAACCTGGCCGCCGCCGAGGGGCATCCGGCAAGCGTTATGGACATGAGCTTTGCCAATCAGGCGCTCTGCGTGGAGTACATGGTTAAGGGAGAAAAGTCTAAGCCAGGTATTTACCCCGTGCCTCAGGATATCGACAGGGAGGTTGGCCGGCTGAAGCTAGCTTCCATGGGGATAACAATTGATGTGCTTACTAAGGAACAAAGGAAGTATCTTGAGAGCTGGGAATCAGGGACATAGAAAGGGAAGGAGATAAAAATGACAACTTTTATGAGCGCACCCTCGCTATTTCTTACCTCCGAGTCGGTTACCGAAGGCCACCCCGATAAGCTCTGCGACATAATCTCCGATGCTGTCCTCGACACCATTCTAGCCTCTGATCCCATGGCTAGGGTTGCCTGCGAGACCGCAGCAACAACCGGGCTTGTATTGGTTATGGGGGAGATTACCACCGATTGCTATGTAGAAATACAGGACATCGTGCGCAAGGTGGTGCGAGACGTGGGCTATACACGCGCCAAGTATGGGTTTGACTACGAGACCTGCGGGGTTATAGTTTCCGTCAAAGAGCAGTCGAAGGACATCGCTATGGGGGTGGATAAATCGCTTGAGATAAGGAGCGGTGAGGATAATAACGAGAGAGAGACCCTGGGTGCTGGTGACCAGGGGATGATGGTGGGCTTTGCCTGCAACGAGACCCCTGAGCTCATGCCCATTACAATTTCCCTAGCCCATAAGTTATGCAAGCGACTGGCCGAGGTAAGAAAGGATGGCACACTGCGCTATCTCCGCCCCGATGGCAAGTCGCAGGTGACGGTGGAGTACTCCAGGGGTGTTCCCCAGCGAGTCGATAGCGTGGTTATCGGCGCCCAGCATGACCCTGCCATCAGCCACGATGTTATTGAGCACGATGTTATTGAGCAGGTGATCAAGGCCGTGATTCCCGCTTCTCTACTAAATGAAAGAACCAAATATTATGTCAATGCAACGGGGCGCTTTGTCACTGGAGGGCCAATGGGAGATACCGGCCTCACTGGGCGCAAGCTACTGGTTGATACCTATGGCGGCATGGCTAGACATGGAGGCGGCAGCTTCTCAGGAAAGGACCCTACCAAGGTGGACCGCTCCGCGGCATATGCGGCCAGGTATGTGGCTAAGAACCTGGTAGCAGCGGGGCTAGCGGATCGCATCGAACTCCAGGTCTCATATGCCATCGGAGTGGCTCGTCCCCTTTCCATCTCTATAGAGACATTCGGTAGCGGCAGGGTCCCCGATGATGTTATCGTTGAGCTGATCCATAAGCACTTCGACCTTCGCCCTGGTGCGATTATCGAGACTATGAAGTTGCGACGTCCTATCTACAGGCAAACCGCCAGCTACGGTCATTTCGGTCGCACCGATATAGATGTCCCATGGGAGAAGACCGATAAGGCGGCTATTCTCAAAGCTGAGGCTGGCCTTCATTAAAAAAAGCATGGCGTTGACGCAGACGCTACAAATGGCTAAAGTATGAATAATGCCAAACCCTGGTAGTATGTTGCGAAAAAGGGTGAAAATGTGAAGGCGGTGGTCTTGGTTGGTGGTGAGGGGACAAGGCTTCATCCCCTCACCTTAAATACCCCCAAGTCTATGGTGCCTATTGCGAACAGGCCATTCCTGGAGCACATGACCGAATACCTGAAGCGGCATGGCATCGATGACATTATCCTGACACTGTGTTACCTTCCCGATC
>DAOUEU010000056.1:0-9995 GCA_034430255.1 Dehalococcoidia bacterium | reverse complement strand
GAAAGCCGTGGCTGAGGTAAAGGCGGAAAAGAAGCTAGAGGCTAAAGAAGCCGCCGAGGTAAGGGCTCAGCCACCAAAGAAAGCCGTGGCTGAGGTAAAGGCGGAAAAGAAGCTAGAGGCTAAAGAAGCCGCCGAGGCTGCGAAAAAAGCTAAGGCAGAGGAGATAGCACGGTCAAAGGCCCAGGCCAAGGAAGCTGCTAGAGCTGAAAAGAAAGCCAGGGCAGAGCAAAAGTCCAAGGCTAAAGAGGCTGCTGAGGCCAAAGCGAAAAAAAAGGCAAAGGCTGCGCCAAGAAGAGTAAAAAGGCCAGCGCGAAGAATGCCACGATTCCCCATCCTACAGATCGGTGGTGGGAAGGAGGGAAAGCGTATTATTTCCTTGAGCCTAGAGGGCACTGACCTGAGGCTGGTCACCTTCTACAGGGACTCCATCGAGTCATGGGAACGCGTACCATTTAAGCCACAGTTTCTACAGATGGGACAGGTAGCTGATCCAGAAGGGCTGGGCGGCGTTATCAAGAATGCCCTGGAAGGAAAAGGAGTTAAAAACAGCCATGTGGTCTGTGCCCTCCCTGGGATGAGGGCGGTATCCCGAATAATAAGTGTACCAAACATGAGCAAGAAGGAAATGGAGAATGCTTTCCCCCGCGAGGTCAGGAGGGTGATGACGGTTCCAGAAGAGGACAATTACATTCACTGGCAAGCTCTACCTGCAGGGAAGGAACAAACACCGGTTTTTGTGTTGGTCGTCCCCAGGGAAGGGGTGCTTCAATTTATAGAAGCGCTTCGCCTGGGCGGGGTAAAGCCCCGTGCTCTCGAGCTGAAGCCGCTGGCCCTGGTAAGGGCGGTGAGTCAGAAGGATGCCATAATCGCCAATGGCGAGAGCAACAGTGTGGAACTGGTCATCGTTGTTGACGATGTCCCCGTCATGATACGAAGCGTCTTCATCGGTGAAGGGGAGATCGCTGAAGACTACGCCGTCGGCCGAATCAGTGATGAGATAAGGCGAACCATAGTTACCTACGATGAGACGAACAAGGAAAACCCCCTGGACCCTGATATACCTATCTATCTCAGCGGTGCTACAGCTTCCAGCGTGCCCTTTGCTCTAAATGTGGCTGCGTTTACCGGGCGCACCGTCCAACCCCTGGAGCCCCCGATACATTACCCTGAAGATTTCCCCCTGTCTGACTTCATGGTGAACGTGGGGCTGACCCTCAAAATCCTATGACCACTTCGCTGGCAATAGTTTTTTTTACCCTCCTAGGCCTGGCTGTGGGCAGCTTTCTTAACGTTTGCATCGACCGTCTGCCCAACAGCAAGTCCATAGTTAGACTGCCCTCACACTGCAACTCCTGCAACCGGCGGCTCAGCGCTGCGGATCTAGTGCCCCTTTTCAGCTACATCTGGCTGCGCGGTCGCTGCCGCTACTGCCGCGCCCGCATACCCCCCCGTCTACCCGTCGTGGAACTGGCAACTGGCCTCCTTTTCGCCCTGCTAACCTGGCACTACGGCCTGAGCCCCCAACTTGCCATCGCCCTCATATATGCCTGCATCTTTCTAGTAATCTTCTTTATCGACCTGGAGCAGCAACTTGTCCTGGACAGCGTGGTCTACCCAGCGATAGTGCTGGCGCTCATTTTTTCCTTCTTCTGGAACGGTTTTTACCACTGGCCCAGCACAGGTATTTTTAACGCCCTTCTTGGAGGAGCGGTAGGCCTTGCCTTCATGGGTTCAGTATATCTAATCGCGCTGTGGCGTTATCGAAGCGTGGGCGGCGGCATGGGACTCGGCGACGTAACCCTCGCAGTACTCATCGGCTTGGTCACCGGCTTCCCACTAGTATTCGTTGCCCTGATACTGGGCACCCTTAGCGGCGGGCTGGTGGCTGTCTCGCTGCTACTGCTACGGCTGAGGCGGGGCAGGGACCCCATCCCCTTTGGTCCCTTCCTGGCCGCCGCAGCTATGGTGGTCCTGCTGTGGGGGCACGGAATCCTGGACTGGTACACAGGTCTGCTGTAAAAAGAGCCATTAGGATGAGTCATCCGGAGGGTAAAATCTTCTATGGCAGGGATCTCCCCGATGTATCGGGGCAAGAAACCAGAGCAGGCGGAAAATTCAGGATTGCTAAGCCATCTGCACTACTCACCTGTCATTGCGAGGAGCACCTAGCGACATTGCAATCCCAGGAATGACAGTGAGACAATGAGATTGCCACGCTTCGCTCGCAATGACGGTGTGGTAACTCCACATTCTCACCTGTCATTGCGAGGCACGCGAAGTGCCGTGGCAATCCCCAGGTGAAATAGTGAATTCAAGCGTAACTATGAGCTACACATATTCAGGTCAAATTAAATGATAGAATAATTATCGCAATCGCAATTCCTCACCACTTTATCATTTTACCGCAATACGTCTTGACAAATTTACATTTTTATGTTATTTTAATATAAGGCTGGTAAAACTGATAATATTACTTAAATTACTATAATAATATAGAAGGGAGGTGAGAAGAGATGCCAAGTTTTAAGAGATGGGGTTTCAAGCGCCTTGGAGGCAAAAAGGGCTTCACCCTTATCGAGTTGCTTATCGTCCTGGTGATCCTGGCAATCCTAGCGGGCGTTATCGTCATGGCAGTCGGCGGCGTTTTCGGCACAACCGAAGAGCAGGCCTATAACGCGGCTAGAGATCAACTTCAGACTGCGGCCGTTGGTTACGTGGCACATAATACTTCTACCTCTGTAGACGACCTGCAAGTAGGGGGTAATAACTCACTCAACGTCTGCCTGCTACTGGGCAGTGTTACCGAAGGGCTGCTGCGAGAAGCGCCCGATGGTTGTAGGGCTGTAAACTGCGATCCTACTGGTCATAATTGCGCAGGCTGCGCGGATACTAACCATTACGATTGGCGTATAGACGATAATGGTAACGTAGCTTCAGTTTGCGTAGGCGACGATTGTACTGCCGCTGGTGATGGCTACCAGGACGTCTGGCCATAATTGCAGTTGATCGGTGAGAGGATCATTAAAGAGACGTTTATATAAAAGCGCTTGAGTTAACCCAAGATGCAAAATCCTAAAGGCCCCCCGATAAACTCGGGGGGCTACTTCTTTTATTATTCAGCATAACGCTAACCACCAACCGGCGTTTGCCCACCCACAGCCACCAACCCGGGAGTGAGTACAACATTTTTACGTGTAGGTTGTAGCATCCGCTCCAACGGCACCTGGAGCCTTTGCAATGACCCAGACAGCTAGGGTGACATGGCAGTCCCTCCACTTACTCGTCATTGCGAGGAGCACCGGCGACGTGGCAATCCCCGGGACTGTACGCCGATGCGTATCGCGGAGATTGCCACGCCTGCCCCTTCGCTTTACGCAGGGCATCGATTTGGGGCATGGCTCGCAATGACAATAGGGGCCGTCAGCAATCAGCCATCAACCAATAATCACCCTAACCCTAATTCACTAATTACCAATCACCAATACCCCAATGTGTGCGCCAGCTTGACACCCCAGGAGCCTCTATGATAATCTAATCCCACCTGTCGATGCTTCTCTCTAGGGATGGAGCAATCCAATCTGAATCAGCAAAAATAGTGGGCGGTAGAGGAGAATAATAATGTCACCTCGAGCCAGCACAACTCAGCTACACAAATTGTGCCAGGAGCTTCTGGGTAGGCGGAATCTCATCATTGCTAGCAACCGGGGTCCTATCG
The DNA here is from genome assembly GCA_034430255.1 of Dehalococcoidia bacterium. GTDB lineage: Bacteria > Chloroflexota > Dehalococcoidia > E44-bin15 > E44-bin15 > DATKYK01. Next base: position 6,280 of record DAOUEU010000056.1, on the reverse strand, counting down.
ATTACCAGCTCACTGAAGCGGGTACTCTGAAAGGGCGCCGCGGGAAAAGTGCCATCCTCAGCACCCTCAGCGAAATCAGTCGATACATGGACCTCACCTGGGTCGCCAGCGCCATGGGCAATGGGGATCGACGCGCTGCGGAAATGGCGCAGTGGAAGCGTTTTAAGGCACCCATACCCAGACACGAGCTATATATTAGATTTGTATTTTCCAGGGGGAGCACATACTATCAGTTCTACAGCGTCTTCTGTAATCCGCTGCTCTGGTTCCTGCAGCACTGCATGTGGAACTCCTCTCATACCCCCAACATCGACAATCGCATTCATGATGCCTGGGCAAATGGTTACAAATCGGTGAACCAGGCAATCGCCGAAGCGGTCATTGAAGAAGCCGCAGAGAGCGAGCTGCCTCCGCTGGTGATGCTTAATGACTATCACCTTTATCTCGCCGCAGGCTATATTCGAGAACAGATTCCAAATGCCATCATCCAGCACTTCACCCACATCCCCTGGCCCGGAGCGCACTACTGGCAGCTTCTCCCCCGTTACATGTGCCGGGAGATCTGCAGTGGGCTCTGCGCCAGCGACATTGTAGGGCTGCAAACAGAGGAGTATGTCCACAACTTCCTTCATTCCTGTGAAGTCTTTGTTGAAGGGGCTGAGGTCGATTATAAAGACTGCACAATTCAGGTAAATGACCATCAAGTGAAGGTAAGGTCCTATCCGGTATCGGTTGATGTGTCCAACTTGCGAAAGCAGTCATGCTCACCGTTATTGAGAGACTACGAGGAGAAGCTTGCCCCCTTCTTGGGGGGTAAAACCATAGTTAGAGTAGACCGGTTGGAACCCAGCAAGAACATCGTTCGTGGCTTCCGAGCCTTTGACAGGCTGCTAGATCGCTACCCCGATCTGCAGGGCAAGGTCAACTTCCTTGCCTTCCTGGTTCCTACGCACCCTCGAATCAAGCAGTACCGAAGGTACGCTGAAGAGGTGAATGAGGCGATCCAGGTAATAAACACCAAATACGGCAACGATAGCTGGCAGCCTATTACGGTATTCTCCGAGAATAACTACACTCAAGCACTCGCTGCTATGTGTCTATACGACGTCCTGCTGGTGAACCCGGTTATCGACGGGATGAATCTGGTTGCCAAAGAGGGGCCTGTAGTCAATAACAAAGATGGTGTCCTGATTTTGTCGGAGGCCGCCGGTGCCTGTAAACAGCTCAGGGAGAACGCCCTTCCGGTAACGCCCAGTGACCTGGAAGGAACAGCAGAGGCGCTATATCGGGCGCTCTCGATGTCCCCCGAAGAGAGGAAACAGCGCGCCGCTGCCCTGAGGAAATCCATCGAAGATGAGGATATTGACTGGTGGATTTGCCGGCAGCTCGATGATGTTACTGCCCTGGTTCTGGGGCAGCACCAGCAAGCTACCTGAGAAAGCGTGCCACACCGCCAAACCCCATTAAGACCGAAGACCGCTTCCTGTGCCACCTCATATACTGCCTCGTCAGCGATAATCTTAAGGCAATAGAAGCACCTCTATGGCAGGAAGCTCCCCCCCCAGCTCCCCCGTGCCGCTTCTCAGGGCACGTGGATGGTATCTATTCCTCCCCCTCCCCTTCTTCACCTGGAGGAAGGATCTCGCCCCTAGGTTTCTGTTTTTTCGGTGCTTCGGCGGGTGCCCGGGGCGGTGGTGGGGCGTCGCCGAAGTAAACCTTGGTGTGGGGCCAGGGTATCTCGATACCCTCCTCATCAAAGGCATGCTTTATCCGCTTTCTTATTTCGCCCATAATTTCCCACTGTCTTAGTGGCCTGGTTTCCCCCAGGATTTTAATATCGATACCCGAGTCCCCCAGGTTGTCTACCCTGAGCACCTCGGGCGTCTTCAGGATAGCCTTCTTCCAGTATGGCTCCTTTGCCATCTTGGAGCAAACCCGGTTGATGACCGCGATGGCATGGTCAAGGTCAGTGCCATAAGCCACCGAGATAATCAGGTTAACCCGTGCCCATTCCTTGCTGTAGTTGCTGGCTGTCTTGATTTCGCCGTTGGGGACAACATGCACCGCGCCATCGAAGTCCCTGAGCACGGTTCTCCTCATGTTTATCTCTTGTACACTGCCACCTATGTCAGCTACTCTTACCCAATCGCCGATATTGTACTGGTTCTCTACAAGGATAAAGAAACCTGCGATAAGATCACGAATGAGGTACTGGGCACCAAAGCCCAGAGCCACACCGATAACGCCGAACCCTGCAAGCAGCGGATAGATATTTATCCCCAGCTCAGAAAGGATCATGAATCCAGCAGCCATTGCAATGAGCACCACCCCTGTGGCCATAAATATGCGCGATAGGGTTTGTATCCTCTTTTCTGCTTCCCCTTCGGCCTTTTTGCCCTTCCCCCTTCTTTTAACAGTAAGGCGCAGTGCTGATGGAATCACCTTTCGCAACACATAATACAATACAGCGCTGATGAGGAGGATAATGAGAATACGAGTGCCGTGGGAAACAAGCCAGTCAGTAACAGTGCTCCATTCCATGTCATTGCCTCCGTTAGTGGAGATTTACTTATTATATCAGGCTCCTCGGCCGGTACTGAATCGCCTCGGCGATGTGGCTGGCGCTAATAGTGGGGGCATCGGCGAGGTCGGCAATGGTGCGGGCGAGCTTAAGGATGCGGTGGAAGGCGCGGGCAGAAAGGGACAGTTGATTCATTGCTGACTTGAGCAGGCTCTGTACCTCCGGCCCCACCTGGCAGAACTCCCTCACCTCCACCGGGGTCATATCCGCATTGCAGGTGAGCCTGGAGCCCTGAAATCGCCCTCGCTGGATGGCGCGTGCCCCCTCGACCCTGGAGCGCACCCTTTCCGAACCCTCCGCCGGTCGATCGTCTACCAGCTTCTCATACTCGATGCGGGGAACCTGGACAAAGATATCGATTCGATCAAGGAGCGGGCCGCTTATACGCTTCTGGTAGCGGGATATGGTGCTCATGGAGCAGGTGCATTCTTTAACCGGGTCGCCATAGTAGCCGCAGGGGCATGGGTTCATCGCCGCCACCATCATGAAGTTTGCCGGGAAGGTGATGCTTCCCTGGGCACGGCTGATGGTAACCACCTTATCCTCGATGGGCTGACGCAACACCTCGAGCACGTTGTGCCCGAATTCGGGGAACTCATCCAGAAAAAGGACGCCACGATGGCTGAGGCTGATCTCTCCCGGCCTGGGCCAGCGCCCGCCGCCGACCAGCCCGGCGTTGGAGATGGTGTAATGGGGGGCGCGGAAGGGTCTTTGCCTGATTAGCGGGGTATCTGAGGGGAGAAGGCCGCTCACGCTGTAGATCTTGGTAACCTCCAGCGCCTCTACCATGCTCATCTGGGGAAGTATAGTGGGGAGGGAGCGGGCAATCAGGGTCTTGCCGCTTCCCGGGGGACCACTCATAAGCAGGTTATGCCCCCCGGCAGCAGCCACCTCCAGCGCTCGCTTTACATGCTCCTGCCCCTTTATATGGGTCAGGTCCATCGCCGCCCAACCCTCAAGTGAGACACTCTCCTTATCACCGTCCGGGTGATAATCGGGGATGTGAGACTCGCCTTGAAGGTGCGTTGCCAGTTCGGCTAATGAGCTAACCGGTATGACCTTAACTCCCTGGACCAGGGAGGCTTCCCTGGCATCGATGGCGGGGACAAATACGGTCGGCAGCCCCTTCTCCTGGGCCAGCGCTACCATGGGGAGAATGCCATGGGTATGGCGCAGGCTACCATCCAGGGAGAGTTCCCCCAGCAAGAACGTCTCCGATATATCTGTGGAGACCTGCTCCGAGCTCAGGAGAATTCCCACAGCGATGGGCAGGTCATAGGAAGGCCCCTCTTTCCTCAGGTCAGCCGGTGCCAGGTTCACTGTGATTCGCTTCATGGGAAAGGTGAGGCCGCTGTTCCTGATGGCGGCGCGAACCCGTTCCCTTGCCTCCTGCACCGCCGTGTCGGGAAGCCCCACGATATTAAAAGCGGGGAGCCCCGGGGAGATATCCACCTCCACCTCCACGATGGCTCCCTCAAGCCCCACCACCGCACAGCTCAGCACCTTAGCCAGCATCTTCTCGAACCATATCCTCTACTATGCCAAATCGCGTTCTTCTCATTGACCCTCGAAATTGGGCTGCGTCCACGTTGCGTATCTCGATACACACCCGCGGGATTGTTGCGGCACTCCGCGCCTCGCAATGACGATTTTATTGCCCGCCTCAGACCGTTGCCTATCATGGCGAGCCCCCAGTGCCGAAATTTCTGCCCCCCCGGGGGCGTAGCATCGACAATAACGGTGTGTCTGGCTTTGACCTATGTTACTATGGGGGTATGCCCTTGTCAATTTTATTATTAAGAGACTACTGCAAAAGAGGTGAAGGATACTTCCTGACGGGAGTCTGGGGGTGTCCCCCAGCTTTTAATAAGTCCCCCAAGATTGGGGGATTTAGGGGATTGATTGAGACTATTTCAGCAATCCCCTAATTAAAACACGCGAATCGACTGTAGGGAAACGCAAGCTGTTTCCCTTGGTGAGAAGTACTTCCATATATAGCAGTACCTCAACCACACGATAAAATATTAAAAATCAAATGTCAAACATACCTCATTACCAATTACCATCATCCATCAGCTACCAGGTTTTACCTAATTATAATGGCTATATAAATTCATGCATCCCAGCAGTTCATTGACATACAACCCACGTATAAACTAAAATCGACAGGAAAGGCGTTAATTTTGAATAGCAACGATATTCGCGAGAATTTTCTCCGATTTTTCGAGGAGAAGGGACACGACAGGATTTCTAGCTCCTCACTTGTACCAAAGTCGGACCCCACCCTGCTGCTGACCACTGCGGGGATGGTGCAATTCAAGCGCTACTTCACCGGTGAGGCAACCCCTAGAAACCCCCGCATGACATCCTGCCAGAAGTGTTTCCGCACCACGGATATCGACTGCGTTGGCGACGCCAAGCACCTCACCTTCTTCGAGATGCTGGGTAACTTCAGCGTGGGCGACTACTTTAAGAGAGAGGCCATAGAGTGGGGCTGGGAGTTCGTCACAGAGAGATTGGGTCTACCTCAAGAGCGCCTCTGGGTCACCATATTCCTCGATGACGATGAGGCTTTCGGCTACTGGCAGGAAGTCGGCTTTCCTAAAGAGAGGATCCTTCGCTTCGGGGAGGAGGACAACTTCTGGGGGCCCGCCGGCGAGACCGGTCCCTGCGGGCCGTGCAGCGAGCTTCACTATGACCTCGGTGAGGGAACTGGTTGTGGCAGGCCCGAGTGCGGCCCTAACTGCGAATGCAGCCGCTTTATCGAAATATGGAACCTGGTATTCACCCAGTATGACCAGCAAGAGGACGGCAGCCGCATCCCGCTCCCCAAGACAAACATCGATACAGGCATGGGGCTGGAACGAACCGCAGCAGCGGTGCAGGGTGTGGCTTCGGTCTACCACACCGACCTTTTCGCCCCTCTCATAGCGCGTGTAGGTGAACTGACAGGCAAAAACTACGGGGAGGATGCAGCCATTGACAGGGCGATGAGGGTGGTGGCAGAGCACGCGCGTGCTATCACTTTCCTCATCGGCGATGGCGTATTACCCTCCAATGAAGGAAAGGGCTATGTTTTGCGGCGGGTACTGAGGCGCGCGACCCTCTTCGGCAGAAAGCTGGGGCTGGAGGAGCAATTCCTGGGCACGCTGGCGGAGGCTGTTATCGGCAATATGAGCCATATTTACCCCGAACTGAAGCGAGAGCGAAAATTCATCCTCAGCACCATCGCGGCCGAGGAAGCGAGGTTCGACCAGACGCTGAACGTTGGCCTCAATCTCCTCGATGGAATCATCGAGGAGGCAAGGAGCAGCGGTGAAGTTCGAATATCCGGTCAGGATGTCTTTCAACTATATGATACCTACGGCTTTCCCAAAGAGCTTACCGCTGAGATAGCCGCCGAGAATGGCCTCTCAGTGGACCTAGAGGGCTTTGAAAAGGAAATGGAGCGACAGAGGGAGCGGGCGCGGGCGGCTCAAAAAATACTCCCCACTGGCATCCCATCAGGGGAAGCATTCGGAACACCCAGAGCTTCGACGTCGCTACCGCCGACTAAATTTGTCGGAGATGAGAGATTGAAATGCAACGCCAGCATTTGGCGCTTGATAGTAGACAGCCGACCAGTAAAACAAGCGATTGAAGGACAGGAAGTAATTCTCCATCTTGACACAACGCCTTTCTATGGAGAGATGGGAGGGC
>DAOUEU010000055.1:0-11172 GCA_034430255.1 Dehalococcoidia bacterium | reverse complement strand
CTTCGCATATCTTCTTTATCTTCCCGCCACCGAACCCAATTCTCATCTTCTCTCTTAGACATTGTATTCCTACCTAATTTATGCTGTTGAGGATACTCCAAGAGTCTATACCTGTCAATGCTCATTTTGTGTGAATAGGCTACTATTAATAATGATGCAGATTGGCTGGATGGTTAGGATAGAATAACCTGACGCCATTGAATACCATAGCTATTCAACGGTATTCTTAACATGAAAGGCTCACCAATCGAGAATCACTATTCTATCCTCCAGCTCCGCACCTGGCCAATAATATAACCCCTCGAATATAAACACGCAGCCACTCTAGGGCAAATATGAGCGCTTTAGCTCAATTCTAAGCCTGGGGCGACGGTGAGCTGTGCTGTGGCTGGTAAGCATATACACTCTAGCGGGGTGAAATTGCCGGCAAGAAGCTGGGACATGATTGGGTAGTATTGAGTTTGGACTATAAAAGGAAGAGGAAGCCGAAGGTTAAGAAAGGGGAGGGCAATGTTAAAAGTTAGGCAAAATGTTAAGCAATTCGTTGTGGAAGGATTTCAAGCATCTTCAAATAATTCCACAAAACCGCTGAAAATAGATTGGCGGGAGCGCATAGGAGTCGAACCTACCGTAGACACCGCAAGGTGCCCACCAACGGATTTGAAGTCCGCGGAGTCCACCGGGGCCCATCCGCTCCCACCGATTATAAAGGGTCTATTTAGTGGTCAAGCTGCTTTTCGATTCTGGAAGTCGCATTCTGTCACAATATTCACGAACTGTCAAGCATCAAAATGTCGCCGAAGCTGTAATGGCGATAGCCATGGAGTATCGCCTCCTTTTACGGGGCAAGCTCCACAGCTTCTAGCTTCAACTCTTCACCGGTAACTGTTCTCAGCGGCGGCAGAGCGCTTATATCCATCCCCGGCTCATACTTAAAGATGCCAGCCAGCTCCCTATTGAGCATAAAAATCAACAGGGAAAGTGGCAACTCCATGGGACAGGCATCCTGACACTGACCACAGTTGACACAGGAGTCCATCACGTGTCCAGCCCTCAGCATGGGGAACATGGGGTCGGGCGGCACCTCTCCACCGCTCACCAAGCCCCTATCTGCCTCCAGGGTGCAGTCCTTACAGTAGCAGATGGGGCAGGCATCCCGGCAACCGAAGCACTTGATGCACTGGTTGAATTGCCCGGACCAGTAGTCGAATTTTTCCTCAGAGCTTATCTTTCTAAAGCGGGCGAAATCGTTCTCCTGCCAGATGCGCGCCGCCTCGACTGCCGCTTCATCCTTCTTTCTTCGCGTTTTAACTGCGGGCCCGTCAGCCTTTTCTATCTTGATGGCACCAGCCTTCACCGCCTCACCGATAAGATCGGAGCCCTTGTCGGAGCAGACCTCGATAAAGGTCGTCCGTTTATCCTTGGTCCCCCACTTACCGCAGGCGATATCCGCCATGGTAGGGATATTGGCCTCACAGCGGCGGCAGTTCTCCCTCCTCCCATAGCCTTTCTCCTCCAACTCCGCCAGGTCCCGCTCCTTCTCAGAGCCGTCTTTCAGGGTGATGGTAAGCTTGCCTTCCTCAATGTCCTCACCGATGACATCGGAGGGGTCCACCCCAAACTCTTCTGACATCATCAGCTTCGCCTTGGCCGAGGCCAGGGTGCCGGTGCAGTTCAAACCGATTATAAACAGGTTGTCGAGATTGATCTGGATTCGCTTGGCGAGCTCGATGATGGCCTTGGCATCGCACGGCTTGGCCACCACTGCGATCTTCATGCTGGCGGCACCACCCAGATACTCCTTGAGGAAGCGTGCGATATTAGGCGAGGCGCAATGCAGCGAGCCGGCAGTCCCTATTACTTCCTGCGGATCGGTAATCAAGACAGGGATACCATCATACCTGTTGCCATCCCTGGCCTTTACTGCCAGCACCGCATCCACCATCTTACTCTCCAGGGCAAACTTGAGCAGTGCAGTGACCACACCCCCATTTTCCGCCTTGTCCACTACCGCCTGATCGGTGGCTCGGGCAATATACATATCTCCCTTCATCGCTTGACCTCCATCCTGACAGAGCATACCTTGGTCTCCGCACACTTGGCGGCAGGGTCTAAGGTGGGATTGGTCAACACATTGGCGAGGGAATTGGGAAAGTGAAACGGGACGAATACCAGTCCAGGTGGCACCCTGTCGGTCACCCTGGCTTCGGCCTCAATGCTACCCCGCCTGGTGGTCAGCATGACCCTATCCTTCTCTTTTATCTCTTCCTTGGCGGCATCATCGGGATTGACCTCAACAAAGCCTCGCGGCACCTCATCCAGCAGCTTGGGGGTCCTTCGTGTCATGTGACCGGTATGGTAGTGAAAGATGCTCCTTCCGGTTGTCAGGAAGTAGGGATACTCTTCGTCGGGCACCTCCGCCGGGGGCTTATACTCCACCACGATGAAGTGCCCCAGGCCATCGGGGGTGTTGAACTTCTCCAGGAACATGGTGGGCGTCCCCGGGTGGTCCTCTGAAGGGCAGGGCCAGTGAATACCCGCGATGGCCTGATCCAGCCTATCGTAGGTTATCCCCTTATACTGGGGGACGCAGCTTCTCATCTCATCGAAGATCTCCCGGGCAGAGGAGAAATCGAATTTACCCTGGTGGCCCATCCTTGCCGCCAGATCGCAGATTATCTGCCAGTCCGGCTTAGCCTCGCCTGGAGGGTCGATGACCTTGTCTATCTTCTGCACCCGCCGGTCAATCCAGGTATGGGTGGCCTCACGCTCCACCCAGGTAGCCGCGGGCAGGACTACGTGGGCCAGCTTGCTTATCTCTGTTGGGAATATATCCTGCACCACGATGAAATCGGCCTTCTCCAGGGCCTTTTTAATACTATTGGTATCAGGCACCACCATCAGGGGGTCGGCGCCCACAATGTATAGATTGGAGACGTTTTTAAGCATGTCTATATAGGTGAGGCCGGGCTTTGTGGGCAGGTTCTCCACCTTCCAGGCCTCCTCGAAGAACTTTGCTGAATCCTCGCCCACGCGCTTGAACCCTGGATAGAAAACGCAAAGGCAGCCCATGTCACCGCCGCCCTCTCCATTTATCTGACCCCTCATTGAGTTTATCCCGCTTCCCGGCTTGCCGGCGTGTCCACATAGCAAAGCCAGATCAGCGTGAACCCGGACATTGTCGGTACCAACATAGTGCTGGGATATGCCCTGGTCATAGAGGATGCAGCCCCGCTCTGCCTTGGCATAGGTGATGGCAGCCTCTTTTATCTTCTCCAGGGGCACCCCCGTGATCTCCTCCGCCTGTTTCAGGTCCACTGTGGAGAGAAACTCGCGGAGCGACTCGAAATCCGCAGTGCGCGACGCGATGAACTCCCCGTCCTCCAGACCCTCGTCCAGGATAATCTTCATCATGGCGTTTATCAGGGCCACATCCGTACCCGACTTCAACTGGAGGTGGATGTCAGCCAGATACCTGGCCGTATTCGTGCTTCTGGGGTCGGTGTAGATGACCCTGGCCCCCCTGGCCCTAGCCCGGGCCACCCTCCTGGCGATCATAGGAAAGGTCTCCTTGATATTGACGCCAGCGAGGAAGATGCAATCAGCATCCACGATGGATTCCTGATTGGTCTGCATAGCTCCGGAGCCCATCATGGGAATTAATGCTGCCGCCGCTGCAGAATGGCACAACCTGCCGCAGTATTCGATATTATTGGTCCCCATTACTACACGGGTAAACTTCTGTATAACATATAAATCCTCGTTGCTGTTGCGGCACGAGGCGATGAAGCCAAAATTCTCCGGGGTGGCCTCCTTTAGCCTGGAGGCCACCAGGTCAAGCGCTTCATCCCATGAAACCTCCTCGAGGTCGCCGTTCTTTCTTACCAGTGGCATCCTCAGCCTCTCCTCGCTGTAGAGGTACTCGTAGGCATTCTTGCCCTTGGGGCAGTTCGTCCCCTCATTTATGGGGTGCTCCTTCCATGGCTCCTGCCCGATTACCCTGCCATCTTCAACCACCAGATAGATACCACACCCGCAACTGCAGTAGGGGCATATGGTAGGTACATACTCAATGCTCATTTTGCCTCCCGTTTAATGTGCTGGAACCTAGTTGATTTATCCGCTCTTTAAAGCTTTTAACTTTCTCAGGCACCATCAGTCCATCCGATGCACCGATCCACTGAATGGGCGTTAGGGTCCGTTTGCTAGCTACCCCTTCACAAATAGCCAGGCACTCTAGAGCATGCATGAACTCAGTTGGCCTAATCCCTCGGGGGTAACACACCACACAGAGATAAGTAAGTAAGGTGAGCAATACAACACAGAATTTCTGGATAAGGCCTCAGCGCGCCTGCCAGCGCGCACCACAGCTATGATCTATCGAGGAGGATAATCCATTTCAATAATGGTATTGGGCCAAGATCCGGTTTCGTGACAATGCTCATATTACAGTACCCCTTTAACCCGAAGATGACCCATAAAAAAGTAGCCGATAGCATAGAACAATCAGCCACCTTTTCGAGATCAACCGAGAATCATCTACTATAATTTTAAAATTTAACCCCGTTAGCCCTCTATATCCCATATAGTAATTTATCACCTCAATTAATCCATGTCAACAATTGGTAGGCTCTAGGTTGTGTTTAAAAATCCTGTACGATTTTTAAGCTCATAGGTAGGTGAGGTAAAAGCAGGCTAGGCTGGAGCAGTAACCAAGCCCCTTCGATAGGATTGTATGAAATCTCGAGGAGTAGACCGATCTTTATAATTTGTGCTTTTTTTCACTTTACAACAAAAATGACATGTTGTATAATTCCAAAAGTTATTGTAAAATACTGCAGGTTTTAAAACTAACTCGGAGGGGGAATACTTGCTAGGTGACTTCGGTTACATTGGAATTTTCCTCATTGCTGCTCTTGGTTTTACCGCCTCAATGATCCTAATACCCGTTACCCTCAGGCTTCTCCACATCGTCCCCCACAAGCCCAACCCCACGAAGTACACCACCTATGAGTGCGGCATGGAAACGATAGGTAAATCCCAGGTTCAATTCAACTTCCGCTATTATTTCTTTGCCCTGCTCTTTGTAATCTTCGATATACAGGTTGTCTTTCTCTATCCCTGGGCAGTGGAGCTAAAGCAGCTTGAGCTCTTCGGTCTGGTGGAGATGCTGGCATTCGTGCTGATCCTCGTGGTCGGTTTTATCTATGCGTGGAAAAAGGGAGTTCTGAAGTGGAAATAGAGATGCCCTATGTAAGCAGCGAGCTGGATAAGAAGGAGGGCAAGGAAATAGAGGCGCTCATCGCAGCTTCAAGGGAGCCCTATCCCGATCCGGTTGATTGGCTGAGTGAAGAGCTTAAGCGCAATGTAATGCTTACCTCAACCGAGCACATCATAGACTGGGGGAAGCGCTACTCCGTCTGGCCGGTTCTCTTAGGGCTCGCCTGCTGCGCCTTCGAGATGATCTGTGCAGCTGCTTCGCGCTATGATTTTTCTCGATTCGGTATGGAGGTCTTTCGCTTCTCCCCACGCCAGGCCGACCTGATGCTTGTTGCTGGTACGCTCACCTGGAAGATGGCTCCAGCCCTGAGGCGAATCTATGACCAGATGGCCGAGCCGAAGTGGGTTATAGCCATGGGGGCCTGTACTATCAGCGGTGGAGCATTTCGTGGCTCCTATAGCGTGGTTCCTGGATTAAACCTTATCGTCCCAGTGGACGTCTATATCCCCGGCTGTCCACCGCGCCCCGAGGGCCTGCTCCACGGGTTCATGGAGCTGCATCGCAAGGTCTTGAAAGACAAACTTATTAAGAAATAGCAGAATGACTAAGCCGCTTTCCGGTATAGAGGTCGCTAAGCAAATAGGGGAACATTTCCCCGACGCTATCACCGGCTCAGACGAAACCACCGTTTTCGTCCGAAGCGAAGCGCTTCTTGACGTTGCGCGCTTTATCAAAGAGAGACTCAACCTCGATTATCTCAACAGCATCGTCGCCGTCGATTACATCGACTATTTCGAATTGATTTATCACTTCACCTCCATCACAAACAACTACAGTTTAGTTTTAAAAACTAAGTGCGATGAGCGCGAAAATCCCAGGCTGCCCTCGGTGGTCAGCCTGTGGCAGGGGGCCGATTTTCAGGAGCGCGAGATCTATGACCTCATGGGCATCTCCTTTGAAGGACACCCAAACATGAAGCGAATCTTCCTCTGGGATGGGTTCAAGGGGCATCCTCTGAGAAAGGATTTTATTATAGACGTGCCGGGCGGTGGGAAAGCGACGTAGCAGGGAGCAAATGACGCTTAAGACCGAGCCAGTCACCATTAATATAGGGCCGCAGCACCCCTCAACCCACGGGGTGTTTCGGATGAGGGTCACCTTCGATGGCGAGGTGATCGTCGATATGGAGCCCATCTTTGGCTACCTCCACCGCGGAATCGAGAAGCTCGCAGAGCACAAAACCTATCTGCAGAATATCCCCTTTACCGATAGGCTGGACTACCTAGCCTCGATGTCCAATAACTTTGCCTACGTGCTAGCGGTGGAGAAGCTTGCAGGTATCGAGGTCCCCGAGCGGGCAGAATATATCAGAATAATAATGGCCGAGCTTATGCGGATTGCCAGTCACCTCATGGGAGTGGGATTTTTCCTGAACGACATGGGGGCCTTCATGACGCCGGTCCTTTATATGTTACGCGAGCGGGAAAAGATCCTGGACCTCTTTGAGATGGCATGCGGGCAGCGTCTGACCTATAACTATATGCGCTTCGGTGGGGTTAGCCACGATATCCCTCAGGAGTTTATGCCGGCGCTGAAGCGGTTTATCGGTGAGATGCCCCGCTATATCAATGAATACGACCAGCTTCTTGCCGAGAACGAGGTGGTACTTGCCCGCGCCAAAGGAGTGGGCATTCTACCCGCGGACAAGGCAATCAATGCTTCGACAGCCGGACCGGTGCTGCGTGCCAGCGGGGTGAAGTGGGACCTGCGCAAGGCCGATCCCTACTCCATTTACGACCGGTTCGATTTCGACATCCCCACCGGCACCAACGGCGATAACTACGACCGGTACCGGATTAAGATAGAGGAGATTAAGCAGAGCGTGCGCATTATCGAGCAGGCTATGGAGCGGATTCCCCAAGGGGAGGTACGTACCAGGGTATCGCCGACATTCAGGCCGCCTAAAGGGGAAGCCTACGGCAGGGTGGAGGGCCCCAAGGGAGAGCTGGGCTTTTATCTGGTGAGCGATGGCTCCGCTAAACCCTACCGTTTCAAGGTGCGGCCCCCAACACTAATTAATCTCACCGTACTCCGCGATATGATTATCGGATGGAAGCTGGCAGATGCCATAATCACCTTTGGCAGCATTGATATTTGCATGGGCGAGGTGGACCGCTAGTGGGCGTTCTCGAGCAGTTCCAGGATTGGCTGCTGGGCTATATCCCCGGTTGGGCAGCTTACCTCATACCCGTAGTCATCGCCTTCGCCATCCTCTCCACCTTTATCCTGCTCGTGGTAATGGCCTTTATTTACATCGAGCGGAGAGGGATAGGAAGATTCCAGGTTCGCCAGGGGCCCAATCGAGCAGGCCCACAGGGCATCCTGCAACCGGTAGCAGATGCCATCAAGATACTGCTGAAGGAGGACATCATCCCCATCCTGGGGGACCGATGGGTTCACTGGCTAGCCCCCATAGTAATCTTCACTCCCATATTAATGATCTTCGCCATAATACCCTGGGGCCACGGTGCTTTCATCGCCGACCTTAATATCGGTATACTTTACATAATAGCGATATCCTCCCTGAGCGTAGTGGGTATTTTTATGGCGGGGTGGGGCTCAAGCAATAAATACTCCCTGCTTGGTGCCATGCGCGCTGTCGCCCAGATGGTAAGCTATGAGATCCCACTGGTGCTCTCCATCGTCGGTGTGCTCATAATAACCGGCTCCATGTCCATGGTGAGTATCGTTGAGGCACAGACCGTGCCCTTCCTTCTGCTGCAACCCTTGGGTTTAATGATCTTCTTCCTGGCAGCAGCCGCAGAGATCAACCGCAGCCCCTTCGACCTCCTGGAGGCAGATTCGGAGATCGTCGCCGGCTTCCATACGGAATACTCCGGAATGAAGTATGGCCTCATTATGCTTGGCGAATATGCCCATGCCTTCGCCGTTTCCGCTATCGTGACCACCCTTTTCCTAGGTGGAGGCAACGGGCCACTGCTGCCAGCGGCGCTGTGGTTCATGATCAAGGTGCTCCTCGTATTTCTGGCTCTAGTGTGGATACGGAGCACCCTGCCCCGGCTGAGGGTGGACCAGCTGATGGAGTTCGCCTGGAAGTTCCTCTTCCCACTGGCACTGGCAAATATCCTTATCACCGCGATTGAGGTTGTCGTCTTGGACTCGTTCCCGTGGTGGTTAATGTTTATTAACATCCCCGTCGCCATCATACTCATTATACTGTGGTCAGGTATGTTCAGGGTCTACGGGGAGAGGGTGAGCCTCAGGCACTTCGGCCGAGGTGTTGCCAAGGGGATGGCTCTTACCTTCAGGCATCTTTTACGCAGCCCCATCACGGTCCAGTATCCAGAGCAGCGGCTCAATGTTTCCAGGCGGGCACGGGGCCAACGATTTTTACGGGATGAGCGCAAAAGGGCTCCCTGCATTGCGGCGTGCCCCGCTAGCGTGGATGTGCAGGGATATGTCGCCTATGCCTCTCAGGGAAGGTTTAATGAGGCCGTTGAGCTGATAAGGGAGACCAATCCCTTCCCCATCACCTGTGGCCGGGTTTGTACTCACCCCTGTGAGAAGGCGTGTAATAGGGGCTGCTTTGATCAGCCGATTGCCATTCGCGACATCAAACGCTTCGTGACCGATTATGAGCTGAGTGTGGGCAGGGAAGGCGTGGTCCCATACCCCAAAACCAGGGATGAGAAGGTGGCGATCATCGGTTCCGGCCCCGGAGGCCTAACAGCCGCCCGCGACCTGGCCAGGCTGGGCTATGAAGTGACCGTATTTGAAGCACTTCCGGTACCCGGTGGTATGCTGTGGGTCGGCATTCCAGAATATCGCCTGCCCAAGAAAGTTCTACAGAAGGAAATCGATAATATCAAAGCATGCGGTGTCGAGATAAAGCTGAACAGCCCCGTCGGCAAGAATGGCCTGACCATTGAATCGCTCAAGCAGCAGGGCTACAGGGCAATCCTGCTGGCAATCGGCGCCCATACCAGCATGAAGCTGGATATCCCCGGGGAGGACCTTGATGGGGTATATCACGGCGTCCTCTTCCTGCGTGATGCGGCCCTGGGTAAAGAGGTAAAGATTGGCAACAAAATAGCTATTGTCGGCGGCGGCAACGTGGCCATCGATGCTGCCAGGACGGCCCTCCGTCTCGGTGCCCGAGAGGTATTTATCGTTTACCGCCGGTCGAGGCAGGAGATGCCCGCCGATGAAGAGGAGATAGAAGACGCCATAGCGGAAAATATTACTATCCATTACCTGGCAGCACCGGTCAGGGTAGTCGGGGAGGGAGGTAGGGTAGCGGGTATGGAGTGCATCAAAATGGAGCTGGGAGAGCCAGATGCCAGCGGCAGGAGGCGCCCGGTACCGGTCGAAGGGTCAGAATTCGTCCTCGACGTCGACATGATAATCCCAGCCATTGGCCAGAGAACCGACCTCGACTTCCTGAAAGAGGATAATGGCCCAGAGACTACAAAGCGGAATACATTCGATGTCGACTCCGTTACCAACGCTACCAGCGTAACCGGCATATTCGCCTGCGGGGATGCGGTGAGCGGGCCGGCGACGGTGGTCGAGGCCATAGGAGATGGAGCCAAGTCAGCCATTGCCATCGATTGCTATCTTAGAGGCGAGAAGGTGGATACACCTGAGGAAATCCTACCGATGGAAAGGGTGGCCTTCGAGGACCTGGACATCAGCGATTATGAGGAAGCTGAGAGAGTCAAAATGTCACACATGAGTGTTAAGGAAAGGGTCAAGGGGTTCGCGGAGTGTGCCCTCGGCATCTCCCGAGAGGAGTGTATCGCGGAAGCCAAGAGGTGCTTTAACTGTGGCTTCTGCGCATGGTGCCGGCAGTGCGAAAATGCCTGTCCCTACGGGGTCATAAGGATAGTACCCCAGGAGACCCCCGAGGGTACGACCGGCGTTGCAAGGTTTGACATCGACCTCGGAGAATGTATATTCTGCGGCCTGTGCATCGAGGCATGTCCCGCCCACCGGCTCTATCTATCCAGGGTCTACGAGGCAGCATGCTACCGTCGGGATGATATGAAACTGGATAAGGAGGCGCTACTGCCATCCCCCGAGAAGCAGCCGAGTGCCTATGCCCGTCCCGAGATCGAGCCGGCCCTGCCCAAACAGGCACTTCTACTGGACAATAACCGGGTGGTTGAGGAGGAGAGAGAAAAGGAAAAGGTGGCGTGATTGGCATAGATATTGCCTTCTGGATTATAGCCGTTGTGAGCGTCGTTGCGGCGCTGGCGGTGGTACTACTGCGCGATGTCTTCCGTGCCGCGCTTTGCCTGGTGCTGTGCTTCTTTACCGTGGCCGGAATATATATCACCCTGAGCGCCGATTTCCTTGCCGGGGCACAGGTGCTCATCTACGTGGGGGCCATCGGGGTGCTTATAATCTTCGCCATCATGCTTACCAGAGAGAGCCGGCGGGGCAGCCCCCAGGGGCGGCTACGGCTCCCTGCCTTACTGATAGGGCTTTTCTTTCTGATAACCATGCTCTTTGTGGTGTTGAATACCGATTGGAATGTCGTCGCCGAGATTCCCACCCAGCCCACCACATCGGCGATCGCAGAGGCCCTGTTTAACAAGGTGGATGGCTTCATCCTCGCCTTTGAAATAGCAGCAGCGCTTCTGCTGGCAGCGATAATCGGGGCTATAGTGCTCGTGAGGGAGAAATAGACGATGTCTGTTGGCCTGGAGCATTTCCTGATCCTTTCGGCAATCCTCTTCTCCATAGGGCTCTATGGAGTGCTGGCAAAGAGAAATGCGGTGGTTATCCTTATGAGCATCGAGATAATGCTGAATGCGGTGAATATCGCCATGGTAGCCTTCGCCCGCTACAGCCATCTAATTACCGGACAGGTCTTTGTTATTTTTATTATGGTGGTCGCTGCTGCCGAGGCAGCCGTCGGCCTGGCG
>DAOUEU010000054.1:0-3702 GCA_034430255.1 Dehalococcoidia bacterium | reverse complement strand
TGATTCACCTCCTTTTCATAATATTCCGAAGGTCAAAATATACGTTGTGGAATGAGTTTAGTCCTCGGTGATTTTATTGTCAATAATCCAATGTATTGATAACCTGAGAGACTGAGGATATTTGGTGGAAAGAAGGAACGTGGCTGCACATCACGCTGGAATGTTACCGAGTTAACCTAGTGGCTATATGGTGAAACAATGAAGATGTATGCCTGTCACACAGTGACTAGTAGGATTTTTATAGCTAGGGCAGCATTGAGGTAGGTTTCATGGGGATCGTTGTGTGTATGCGTGATGTGGTTACAAAACTGCAACGTGAGGTTTTGTCGGCAACATAAGGCTGCTATAGGGCATCTATTTTAAATGAAAATTGGGGTGGCAGTAATTCAGCACTAAAACCAGCGAATGTTTTAATTTGCACCATATTTCTAGGCTCTTCCATTTAGTTACTTCTCAACTGCTACCACACACCATCCGCTTGAGTTAATTGCCCCCTTTTTGCTCCCCTTTATCCTTGAGAAATCGCTCTATATCCTTAAGGAGCTCGTCAGTCTTGTACTCCGGCTCAAGCTCCTCCTCGCTGGTCTGCTCGGCTAACCGCGCAAAATAGTCGATGAGCTCTTTGGCCTCTTCCCCGAAAGACTCCTTGAGATTGCTTATCTTCTCCTCTATTTGCTCACCCGTTTCTCTGGCCCAGCGATCGATGTCGGTCAGGTCAATTTTCAAATTCGACATTTGAGCCAGCACCTGGAGCACCGCCCTAGACGACATGGGATTTGCAATGTGGGTGGTGTATATGGGTATCTCGCCCAGCAGGCAAATGCCAGCCATGTTTCTTTTTTTCGCCGCCCCCAGCAGCAGCCCGTTCATGCCACTGATGCTACCCTGCTTGAGAGGGGCCACGTCATATTTCTCCAGCCGGGTGAGCAAGCTGGGCTTGTTGGCTACCGCCAACACCCTCGGCTTCTTGGTGTGGTAGATATGTGTGGGTGCGGCAGCAAAGGTATAGAGCCTTTTGACGTCAAATCTCTGGGCCACATCTAAAACCAGATTTGCCAGCCGGTAACCATTCATCTGGGGCTGTGCCTCGCCAATTAGGATTATCCAGTCTCTCCTGCCGTGACCCCTTGACAGGTAGAGTGTGTTCTCGGGGAATTCTACATCCTGGACTATGCTTTCCTCAATAAGCACGCCGCTCAGGTCGAAGAAACCTTCGGGCGCGATACTGCCGATTTCCTTAGCATCCCATTTCTCGGTTAAATAACGTGCAGCGATGATGGCAACACCCCCCATACCGGGCCATGCCGCCACCATATAGGGGTTCCTGAGCATTAGCTCTTCATGGAGTGTGATCGATTCCATATTGGTTGCGAAATCCTCCCCCAATTACTATACTCGAAAGTGGCAGGTTTTTCCAGTAAGGACAGGGGTAATGGGCGAAGATAAAATCACGTTTCCGGGAACCGCCGGCGCTCGGGTGATGGTGGCAAACCAGATCCTGTCCTCTGGCGGGCTTTGGCTTGAACTGGGAGGGGTGGAGATACTCCTCGATCCTGGACCGGGAACACTGGTCCGTGCGGCTAGGAGGAAGCTCAGGGCTTCAAGGCTTGAGGGGATCATACTGTCGCATCGACACCTGGATCACTCGGCGGATGTCAACGTTATGATCGAGGCGATGACCGACGGGGGGCTAAAGAGGAGAGGGGCACTCTTTGCCCCCCGCGATGCCCTTGAAGAGGACCCTGTCGTCCTTCACTACCTGCGCCCATACCTGGAGCGAATTGAGATTCTTGAGGAGGGGAAGAGCTACAGCACCGGTGAGGTATCATTTAGCACCCCCATCAAACACCACCACGCTGTGGAGACCTATGGGGTGGTATTCGAGACCCCGGGGCATACCATCTCATGCATCGTGGACACGAGCTTTTTCGGTGATTTGTGTCAATACTATAAGGGGGACCTGCTAATCCTCAATGTGGTGAGGCTTGAGCCGGGGGGTCCCTGCGATCACCTCTCCGCCCCGGAGGCGGGCGAAATTATCAAGGAGCTGAAGCCGAAAGTGGCTATCCTGAGCCACTTCGGTATGACCATGTGGCGGGCGAAGCCCTGGGAGGTGGCCACGAGGATATCGGAGGAGACTGGCGTACGCGTCATCGCTGCCCGCGATGGGATGACCTTCAATCTAGCAGAAATTAGATTAGAGCGGGTGCACTACTACCCGCTTATAGCAGGGGGAAGTAGTTTAGTCTAATAGAGGCGAAGTTCTGCTTAACGTTATTGATGCCCCTTATCACTGAGCCGAACTGGGTGCTGTGCCCGGGAAGTACGTACTTGATATCAAGCTCCGATAGCCGCTCGATGCTCCGCTTTAAGAGCTTGCTATCCCCACCGGGGAGGTCTGTCCTTCCCACCCCGCCGTAGAAAAGGACGTCTCCGGTGATGAGCACCCGGTTATCGGGCCAGTAAAGGCTTATGGAGCCTGGAGAATGACCCGGGGTATGTAGAATCTGGAGAGTTAGCTTACTCTCCTTGCCCAGACTCAGGTCACCCTCTTTGAGGTAGAAATCCGGCTCGAAGGCCATCCCACGTCCCAGCAGCTTAGCCATGATTTCACCCATTTCCCGGCGATACCCATCCTCGTCCTGGTGAAGGGCGATAAGGGACTGGCCTAGCTTGCCACCCTTATCCCTGCTACGGTCCACTAGAGCCTGATTCCCCTCGCAGTGGTCGGGATGGGCGTGGGTATTGATGATCAGGCCGATATCCTCGGGTTTCAGGCCGTCTCTATCCATAGCGGTGAGCAATTGGTCCAGACAGCGCTCGTTGAGCTCATTTCGCACATGTCCCGGATCGATGAGGACGTGGGGACGGTCGCCGCGCAGCACGTGGGCAAATAGATAGCTATTACAGTTATTGCCCTTCCCCGGCCAGATGTAGCAGTGTAGATTTTCCAGCAGCCTCATCTTCGCCCTTGTCTCTGTATATTGTTCTTTGCCTTAGCCTGGACTAGCTAGTATCCATTTTGCTGGTAGAGCCAAAGAATAGTATAATTGAATGGCGTCAACTAAGCTAGCTTTTTATATGGTGTCGTGGGATTAGAACGAGGGAGTTGTGAAAGAAGTGGGTGAGATGAAGAGCGCCTTTGAGAAGGCGATGGAAAAGGCCGAGAAGCTGGGTAGTCTCTCACCTGAGGAGATGAGGGAGCGTAAGGAGGCAGAGTGCACCACCCTGGGGCAGGCAATCGTGGAGCGATACCTGGGCCATGGCCATAAGCAACTGCTGAAGGAGGAGGTGGGTCGGTATAGCGGAGAAGAGAAGGGAATGGTGATGGGGGCGGCGCTTTCCAGGCTAGTTGAGGCTATTGACTTTAAAAGCGGTGATGTTGTTGTCATAGAAAGGGCGCTGGAGGGTTTAGTTACCTTGAAGGGGAAGGGGCACGTGATAGAGGTAACGGAGAACATAAAGGGGCTTCTCCAGGAGTTTCGGGATGTGCAGCAGCAGAAATACGAACTTGAGAAGGAAGGCATCGAGAAGGACGGAAGGGAGCTACTTCACCGATTGAGGATCGCAGGGAGTGCGGTAGGGGCGATTAACCTGAAGTCCAGCAGGGCCTGGGCAATGCTTTCTACGGAGCTTGAGTCCCAGTTCAGCCAGAGGTTGGAGGCACTAAAGCGGGTACTTTTTGGCTTATTTGAGGAGGGC
>DAOUEU010000053.1:0-3977 GCA_034430255.1 Dehalococcoidia bacterium | reverse complement strand
CAGCCCTCTGCGATCAGGTCGCTTGACTTCTTGTCCCGTAGTTCCCCTAAAGAGTATCCCGATAGCCTAACAAGGGCCTCATTAGCTGTAACTATATTTTCCTGCAAATCATGAAGCCAGATAGCATCATGGGCATTCTCAAATAGCTGCCGGTATCTATCTTCAGATAATCTCAATAGCTCAGCGACTTTCCGCTGATGTTCATAGAGATGCGCATTCTCTATAGCAACACCCACTTGATTGCCGATAGCAATGAGCAATTCCACTTCATCTTGGTGAAACAAGCGGTGACTATGCATGAGCACACAGAGGGTGCCCATAACCTTTCCCTTGGATTTCAGGGGCACGCTCAGCAGAGACTGCAACCCCTCTCTACTCACCGCCTCGGTAGTAAGCATGGGATCTTTGGAGGCGTTTTCTACATATAGGGGTTCCCCGGTCTCAGCCACTCTCCCAGGAAAGTCCTCGCCAAGCTTAATCCTGTCCACGTCTTGGGCAAAACCTGTAGATACACCGCGATGAGCGGCGAGGGACAGATCACCAGCCTCTTCATCCAAAAGATATATCAAGGCAGCTTCAACCTGCATCACATCCATAACATTTTCGGTAGCCTTATCCAAGACCTTTTCGAGTTCCAACGACTGGGACAGGATGTCGGATACCTGGTTAAGGGCGGTAAGCCTTCTCTCGTTCTCCTTTATGACATAAAGTTGAGATTGAAGCGCCTTATCGCTCCATTCCAACTCAGTGCGTCTTCGTCGCTCGATTCTTAGCGAATCGAGGGCAAGGGCCACCGTATTGGCCAGTAAAAAAACAGTGCCTGTCTCTAACAAGGCATCTTCAGGATGAGGCGAGAGGACGATAGCACGGGGTAGCATGGCAGCAAGTGCAACTAGCGAAATAATAAAGCTTGCTTTACGCCCAAAAAGAAAACCGGCATAGATTATGGGCACCATAAAGGCAATCCTCTCGAAGACGTGACGATCCAGGCCGAGTTTGGACGTTAAGTCGGCGAGGAATCCTGGCTGCTCAATCTGTTCGCTATAATGGAGTGTGATGAGAATTAAGAGTAAAACGAGGATAATCCAGAAGCTTGGCCGCTTTGCATATATTCTAAGCCAGCCAGTCAATGATTCAAATTTCAACTCTATGCACCTTTTAACTGCTTGACTTGGTAAGTCTCAAGGTACGTCGTCGAGAGTGATCCAGCCTTCTTTCAAACCACGCACCACTGCTTCGGTGCGAGAACCGACCTGCAGCTTATTAAAGATATGCGTCAGGTGACCCTGGACCGTCCGTATGCTGATACAAAGCTGGTCAGCAATCTCTTGATTACTTAGGCCTCTGGTCGCCAGCCTGAGAATATCCTTCTCCCGCTTGCTGAGCGCTTCGAAGGTCACCCGTTTCTGGGAATCATCAGGGGTGCGCACGAAACGGTTCAGAACTTTGCTGGCAATTGAAGGATGGAGGACCGACTCTCCACCATGTACCGCTCGGACGGCATTTACTAGATCACGACCACGAATGTCCTTTAGCAGGTATCCAGCGGCTCCTGCCTCTAGCAGGCTAAAGATAAATTGGTCGTCATCATAAACGGTGAGAATCAGCACAGTTATGCCAGGGCAGAGCGCCTTGATCTGCCTGGTGGCCTCGATGCCGTCAAGATTAGGCATGGATATATCCATTATGGCAACATCCGGTTTCAACTCAGTAGCCAGCCTTACCGCCTCCACTCCATCGACAGCCTCAGCGATAACCTCCAGGTCCTGTTCCTCTTCCAGGATCTTGCGTGTGCCCTCCCGCACCACTGCATGGTCATCAGCAATGAGGATTTTAATCTTATCCAAGTTTCTCCTCCTCGGTTCTGTTCGGCTTTAGTTGGCAGATGGTTCCATTGAGTGTTTATGTTATGAAAGCGAAATGATTATAGAAGACTCGCTCTTCTTTGTAACCGACCTCTGTTTCATGACCAGCTCTTCTAGGTCTGTTTTTAAGTTTTTATCATCCTGCCAAATGATAGTTCCTATGTTGTCACCTGATAGAGTGAGTTGCTGGTTATTTAACTTCTGTTTAACAACATCTGTCAATTCTAGGTCTATTTGGTAGCCAATACTTTTCCTTCCCAAAGCTCTAGACACTTTTGGTGTTGTATCTGAGCCTAAGAATGGGTCTAGAATAGTCTGAGGTGAGGAAAATAGCGAATTACCAAGTCTCTCATATATACGTATACGCTGTGCTGTTAAGAGCGCTGTAGGTGATTCAGCCTGCTGATCTAATAATGCTAGTCGCAGGAGAAAAGGGGTCAACCTCTCCTTGTTACCTATTACTTCAACGGAAAGATTTTTATTGCGCTTGCCCATCCTACCGTTTGCAGCAAACACCACATTTTCTCCAGGATATCAAGCATTTTCTAATTTTATCAGCGGTTGCTTATGCTCCAACATATGACTTAATCATTTCAACCTGATTCTACGCCCTTTTTCACACTGCATCAAGTCCACTTCTAGGCTGAGAGAGCAGATTTGAGGAATAAAAAGTACCATCTAATTTGCACCAAGATGATTCTGTACACCCCTAAGTTTAAATATGCCTTGACAGAAACTTACCTCATCGCTGCCATTCGGCTGGGCATACAGAGGTCAGCCGAGAAGTAAGGACTAAAATGAGAGGGGGAGGCATATACGGAGGGGGCGGGTCAGAAGTAGACCAGCGTTAAGTTCAAGGGGGTCTTAATTGACTCACGTATAGAGCAAGACTACGGTGCATGCGACACCGTAGTCTGCGTGATGGTTCAGTCGTCCAATGCTCAGGACACCGAACTTTAAATTCGGAGACTGGGATTTAAAAACCTCACCCCCGATGAGACTTGCCTCCACCCACTTTCCACTCTCCCTCATGGTGGTGCAAAGGTAAATACCGGTTAGCCAGCATTACTATGATTATGGCCCAGGCTATAAGCCCCGCCGATACTGCAATCTCCATCCAGTGAGGGAAGTAAGTGTAGCCCTCTCGTCCGGCGAGGGCAAACCAGCTCACATTGAAGCGATTGAGCACCAACCCGCCTATGACAAGCAGCGCGCACCATAATAGTTTGGTTTTGCTCTGTCTAATACTAGCTTTTGAAAGTAGGATAATTGGCAGAGCCACCCCAATAATTATCTCTAACCACCATAGCATGTTGTGCGGGTAGTTGCTGAAGATTAGGCCTATTTCTCCCGATACTGCCAGATCTACCAATCTCAAAAGTAGGTATAAACCCAGGATGTAGGGGATAGCCTTGCCCAGTCCGCTTAGAATATCCTGGCCCAGCTTGTGGCCGAATGCCCTGCTGCTGAGAGACGACTCGAATATTACCATGGCTGGCCCCACTGCAATAGCCGAAAGGAGGAAAAGAAGTGGCAGGATCGGCGAATACCACAGGGGGTCCACCGTCTCTGGCATCATAAGCACCATCGAGCCCAGGGAGGACTGATGCAGGGTAGATAGAACGATGCCAGCGATAACCAGCGGGATCTGAATCGCCCGTATTATTCGCAACGGAACGCGCAAATTTAGCCGCTCAAAGACCACCGGGCTGAACTCGAGGGCCAGAACGATGGTATATGTCATCACGCAAACACCCACCTCGAACAGAGGGGAATGGATGTTCCAGTTAATGATGATGTGCCAGATATACCACGGTTGCCCCAGGTCTACCAGTAGGGCAAGGATAACCAATGTGTATCCCAGGAACGCCGTTAGAATGGCTGATCTTATTATTGGGTAGTACTTCTTTCGGTTAAAGATGTAGACCGCTCCTGCTAGGGTAAATCCTCCCGCTGCCAGAGCAACGCCGCAGTACAGGTCTAAGCTGATCCACAGTCCCCAGGCACGGCCGTCGCTAAGGTTACTGATGGCACCTATCCCGTTTAGGTAGCGATAGATCATCACCCCGAGTCCGATGACAGCCACGGCTGTCACGATGGAGGTGCCGATAG
>DAOUEU010000052.1:0-2265 GCA_034430255.1 Dehalococcoidia bacterium | reverse complement strand
ATCCTTACCCCGAGGATCTCTAATTCAGTATCGGTAAGATCCACGCCTCTCAGATGAAGGCGATTGCCACGGAGACTTTCTAAAGCATTGATGCCCATGCCGCCCAGTATGTCCTTAAGCTCAAGGCTCCAGCCGCGAAGAAGATTGGACAGCCGCCTAGCTCCGATATCAGGATTGACCCTCTTGGTTAACCAGGGATCCGTGGTGCAAATGCCCCAGGCACATTTCCCGGTGTGGCATTGCTGACAAATGGTGCATCCAAGGGCGACGAGAGCAGCAGTTCCAATATAGATGGCATCGGCACCCAGAGCGATGGCCTTGGCTACATCGCCGCTGTTTCTGATTCCGCCCGCGATTACGACAGAGGCCTGATTTCGGATGCCCTCTTGTCTGAGGCGGTCATCCACGGAAGCGAGAGCTAGTTCAATGGGAATACCAACGTTATCGCGGATGATCTTGGGCGCAGCGCCCGTAGAGCCTCGCAGCCCATCGAGGACTATAATGTCTGCTCCTGCCCGCACCATGCCACTGGCGATAGCTGCTGAGTTGTGAACAGCAGCAATCTTTACGGCTACTGGCTTAGTGTAGTTTGTGGCTTCTTTCAGGGCATAGACAAGCTGCGCCAAATCCTCAATGGAATAGATGTCATGCTGCGGCGCTGGGGATAAGGCATCTGTGCCTTTAGGGATCATTCGAGTGCTTGATACTTCAGCGCTCACCTTCTCACCGGGGAGGTGTCCCCCGATGCCGGGCTTAGCCCCTTGCCCAATCTTAATTTCCACTACTTTGGCTATATCAAGGTATTCGGGATGAACGCCAAATCGCCCCGAAGCTACCTGGACTATAGTGTTGTCTCCATATTTATAAAGCTTAGGGTGAAGCCCACCTTCACCTGTGTTCCACAGGGTTCCCATCTCAGTGGCAGCTCTGGCCATGGACTCTTGCACATTCAGGCTTACTGCACCATAAGACATAGCGGAAAACATTACAGGAACCTCGAGCTTGACCTGGGGGGCCAGTTCTGTCTTAAGACCCAGCGCGCCAGACTCAAACTCAACCTTGTCAGGTTTCTGCCCCAGATAAGTAGTTAACTCCATTGGTTCGCGTAGAGGGTCAATAGAGGGGTTGGTCACCTGGCTGGCATTAAGAACCAGATGGTCCCAGTAGATGCGATAGCTCTTATCATTTCCCATTCCGGTGAGAAGCACGCCACCGGTCTCGGACTGCTTGATGATATCTTCGATAACCTCGGGGCGCCAGTTGTAGTTCTCTCTGTAATCCAGTGGATTTCTTCTAATGGTCAAAGCCTCAGTGGGACAAAAGACTACGCAACGGTGGCAGCCAACACAATTCTCCTCGCGGCTCTTTATCTCATCGTCCTCAATATCATAAGAATGAACGTCAAAGGTGCACTGGTTGACACACACCTCGCATCTAATACACCGAGTATCGTCTCTCTCCACTATGAATTTTGGCGGCAAATATGTCTTCATCTTATCCTTTTCTTATCGGTATTCCTCTTTCCGCTAAGTAGTCTTTCGCCTGGCGAATGGAATAAATTTGGTAATGAAAGATGCTAGCGACGAGAACAGCGTCAGCTTTGCCTATGACTAAAGCCTCATAGAGATGTTCCAAATTGCCGGCACCACCGCTGGCAATTACCGGCACCATTACTGCTTCACTGATGGCGCGTGTCAATTCCAGGTCATATCCAGTTCGCTGACCATCGGCATCCCAACTGGTAAGGAGCAGTTCCCCAGCACCAAGAGCCACAACCTGCTTAGCCCATTCAATGGCGTCGGTACCAGTAGGTTTTCGTCCCCCGTGAGTACAGACCTCCCATTTAGCATCAGTACCACTTTTTAGTCGTTTAGCATCGATAGCCACAACAATGCACTGACTGCCAAATTTATCTGCTCCTTCAGTGATAAGCCTGGGATTTTGCACTGCGGCGGTGTTAATGGATACCTTGTCTGCCCCTGCTTTCAGCATGCGACGCGTATCTTCGATGCCACGCAAACCTCCGCCAACGGTGAGGGGAATGAAAACCTGCTCGGATACCCGCTCGACAATGTCAACCATAATGCCACGTCCCTCAGGAGTAGCACCGATGTCCAAAAAGACGAGCTCATCAGCACCCTCCTTGTAGTAGAAGGCAGCTAGCTCTACGGGGTCACCAGCATCTTGAAGATGGGTAAAGCTGGTGCCCTTGACTACTCGCCCTTGAGTGACATCAAGGCAAGGGATGATTCTCTTAGTTAGCAT
>DAOUEU010000051.1:0-7534 GCA_034430255.1 Dehalococcoidia bacterium | reverse complement strand
CATAGCCCCGACAAAACTAAAGATGACTGCAGCGGGTATGATCCATAGTGCCACCCTGAGCCTGACACTATCCTGTCGGTAATGGGTGACCGTGCCCACCAGTGCCATTGCACTTATCACCGCCAGGGACACCCCCTGTGCTGAGTGCTGCTCAACATCCATTAAAAAAACCATGCCCGGAATCAAGATCACCCCTCCCCCTATCCCCAGCATCCCACCCACCGTTCCTGCCAGAAGCCCAATCCCGATAGCTACGCCCATACTCAACCGCTCTAACTAGGGGTTTACGATCATGAAAGTGCCCACGACCACCAAAAAGATACCGAATAGCCATCTGAGCTGCTTCGCCGGCACCCTCATCATCAACCTGGCTCCCAAAACCACCCCCACCATACCTCCCAGAGCCAGCCCCACGATGACCCCCCAATCCACCTGCCCTGGAATATACCCATGGACAGCATAGGTGATTGCGCCGACGAGGGCGATGGGAAACATCACAGCGAGAGAGGTGCCATGTGCCTGATGCTGCACCATGGCCAGAAGCCCCACCATCAAAGGCACCAGGAACACCCCGCCACCCACACCCGTCAGCCCAGCGAGCATCCCGGCAGCGGAGCCGATAAGGAGGTATATAAGGACCTTCCTTCCCAAATACGCCCACCTTTGCCTTTCAAAGGATGATAGCACAGCAATATAGCTTAGTCAATTGAATTTCTAATACAACATAATTAGTTACAGACCGCTTCCAGCCAATCTATATTTTTTATAATGATCCCGCCCCCTGAACTCCCCCCGTCTCGATTCGCCTAAATAACCTGCCACAAAACGCCAGGCGTTAGCCCCGCCAAAACTTCACTGGTGAGCCACTAACTCCTTGACATACACCATCGCAGTAGTTACCATCCCACATATAAGCAGACTACGCCACCCGTGGCTCACCACTTTAAATGCTGGAGGGACGATGACAACATTTGGATACGCCGGGAAAATCTTACGGGTGGATCTATCTTCAGGTAGCACCCAGGATGTTTCTACCATGGACTATGCTGACAGGTTTCTTGGTGGAAGGGGCATCGCCGCCAAGGTCTATTGGGACGAGGTCCCTCCCGGGGTTAGTGCCTTTGACGCTGAGAACAGGCTGATATTTACCACTGGCCCCTTTGCCGGGCTACCTGCTTTGGGAGGCTCGCGGTGGCAGGTCTGCGGGAAATCCCCCGCCACAACCCCGCAGCAGTTTTGCTACGGCAATCTGGGAGGGAGATGGGGAGCCGAACTGAAGTTCGCTGGCTATGATGCC
The DNA here is from genome assembly GCA_034430255.1 of Dehalococcoidia bacterium. GTDB lineage: Bacteria > Chloroflexota > Dehalococcoidia > E44-bin15 > E44-bin15 > DATKYK01. The sequence continues at coordinate 6,237 of DAOUEU010000051.1, read as the reverse complement.
ATTGTGGTTCAGGGAAAATCTGAAAGGCCTATCTATCTCTTCCTCCATGATGATACCGCCGAAATAAAGGACGCCTCCGCCCTGTGGGGCAGTGGAGCCATTGAAACAAGGGAGAACCTGAAGGGCGAGCTTGGTAGCTCCGCCAGAATAGTAGCCATTGGTCAAGCTGGTGAAAGTATGGCTATCATGGCCACCCTCCTTGCCGACAACGATGCCAGTTGCTCTGGAGGCTTAGGGGCAACTATGGGTTCTAAGATGCTAAAGGCCATCGTCGTTAAGGGCGCCAAGAGGGGTGTGAAAGTTGCCAAGCCGGAAAGGTTGCGGGAGTTGACCAAGTACTACCGGGAACTGGGCAGGGCCTTCCCATTCCCTGGCTGGGAATACCTCAGCCGGTGGTCAAGAGACCCTATACTTGGATTGAGAACAATACCAGGGCCCGAAATGAAGAAGGAGCCTTGTTATGGCTGTCTCGGCAGGTGCCCCAGGAGAGTCTATGAGGCAGCAGATGGCAAGAAGGGGAAATTCATATGCCATTCAGCCTTTTTTTATCAGCCCTGGGCGGAGCGATACTACGGGGATTGGAATGATGTGCCCTTTTTTACCACTAAGCTCTGCGATGACTATGGTCTCGATGCAGTGGACATTGACCTGATGATCAGCTGGCTCAACGGGTGCTATCAAGCAGGCATCCTAACCGATGAAAGCACAGGCATCCCAATATCAAAATTGGGAAGCATGGAGTTCATCGAGACGCTTCTAAGAAAGGTCGCTCTGCGTGAGGGTTTCGGGGACATCCTGGCTCAGGGAATAGGTAATGCTGCGGATATAGTAGGGCGCGGTGCCAAGGAGCAGCTCGATAGTGCTGGCTATCTCTCCGAACCCGGCTACCACCCGTACGGACCAAGGCTGTATACTACCAACGCACTCTTATATGCTATGGAGCCGAGAATACCCATAAATCAAGTACATGAAGTGGGCTTACTCCTAGCCAGATGGGTTGCTGGAACCATGGGTCTTACCTACGTTACTTCGGAGGTTGTTCGCGCCATAGCCCGGAGATTCTGGGGAAGCGAGCTGGCAGCTGATTTCTCCACCTACGAGGGTAAAGCGCTGGCGACAAAGAAGATACAGGATCGTGAGTACGCGATCGAGTGCCTTATTCTCTGTAACTTGCTGTGGCCTATCACTGACCTGGAAAAAACCGATGACCATGTGGGTGACCCCACCCTGGAAAGCAATATTCTCTCCGCCGTTACCGGCAAAGAGGTAAGTGAGGAGGAGCTCTATGGAATAGGTGAGAGGGTCTTTAACCTGCAGAGGGCCATACTGGTTAGAGAAGGTCAGCGGGGGAGAGAGAGCGATAATCTACCTGATCACTTCTTCACCCTGCCCCTTAAATACGATCAGGCAAACCCCGAATGTCTGGTGCCGGGGAGCGGCGGAGAGGTATTATCCCGAAAGGGTGCCGTTGTTGACAGGGAAGAATTTGAACGGATGAGAGACGAGTATTACCAGCTCAGGCACTGGGATGTAGCCACCGGTCTTCAAACCATGGCAAACCTGGAGAGCCTTGCGCTGAACGATATCGCCCGAGACCTGAAGCAGAGAGGGCTTATAGCTATTTAGTTTCAGGAAAAAGCTGTCTTACTATGTCCTTCGTTTTAACCCACCCCTCATCGAACGGGGTGAAGTAATCGAAAACAACCTTTAGCGACCTCCACTTCCATATCCCCTCTACTTTCACATACTCCTCAATATATTTCCCCTGCCCCCACGTTGCCCGGTTTGCCAAACTAAAGGTACAGGCAGCCTCAAAATACCACTTTCCTTTCGCTCTGTCGCCCTCCACATCGATTACCGGGTTATGAACCATGTGTGCGGAGTAGGAGAGTACCCCCGGAATCAACTCCTTGAAGAACTGGCGGAGAGCCTCCTTGCCTTCAAATATTCCATAGTCCCCGTATTCTGCCCGAGCGTCACCGGTGAATAGTTCTAAGAGCTCGTCAAGCTTGGAGGTATCCCCTGCTACCCCTGCATCTACCAGGTAGCAATAGGTAGCCCTCAATTTCTTTATGGCTTCGATATCCTCGAGCACTCTGAATCTGTCCTCTAGGTCTTGTGTCATGGCAACCTTCCTTCTATGATTCTCTTAATTCCAACTTCCTCTATTAAGTAACCTCAGAGTTGATAACTAGCTAGCCCCGCTGAACTTTGAGATCATGTCCTCAAGCTGCAGCAACAAGGTCATGTCCCCCTCTATCTTTAGCTTTCCACTTGTCCAGGCATGCAGGCGGTCAAGCTCTCCCCTCTGAACGGCATCCCAGTCCTCAGCTGAGACGGTGAGTGTAGCGTCGGGGTTATCCACTGTACCCCCATAGCGAGTCCCCTTACCCCTATCCGATACTAGATACCAGTCACTGCCACCAGGCCCGGTGATATGGAACTGGACGGACACGGTGACATCCTCGATCCTGGTCGTCTCTCTCGTCGGCGCTCCTGGAGCAGGTAAGTTCAATAGCCCGGCTAACCTCTGAGTGCACGGATTATTGAGCTCGATATCTTCTGCGGGAAGAGCAACTCCCAACTTCCTGAAGTTCTTGAACACGCTTAGGATTACCAATGCGGCCCTAAAGGCAGCCAGCACCTCATTATAGAGGAGGTTCTCTACCCTCCATCCGGTGAGATCTTGGTAGCGCTGAACCGTCTCTTCTTTTCCCGGGGAGCCATCCAGGCGGGGGATGCCATAGCCCTCACTGTGCTGCCAATCGAGGAAGAGGAAGAAGCCCAGGTCGGACTCGGGGTCCCCGAGGTAGGCCATCTCCCAGTCCAGCACCCCGAGAACATCGCCATCTAGGCTGTATATTGTATTCGGCATGCGTGCATCGCCCCAGCACAGTGTCACATGTCTCGGGGCATACCGCTTCTCTTTAAGCCAGTTGAGAGCGGCCTCCAGTATTGGCTGCGGCTCTTCCTTTCTCCAGTTGAGGAATCTCTCCCAGTATTCCAGCTGCTGGTCAAGGGGACCGGTGCCACCTTTGGGGATGCCGAGGAAGGAGAGCCCAAGCCCCTTCCAATCGAGCAGGTGAACCTTGGCCATGGCTTCCAGCGAGCCCCACCACATCTTCGCCCTTTGCTGCAGAGTGGCATCATAGTAAACCCCAAAGGAGTGGTAGGGTGGGTACTCAGGGGGTATAACTCCATCGATACGGCCCATGACGTAGAAGGGGGTGCCGAGCACCTTTTCGTCCTCCTCCATCCAGAAAACCCGTGGAACCGGCACATCTGTTCCTTGCAAACGCTCCATGACATGGAACTGCATGCCGAGGCTGTATTCGGGGAATACCGGGTATTCCCTGGGAGGGCACCTGAGAACCATCCCCTCCGACCTTTGTTTCCCAGCCTCCCGCCAGCTCAGGTCAAAGAGAAAGGTCTCATTGGAGAGCCCTGCCCCTGATCTTTCCATGCCCAATAGAGAAAGGTTCTCCGCCCTGGGCATTTTCTGATGCAGCCAGGCAATGAGCCTTGACTCCATATCAGCTAGGTCCACATCTCTCGATATCATTTCCTACCCCCTCTCTTATCCCTCAGTATCGCTCGCCACATTCCCAGAGATGTAGCTGGGATCAGCTGTGGGTTCCCAGTTCAGGTAGCCGTACTTGGGATATTTTCCTACGATTACGAGCTCGATAATACCATAACCAATTTTATCGCCGCAACGCATCTCGCACAGCACTTCATCAAGGAAAGAGATCTCGCGCACCACCTCGGGATCGGTGAGATCGAGCTTGTAGCCATCGAGATAAAAAGGACCCATCCACAGCCCATGTACAAACCCTCGGTGACCAAAATATCCGCCTGGCTTCAGGCAGCAGAAGGCCAGCGCGCGCATCGAGACCTCGATCTTGGAACCATCGACAGCATTATAAACAAGGGTCCCTCCTGTTGTTCGACGCAGGTCAGGGCGGAACTGATAGTTGTGCTCAATGCTCCTGAGTGGTAGCTCCTCTTTTCCGCTTTCGTAGGGATAGAAGACTGCTCCGGAAAAGACAAGCGTCTTGCTGTCCCACGATTCCCTGGTATGGTGTGAGACGCCAAAATCATCGAACTGCATGAAGCTGAAATTGTGCATATAGCCTATCGGTATTTCGCCGGGCTGAACGCCGGTTTCCGGTACGCCACCACCCCGCCTGACACCCCAGGAGTGGTCCCTCAAACAACGCCAGTTCTCCTTACTTACCTCGTAGCGCTGGCCTTCGACCTTTATCCATCCGCTGGCCTTGCCTCCCTGCACGTAGCGTACAACGTTTTCCACCACCCTGCCCCGTGACCTGGCCACCTGCGGCTCTTCCTCATGAGGAGGCATTATGCCCTCAAGGTCCACCTCTAAGCTCAGGTCGTAGTCATTATCACCGAGGGTAAATCGCACCCTCTTTAACGGCTCGATTATGTCATATGAAAAGGGCCCGACCTTGACCTCGTCGATGTTTGGACGTAGTTCACGAGAGGCCCTGACATTGTATTGCGTCTCACCCTTGATGTTCAGGCAGGCAAAGGCATCCATGATATTCCGGTTGGCATACATGCCGAAGCCTCCGATCAAGAGGAATTCCCCCGAAGTGTTGTAGACGACAACCCATACCCGCTCCGTCCATTCTCGGGCGCTGGTCTCTACGGAGTCAAAGGTGGAGACGGTCTGGTGGCAAACGAGCTCATCATATTTAGTTAGCATAAAGACCCTCCTTGAAGCTCATCTCGATAGATTGCTCGAGCTCTTCTGTTACGCCTCTTCAACAAGCCTCGACTTACAGAGAGGTAAGCCCCATTCCCCGCTTCAATTTTTGAGAGCTACCTTGATTCAAAGGACGGCCTCACTGTCCTACTGCCCGAGCTGATGGTGAAAGGATGATAGCACAGCAATATAGCCCCGTCAATTTTATTCATAATTAACGACGAGAGAAGGAGGCATGGCTCACCACCACTATTAAACGGAACTAAGAAGTAGAACAGCCCTACATCCCATTGCAATTTTGTGCGTTTTATAGTATTATTACATTGCGCCGCGGGGGAGCGTAACGGCTGAGAGTCCGAGGAGTCGGACAACCCCTCGAACCTGATCTCGGTAATGCGAGCGTAGGGAAGCGGGAATTTTTAGACCAAGGGTCTGGAACCGAGTACCTAGGCTCTTGGTTATTTTGTTTTTAAACGGCACCAAAAACACAACCCGAAGGCGGGTAGAGGGTTTACGGGGATGGCAAATAGCCAGTCCCAAAAGAAGGAGGGTGAGGTGACGCAGTTAGAGCTTGCAAGGAGCGGGAAAGTTTCGCCTGAGATGAAACTTGTCGCTGAGGCGGAAGGTGTACCCGCAGAGTTCATTCGGCAGGGGGTCGCCGATGGTAACATAGTGATCCCAGCAAATCGGAACCACCAGCTCACCCAGTACTGTGGCATAGGGAAGGGGCTTCGGGTGAAGGTCAACGCCAATATCGGCACCTCATCGGACTGCGGCGACATGGAGAGCGAACTGGAGAAGCTGAGGGTCGCAATCGAGTATAAGTCAGACACGGTGATGGACCTCAGCACCGGCGGCAACATAGGCGACATCCGACGCGCCATCACCAAAGAAAGCGCCATCCCAGTGGGGACCGTCCCCATCTATCAGGCGGGAATCGATGCCATCGAAAGGAGGGGGGCGATCGTAAGCATGACCCCCGACGACCTGTTCGGGGTGATCCAGGAGCATGCCTCGGAGGGCGTCGATTTCGTGACGGTGCACTGCGGGGTCACCCGCACAGCGATTGAGCGGCTGAAACGCCAGGGAAGGGTGACCGATATCGTCTCCCGAGGTGGAGCGCTCCTCCTCGGCTGGATCATCCATAACGAGCAGGAGAACCCGCTATATGAGCAGTATGACCGCCTGCTGGAGATCGCGAGAAAATCCGATGTAACGCTGAGTTTGGGCGACGGGCTGCGTCCGGGCAGCCTGGCCGATGCCACCGACAGGGCCCAGGTTGAGGAGCTCCTCATCCTGGGAGAGCTGGTGGAGCGCGCCTGGGATGCCGGGGTACAGGTGATGGTGGAGGGCCCGGGGCATGTACCGCTAGACCAGATTACCACCAATGTCCAGTTGCAAAAAAGCCTGTGCAAAGGGGCACCGTTCTATGTATTGGGACCGCTGGTTACCGATATCGCTGCCGGCTACGACCATATCTCGGGCGCCATCGGCGGCGCCATCGCTGC
>DAOUEU010000050.1:0-28888 GCA_034430255.1 Dehalococcoidia bacterium | reverse complement strand
GGTACTGGCAGTCATTGAGGATTAGAATCTTAATGTCGAGACCTTCACGGACCGCTGTCTCCAGATCCTGTATCGTCATCATGAAGTCTCCGTCCCCCAGTACCGCGAGCACGGCGCGCTCAGGGTGCATCATGCTTGCTGCCATTGACGCTGCCAGTCCGAACCCCATCGACCCGAAGTTGACGGTGGATAGAAAACTGAGGGGGTGGTTGCAGGGCATGAAAGCCATTGGGTAGAGCAGGTGCATCCCAGCTCCCACACTGACGACCGTATCATCTGGTAGTTTATTTGCGATTTCCTTGATAACACGGCTGGGAGAAGGCAGGCTCCCTTCGCGGTGGAGGGATGTCTGGAGCATGCCGTCCCAGAGCACCCTGGCTTCGGCGAGCGCTTGGTCCCATGACGACCGGGCTGGTTCCCTGCGGTTGCCCACTTCCTCGACTAACCGGCCGAGAAAATCCGCTACGTTGCACAGGACAAGTCTGCTTTCCGGGGCTTGTGGCAGGATGGAGCCGGGCGATATATTGAAGACCATCACATTTTTGGCCGCAAGTGGGGTGGTGAATTCATAAGTAGTCATATCGCTGATGCCAGCGCCGAGGCATAGAAGTGCATCGCAGCTCTCCAAGGCCTTATCTGCAACCAGGTTCCCGCCCCCGAAACCGACACGGCCCAGGGACAGTGGGTGAGTTTCCGGTATGGTTCCACGACCGTTACCAGTAGTTATGACAGGCAGTGACAAGAGCTCAGCGAATTTCACCAGGTCACCTGAGGAGCATGAGTAAGCAACGCCGGCCCCTGAAAGGACGAGCGGCAGAGCGGCGGAATCGATCATGTCCAGGGCATCTCTCACATCCGCCTCTTTTATTGGCGGGGGAGCATCAGAAGCGAGCTCCATCGCTTCGATATCGATCTCTGTCCTTTCCGTCCATACGTCTTCTGGGACCTCTATGAGAACGGGTCCGCGTGCGCCACTCATTGCGGCACGGTAGGCCTTGGGGAATACCTCTGTTACTTCGGATGGCGATTCAATGCGGAAGGTACCCTTGCACAGTGGTGCAAAGAGGCGCTGGTGGTCGACCTCAAGCATCCCATCGCTTTTGGACAGGCGGCGTTTCACCGCTCCGGTTATGATCATTAGCGGTGAACAGTCTTTGTAAGCGTTCCCCGCAGAAATCATGGCGTTGAGCGCGCCGGGGCCTGAGTGCACCAGGGCCACGCCTGGTCTCCCGGTTAGCCTTCCTTCCGCATCGGCCATGCTGGCAGCGACCTGCTCGTGGCGGCAAGAGACATAGTGTATCCGGTCACGCACCTCGTAGAGCGCATCGACAAAAGCCACATTTGAGGTCCCGATGATTCCGTAAATCCTTGATGTGCCCATCCTGAGCAAGGCCTTTGCGAGCGCCTGCGCTCCGCTCATCTTTTCCGGCATCTTTATAACCCCGCGTTTCTATTTGGATGAATTAGGAGATGTCTTCGGCTTGACCCCATTCACGATATTTACCGGTTCTTTTCCCGTTAGGACGCTCAATACGTTATCGATAGTCAGATTTATTATTCGCATTCTGGACTCGTTTGTGGCCCCGGCGATATGAGGGGTGAGTATCGTATTGGGCGCCTCAAGGATTGGGTTCTCCGGACTTATAGGTTCTTTTGAGAAAACATCTAGGCCGGCACCCCGTATTCGCCCTTCTTTTAACGCCCGAGCCAGCGCTACCTCATCCACTATCGCACCCCTTGAGGCGTTAATAATAATAGCGTTGGTTTTCATCGCTGTAATTCGGTCAGCGCCTATTATATTCTCTGTTTGAGGTGTCAGAGGCACGTGAATGGTTATGACGTCGGACTCTGCGATGAGATCGTCAAGGGGGCGGTATGTTACCCCAAGCTCATCCTCTTCTTCTTTGGAGAGGCGGTTCACGTCGTAGTAAATCATCTGCGGGCCAAACGGCTTCGCCCTCTTTGCCACCTCTTTACCTATGAGCCCGGCTCCGATGATGCCCACGGTTTTTCCAAAAAGCTCGAAGACCCCGTGGATCTCCATCTCGTCCTGTGCCCACTCTCCTCGCTTCGTTTTCTCATGAGACAGGGTCAGCTTCTTTAGACATCCGAGTATGAGCATTATGGTGTGCTCCGCCACCGCCAAGGTATTAGCTCCTGCTATGTTAGCCACGGGTATACCGTTTTTAGCGGCTTCATCGACATCGATATGCTGAAATCCGGTAGACGGCTGCTGTATAAGGATGCATTGCTCGGCCGACCGGATCACCTCGGCATCCATGGCGATATTATTTGTGTAGTCTCCAATGATTATGTGGGCATCCGAGACCGCTTTGATCAGCTCCTCCTTCGAAGAACCCTCATAGGTAACCACATATATATCTTCAAGTTCATTGCCAGTTACCCGAGTGCTTAAAAATGCCTCGATGGCCGCTTTAGGCAGGGGCGAAAGAACGAGTATCTTTTTCTTTGACATGTCAGCCTACCTCTTTCCAGTGCAGAACGCTGGGTGTAATTATATCGGTAACCTCCGGCCAATACAATAAGGCGCCAGGCTTTAGCCCCTCCGTCTAAATAATAGTGCGAGCGATGGGGAGCAGGAGTGGCGGACCGCTGGCAGCTCCCTCAACATTATCGAAGTTGGCCAGGTGCTTGCCGATAACCTGGAGTATGAGTTCCTAAAAAGGGCACCACACCTTTATAAGCGTAGCATTGGCAGTATGATACGCTGTTTATTCCAATTATTAGTCTAAGTAAAGTTTAAAAACTTATCTTGGTTTGCCCAGGGGGATTATATAGAGGGGCTTAACCTTCTTGGCGAGTTCCATCACCGCACTCACCTGTTCATCGTTGAAGGCTGCCACCATCACCGTTGCCAGGCCGAGTGCTACTGCCTGGAGGCTGACGTTCTCACCAGCATGCCCCACTTCCATGTGAATGTATCTTTCCGCCCTTCTTCCGTAGTACCAGGAGGTTCGCTCGAAAATAGCGCAGATTACGATATCCACCGGTGCCCGCGCAATGAATTCCTGATCTCGGGCGGCAACGGCGAGCTCTCCCCTTTGGTCACCCTCTTTGTGAAGGTTCAGGGAGTGCTTAGCCACATCATAATGGTAGATCCCTGGCTCAAGACCCTCGACACCATCCCTGCCTATGAGAACGAAGACCTCCAGTGGATAGGTAGCGCCGGCGCTGGGTATGGCCCTGAGTCCTCGGGCATCGGTGAGCCCCTGGGCAGCCCATAATATCTGGGAGAGCTGGGAAAGGGATAAAGGTTCCCCCTTATAATCCCTCACCGACCTTCTTCTGGCGATGGTCTCCTCGAGAGACATCTCCCCCCGTTCCCGTGGGGGAGGGAGTTTGACCTCTGGCCTCTCTTTGCCACGGTGCAACATGCTTACTCCCCGGTAAGCTTAGCGCTGGCCTCGGTGGTGACGATGCGATATACCCTCTGTAGCGGTTGGTCATGCTTTTGGGCGAGAAGACGACAGTCCTCGTACTCAGGTGAGATGCCTACAACTTCTCCGTGAAGGCGCTTAACCTTAACCCCCACCCTTCCGAGGCTAGAATCGAACTGGACCAACTCCTGCGAGGCGTGGTGGCGCTCCACCTGCTGCACCCGCACGCCGAGGGTGGAGGTCTCCCGAATAAGCGTCTCCACAATCTGCCCTTCGGTATCAGGAGGGGCGAGGGCGCTGAGCATAACCGCAGGGCGGTTTTTCTTCATCTGGATGGGGGTGAACCAGACGTCCAGCGCGCCCTGTTCAAAGAGGCGCTCCATTATATAGCCATAAAGCTCAGGGCTCATATCGTCGATGTTGGTCTCCAGGAGCAGGAGTTTTCGTTCATACTCTATCATTTCACCCAGCCAGAGGGGCAGCACATTGGGGATGTCTACAGGTTCGCGCCCCCCGATACCATAGCCGATGCAATGGAGGGAGAGGGTGGGTCGCTCAAATGAGGCGATAGTGGTAACGATGGCTGCCCCGGTGGGGGTAACAAGCTCCATATCGCGGTAGGGCGTTGGTCTTATGGGTGCTCCTGACGAGGCGATTAGCTCCAGCGTTGCCGGCGCCGGGATGGGAATGGTCCCGTGGCGGGTCTCGGCGGTGCCGCTTCCCGAGGGAAGTGGGGAGCAAAAGAGTGCCTCGACTCCTAATTGCTCAAACCCGATAACAGCACCTACCACATCGACGATGGCATCGATGGCACCAACCTCGTGGAACTCGACCTCCTCTATAGGGATGCCGTGAACCCTTGCCTCAGCTTCAGCGAGATGCTCGAAAATGCGGGTGCTCCGCTCTTTCACACGCTGGTTGAGACCGCTTTTTTCGATAAGATCGAGGATATCGCTCAGGCTTCGTTGTTCTGAAGCGCTCCCCTCCAAAAAGACCGTTGCCTGGGTACCGGTGATAACCCCACGACTGGCTTTCTGGGCGGATATTCGGTAGCCGGTTAGGGGGAGCCTGGCCAGCTCTTCGGTGAGGCTGCTGAGGGAGAGCCCGCAATCCAGGAGAGCCCCCAGTATCATGTCCCCGCTTATACCGGAGTAGCAGTCGAGATAGCCGACTTTCAAAACGCTCCCTTTTCGCCCTTTCCGGGATGGTTCTTTGCTTCCAATATCATGTCTTCTAATGTCAGGGTGATCTATATCAAACGTGGACCCTTTTCGACTGCTGCGAGAGCCGGGCAGGGTTAACGGTGACATGGGTATAGCCCAGGTCATGAAGCTCTGACACCGCCCGCAGCCTTATTTTCTCATCGGTTAAAAGCGCAATGTCCTCGTCACTGGCCTCGATGCGGGCGGTGTCGCTGTGATGCCGCACCCTGAAGTTGGAAAGACCCAGTTCAGCCAGGGTCTGCTCCGCCTTATCGATAAGCTCGAGAAGATTGATAGTGATCGGGGTGCCATGGGGGAGGCGGGTGGCGAGGCAGGGCGAGGAGGGTTTAGACCAGTTGGGAAGCCCCCTGCTTCGGGAGAGTGTGCGGATCTCTCCCTTGGTTAGGCCGACTTCAAGCAAAGGGCTGCGGACGCCGAGTTCCGAGGTAGCCCTTCTGCCGGGGCGGTAATCCGAGAGGTCATCGTGATTTGTGCCATCGACTACAAAAGCCAACCCCTCATCGCTGGCTATGCCGTTTAATCGCTGGCAGAGCCCTCGCTTGCAGTAGTAGCATCGCTGGGGGTCGTTAGCTAAAAATAATGGGTCGGCAAGCTCATTGGTCTGGATAAGGATGTGGCGAAAGCCCAGGTGTTGTGCTACAGATTGGGCTAGACCTATCTCCCGGGGCGAAAAAATAGGCGAACAGGTGGTTACTGCCAGTGACCGCTCGCCCAGGATTTCATGGGAGAGGGATGCCAGGAGGGTGCTATCGATTCCTCCGGAGTAGGCGACAAGTACCGAGCCAAGCTCTTTGATAAGTGACTTAAGTTGTGCCAGCTTTGTCTCCACTTTTTCGCCCTTCTCACATCTGAGCAGTCCAACACGGCGACTTTCAAAGGCTCCAACTGGTATGAAACTGGGTATGTATCGGCTGATCAGTGAGTTCGTTTGTCATTGTTGTTACGAGTCGTGGTCTACTCCTCCAAAAGAACGCTCTCCTATTGAGCGTCCCAGTGGCTGTATGTCGTATCTAATTATCTACCGAAACTGTATTTTCGTGGTAGTGCCTATAGAGCGGTATGAGACTGCTCAGATTTAGCGAGAGCCAGCTTTAACGCTTCCCTCACCGACATGGCGCTGATGAGCTCCATCCCTGGGGGGGCACTTAGCCTGGTTGTCCCGGGGAGAAGGCAGCGCTTGAATCCCAGCTTCGCTGCCTCACTAAGCCTCCTGTCCAGATGGGGTACCGCCCTCAGTTCGCCGGAGAGTCCCAGTTCACCGATAGCTACCAGATTAGGGTCGATGGCGGCGCCGCGAAGGCTGGAGGCGATGGCCAGAGCGATGCCCAGGTCGGCGGCTGGTTCATTTACCTTTAGACCACCGGCAACATTGACCATGATATCCTGACTCCCCAGTGCTAGCCCCGCCCGCTTGGTAAGGACTGCAGTGATTAGGAGAAGGCGATTGAAGTCGATGCCGTTGGCGGTGCGTCTGGGTAAGCCAAAGCTGGTGGTGCTGGTAAGCGCCTGTATCTCCACCAGAAGGGGCCTGGTCCCCTCAAGGGTGGGCACCACAGCGGAGCCTACGGTCTCTCTTGCCCGTTGAGACAGGAAGGCCTCGGATGGGTTAGCAACCTCCACGAGACCCTGGCTTCTCATCTCGAAGATACCCACTTCATTGGTAGAGCCGAAGCGGTTCTTCACCCCTCTAAGTAGCCGGTAAGCGCTGAAGGGCTCGCCCTCAAGATAGAGCACTACATCGACGATGTGCTCCAGCACCCGGGGACCGGCGATGGCACCATCCTTGGTCACGTGGCCGGATATTAGTATGGGAACGTTTGTGACCTTTGACCATTGCATCAACCTCATGGTGCTCTCCCGGATCTGCCCCACGCTTCCCGGTGCCGAGTCCAGCCCATCGAGGTAGACCGTTTGAATGGAATCGATGATGGCCAGGTCAGGGGATTCCCCGGCGAGCTGCTCCAGGATGGTATCCAGGTTTGTCTCAGGGAGTATGAAAAGCCGGTCGCCGCTGAGCCCCAGGCGCTTTGCCCGTAGTCTTACCTGCCCCGGTGATTCCTCGCCGGTTACATAGAGCACCCTTCCGCCACCCTGAGCCACCACAGCGGAGACCTGAAGCAGGAGGGTTGATTTGCCGATACCGGGGTCGCCGCCGATGAGCACCAGTGAACCAGGAACGATACCTCCTCCAAGCACTCGATTGAACTCTGCTAGGGAGAGGGCAAGCCTTGGGGTCTCCTCGTCGGATACTCGTGAGAGCTCCTGCGGGGGGCTTGATAAAGAGCGGGATGTTCTGGACTGGCTGGCCGGGGCACGCACCGTTTCCACGAAGGTATTCCACCCCTTGCAAACGGGGCAGTGACCTAGCCACTTGATGCTTTCCCTGCCGCACTGCTGGCAAACGAATTTTCGCTCTTTTCGCACTTTATTCATTACGCCAACACAAAAAGTAGAGGGGGGAATCAGAAATTTCCCCCCTATCTGGTAAAATCTAGGCAATTACGAAATAGCGTAAATTCAGCTTATCTCTTTCCCTGCATCAGGACCTGGTGAAGTATTATATACTTTTTCGACCTTCACAACAATGGCAGCTCTTGCGCTAAGTTGTGGCATAACTTCCTTTACCCATTTGGCTCCGTTATCAAAGATAGGTCCTGATTTATGGATTGTGGGCACGCCTTCAAATCGATAACCCTTCAAGGCATCGTAATCCCAGGCTGAAATTGCGACCTTTGGGTTGGCCTCTATGTTTTTCGTGGTTTTCGTCATAAAGCAATCCATGACCAGGATTTCACTATCGGAGAGAACCTTGGCGAAACCTACGGGGATAATGTGAGGTGTTCCGTCCTTGCTGGCCGTAGCTAATGCCCAGCCTTTTGCTTTCTGGGTGACCTCTTTCACTTCACTGCTTATCTTTGCCATTTCGACTCCTTTAAATAGATATTACCCCTGCCTTTCCATTACTATGGAGAGGACTTTGCCGCCTCAAGGGTTCGAATCACGATTTTATCATCCTCGCAGTCTAAAAGCACCGTATCTCCGGAACCGAAATCCCCGCGAAGTAAGGCATCCGAAAGCGGGTCCTCTACTAAGTCCTGAATTACACGGCGCAAGGGGCGCGCACCGAATACGGGGTCATAGCCCTTCTCGCCGAGCAGGGCTTTCGCGGCGTCGGAAACCTCTAGCTTGACAGCCTTCTCCTCAAGCTCCTGCCAGACCTCGCGAAGCATTAGGTCGACGATCTGCCTGATATGCTCTTTGCTGAGGGCATGGAACACCACAGTACCATCGATGCGGTTGAGGAACTCTGGCCTGAAGAACCGCTTCATCTCATCGAGCACCTTGCCCTTCATCCGCTCATAGGCCTGCTCTTGGGATTTCGCCTCATCGGTCTTGATGGCAAAGCCCAGCGTAGTATCTCTTTTTATCAGCTCGGCGCCTATATTGCTGGTCATAACGATAATGGTATTGCGAAAATCGACCCGTCTTCCCCTGGCATCGGTGAGGTGGCCATCATCGAAGATCTGGAGAAGTATATTGAAAACATCGGGGTGCGCCTTCTCAATCTCATCCAGAAGGACCGCTGAGTAGCTCTTTCGTCTCACTGCCTCGGTGAGTTGACCCCCTTCATCGTAACCGACATAACCCGGTGGGGCCCCAACCAGGCGGGATACCGCATGCTTCTCCATAAACTCCGACATGTCCAGCCTGACAAGGGCATCTCTGCTCCCGAACATGAATTCCGCGAGCACCCGTACCAGTTCCGTCTTGCCAACTCCTGTAGGACCGAGAAAGATGAAGCTGCCGATGGGGTGCCTGGGGTCCTTTAGTCCGGCCCGGGCCCGTCTCACCGCTTTAGCTATAGCGTTAATCGCTTCATCCTGGCCAACGATGCGCTGGTGTAGCGCCTCCTCCATCTTAAGCAGTCGTGTGGTCTCATCATGAGCCAAACGGGTAACCGGGATCCCGGTCCACATACTCACCACCTCTGCAACCTCCTCAGCTGTGACCACGGGCAGCTCCGCCTCTTGTTCCTTCTGCTGCTCATCCTCATGTATTTTCACTACCTTTTCAAGCTCGAGCTCGCGATTACGTAGCTCTCCGGCGCGCTCATATTGCTGGGAAGCTATAGCTGACTCCTTATCCTGCCGCAGTGTCTCCAGGTTCTGTAACGCCTCACTTAAGCTAGGAGAGGAGTAGAGATGCCTGATCCGCAACCGGGAAGACGCCTCATCGATCAGGTCGATAGCCTTATCGGGGAGGAAGCGGTCGGGTATATACCTTGCCGCCAGTGCCGCTGCGGTATCGAGGGCCTCGTCGCTTATAGTAAGTTGATGATGCTCTTCATATCGGCTCTTAATGCCCTTCAGGATATCCACGGTTTCCTCAACTGTAGGCTCTTCAACTGTGATAGGTTGGAACCTGCGTTCCAGAGCTGCGTCTTTCTCCAGGTGCTTTCGATAATCATCCGCGGTAGTTGCCCCGATGCATTGCAGCTCCCCACGTGCCAGTGGCGGCTTTAGAATGCTGGAGGCGTCAACAGCGCCCTCCGCAGCTCCAGCCCCTACAATGGTATGTATTTCATCAATGAAGAGGCTGCAGTTGCCCGACGTCTTTACCTCATCGATGACCTTCTTTAACCGTTCCTCAAACTCGCCCCGATACTTGGTCCCCGCAACCAGCGCCCCAACATCCAGCGTAAGGAGCCGCCGATCCCGCAGGTTTTTAGGGACGTCTCCTGCGGCAATATGGTGGGCCAGTCCTTCTACAATGGCTGTCTTGCCAACTCCAGGCTCGCCAATGAGACAGGGATTGTTCTTGGTGCGCCGGCTGAGTACCTGAATGACTCGCTCGATCTCCTTTTTGCGTCCAATTATAGGGTCCAGCTTTCCCTTGCGAGCCGCATCGGTCAAGTCAACGCTAATTTGGTCCAGAGTGGGGGTCTTAGAGGCCGTACGGATGCCTGTATGAGATTGAGACATGCTCTGACTCAGTATGCGCACCGTCTCGGCACGCACCTTGTCCAGGCTGATTCCCATGCTTTCCAGCACACCAGAGGCTACCCCTTCCTCCTCGCGTAGTAGCCCGAGAAGGAGGTGCTCGGTACCGATGTAATTGTGGTTAAGCCGCCGTGCCTCATCCACGGCGAGTTCGATAACCCGCTTTGCCCTGGGAGTAAGCCCGATCTCGCCGGTAACGCCTTTTTCACCTCGCCCAATGATATACTCTACAGCGCTGCGCACCTTATCCAGGTCCACACCGAGGCTAGTAAGCACCTTGGCGGCGACGCCCTCTCCCTCACGAACCAGACCCAGCAGTATATGCTCGGTTCCGATATAGTCATGGTTGAAGCTCTGAGCTTCCTCCTGGGACAGGCTGAGAACCTTGCGAGCTCTCTCGGTAAACTTCTCAAATCTACTGGGCATCTCCCTCTCCGAAATAACTATTTACTAAGTTATTTTATTGTAGCACACTACTCTCCAAATGAAAAGGGTATTTAGTGTACGGAGTATCAATCCAGGAACAAGGGCGATATACACGGACGCCAGAAGCAATGCAGAAACCAGGGTGGACAGGAAAGCCAAAGAAGGTATCAGCTAATTCCACAAGAGGGTTTTCGTTTGGGGCTACCAGATGTCTCTTGGGGTGCTGAGGATAATCCTCTCAGGTGCATAGGCAGATCACAGGCAAAGAGCTTGCACATGCTTGACAATCGGTGAGGATGGGCATACTATTTGGGTCAAATAGCGAAGGGATGAGGTTTACGCCACTGCAATTAAGATGGAAAACCCCGTTTATTACCGAATCATAAAGGGATAAAATAGCAGAGGAGGTTTGGTAATAATAAATGACATAAGTTGAGTGATGATACCATGATTCAAAGTGAATGGGGAGGACATAGCTTAAAAGAAACATCCTGGGGTGCTTTAGCAGATTTGGGCTTATGAAAGGAGAAAAATGGCTAAACAGGCAAAGGTGAGTGAGAGGAGTTTGCCTCTATACATTGTATTATCAGTGCTCACATGCGGCCTCTTTTCCATCTACTGGTTTATTGTCCTCGCTGGTGATATAAGAAGGCTCAGGGGTGGAACGAAGCCAAATGGAGTTACTGACTATCTCCTGGGGTTAATAACCTGTGGTATATATCTATGGTATTGTTATTACCAGTATCCCAAATATATAGTGGAGATTCAGGAGAAAAAAGGGATAGAGGCAAATGACATCTCTGTTGTATCGATTCTGGTGGGTATATTTGGCTTGGGCATAGTCAGCCTTGCGTTAATGCAGAATGAACTGAACAAGATTGTTACAGCGCGCAAATAAGACACGGTTACTACGCATCGTCGTCCTGGGTGCAGTATTTATCGCAGCCTGGTTCTGGCATGGGGAAGGGGTTAGCCTTTGCCTGTTTCACCACCTGACCGGACTGGAGTGCCCAGGCTGCGGGATGACCAGAGGCTTTTATGCCATCTCCCACGGTGATTTCTCTGCCGCGATAAACTACAATGTATTCTCGCCAGCACTATACTTCTTCTTCATGGCAGTCCTTCTCTCAGATATTGTCTATCTAACTACGGGGCGGCGTATCACGCTGCGAGTGCCGGAAAGGATAGAGCAGGTTTTTGGATATACTGCACTGTTCCTGGTGCTGGCGTATGGTGTTTTAAGGAATATTATACCGATAGAAGAATTCATTTAATTCGTCAAGGAATTTATTCCATCGTCTTGCTGGAGATGCGCGACTTTTAGGATAATAGTGGAATAATAAACGCTAGGTTTTATTCCAAGCTTACTGGCAGCGGGAGTCGATATGAAGTATTTTGAAGAGATTCAGGTCGGTGATGTGGAGGTAACCAGGGCGAGAACAATCACCGAAGCCGACATTGTCAACTTCGCCGCTTTCAGCGGGGACTGGTATCCACTTCACACTGACGTGGAATATGCCAAGAAGGGCCCTTTCGGCGAGAGGATAGCCCATGGCATGCTGGTGCTCTCCGTGGCGACCGGGCTTATGCCACTTTACGAGATGGCAATTATTGCGTTCTACGGTATGGACAAGGTGCGGTTTACCGCACCTACCAAGATCGGCGATACCATTCACGTTGAACTGGAGGTAATTGACAAGCAGGATAAGGGTGATCTGGGTGGCGTCGTCAATCTGAAGCAGTCGGTTAAGAACCAGCGGGGGGAGGACGTGGCGATATCCACCATGAAGGTATTTATTGCCAGGAAACCTAGCTGAGGTCGAGTTCTGTGAAATAGAGTGGCTGAAAGGATTGTGGTACATTCAGCCTTCCGGAAACTACCAAATCTAGGGTGGCGGAGAGTGCGGGAATCCGGAACAGCAAGGAGCAAAGGATGGCGGTAAGAAGCGAGGAGCTGGGCGACAGCGGTACTTTAATGTATCCCAGCCGCATAAAGCTCCCCTATACCTGGCATGCCGGAAGGGTCGGGAGCAGGTTTTACCGGGAGATAAGGGACAACTGTAAGATATGGGGAACCAGATGTCCCCGATGTGAGCGGGTGTATTTGCCACCCAGGGAGACCTGCCCGCGGTGTTTTTGCGCTATAGACGAATGGGTTGAGGTCGGGGATGTCGGTACCTTATTGACCTACACCGTTATAAGATATGCCGTACCGGGCATCCAGCCACAAGAGCCCCCATATGCCATGGGTATAGTAAAGCTGGACGGAGCGAGCACCGGGCTAATGCATCTTCTGGGAGAGGTTGAGATGGATAGTATCAGGGTTGGTATGCGGGTAAAGGCTGTCTTTCGTGAAGTTCGGGAGGGCAACTACCTGGACATCAAATATTTCAAGCCGCTTGAGACTTGAGCGGTGCTAGTGCCTAAGCTTGTTTTTTAGGAGTGATACCGTGGACAAAGTGGGCATTATCGGAGTTGCTCAGACCAGGTATAGGAGATACAACCCGGCATCCCATGCTGAGATGGCCTACCAGGTTACCTGCGAGGCACTGGAGGATGCCGGGCTTACAATCGGAGATATAGATAATACGATCACTGTCTGCAACGATTTCTGGGATGGACGTACCATCTCATGCATGGCGATTACGGAGGCAACCGGTTCCCACCGGGTACCAACCACCAATGTAGAGGGAGACGGCACCTATGGTGCACTCATGGGGGCTATGCGAATACTTTCCGGTCTCCACCGGGTGACCCTGGTGGTGGCGCAGAGCAAGGTCTCTGAGGGTATCCCACAGGTAATTAGCAATGCCATGTTCGATCCTGTCTACGAGCGTGTCCTGGGGGTTGATGCCATAAGCTCGTCGGCGCTCCAGATGAGAAGTTACATGTCAAAATACGGGGTCACTGAGGAGCAATGCGCCAAAGTATCGGTAAAGAACCACGGAAATGCGAAGGCCAACCCTTACGCACAGTTGCCGCTGGATATAACCGTCGAAGATGTTCTTGAATCCAGGGTGCTGGCGGACCCGATAAAGCTCCTTGATGCCTCTCCCATCTCCGATGGGGCATGCGCGATCATAATGGCGGAGGAGAAGGTGGCAGAGGAGAGGTGCAGCAAGCCTATATGGATAAAGGGCATTGGTCATTGTGCCGATGCATATCATCTGGGGGATCGCGATCTGGCTGAGGTAGATGCACTGGTATCAGCTGCGGGAAGGGCTTATAAAATGGCTGGAGTTACAAATCCTATAGATGAAATTGACCTGGCCGAGGTCTACGATGCTTTCTCATATATGGAGCTAATGTGGATGGAGGGGCTGGGCCTGTGTGGGAGGGGTGAAGCCGGCAACGTTGTGGATTCAGCCGTGACCGAGTTAGGTGGCGCTTTGCCTATCAACCCGTCCGGAGGGGTTCTCTCTGCGCATGCGGTTCAGGTTGCCGGGCTGGCGCGGATTGCCGAAGCTGTGCTGCAGCTAAGGGGTGAAGCCGGTGCCAGACAGGTTGAGGGCGCGAAGGTAGCATTGGCGCATGGTATCGAGGGTGCATGTGGGCAGGGACAATGTGTATTTGTCCTTGAGAGCTAGATCGGATTATATGTGACCTATTCGTTTTAGGGGAGCGTTAGCGCCATGAAGAACAGGGTGGCAATAGTGGGGGTGGGTCAAACCCATCATAAAAGTAGAAATAAGGAGTACAAGGGTCAGGAACTGATATGCGTTGCTGTTAAGAGGGCTCTGGAAAGCACGGGGCTCACTATAGCGGATATAGATGCAATAGTGGTTGGCAACATGGACCATTTCGAGTCGATCAACTATGTGGATATGTGGAGTGTGGATGGTTCCGGTGGTTGTATGAAGCCGATCATGAAGGTAACCACGGGAGGTACGACGGGTAGCGCGGTAGGCCATGCTGCATTCTATCACGTGGCATCGGGCTTGTTTGACACGGTACTGGCTATCGGCTGGGAGCAGAACTCCGAATCCGACACCACTGCAGCCATATCCACTTGCTTCGATCCCATCACCGAGAGGGAGTACGCCGGCGGAGCGATTGGCCCGCTGGCGGCGCAGTATACTGCCTACATGAGCAAGTATGGCGCTACCGAGGAGGATGCTGCGCTGGTCTCGGTGAGAGACCATAACAATGCAGCGAGATACAATCCCTATGCCCATCTCCGGCAGACGATAACCGTTGAGGAGGTAATGAAATCGCAGTACATTTCCTACCCTATCAAGCTTCTCGATATGTGTCCCCGGACTGACGGTGCCTGCGCTGTCGTATTTTCCGGCGAGGATAGGGCGAGGAAGATTGTTGACCGGCCTGCCTGGGTACTGGGTGTGGGGGATTGCCATATTCTGGTCCACATGGCCGATGGAATCGGGCTGGCGAACCTGCCCTCGCTGGAGGTTGCCGCACGGGAGGCTTATCAGATGGCGGGAGTCACTGACCCGTTCAAACAGTTTGATGTGGCGGAGCTCTACGTGCCTGCTTCAACCGCGGGAGTTTGCTGGATGGAGGCGCTGGGGCTGTGTGAGGAGGGGGGAGGACCGGGGCTTATAAGGAGCGGGGCGACGGAAATGGGCGGTGAGCTTCCCATAAACCCCTCGGGCGGGGTACTGGCAACCAATCCCATTGGTGCCACCGGGCTGTTGAGGATAGGGGAAGCTGCCCTGCAGGTTATGGGAAAGGCAGAGCAGAAGCAGGTAGAGGGGGCGAAGCTGGCTGTTGCGACCGGTTTCGGCGGGTGTTTCTGGTCCGATGTGACGGTGATCAGTTCATTGCCCCAGCTGAATTAGAGGTGAATTCGCTATGGAAGGGAAGAGCATGGAAACCGAGGCGCTCAGTGTAAAGTGCACTGCCGATATGCCATACAGTTATCATGCAGGTTTCTACTACAGCAGGTTCCTCAAGGAGCTAAGGGATAACAAGCGGATAGTCGGGGTGAAGTGTCCTCGCTGCGGTAAAGTTTACGTGCCTCCACGTATGGTGTGTCGTGACTGCTTCGTAACCATGGAGGAGTTCATGGAGGTGGGCGACAAAGGGACACTGCTCGCCTTCACCGTAACGAATTTTCCCTATATTGATACCACCAAAGGGGAGCCGAAGAAGATTCCGTACACGGCGGCGTATATCAGGCTTGATGGTGCCGATTCCAACATTGTGCATTGCCTCGATGAGACGGATGAAAAGAAAATTGCCGCCGGCATGCGGGTGCGGGCGGTATTTAGCGATGAGAGGACCGGAGACTACTTTCATGACATCGACCATTTCACTATTATCGGAGATGATAGAGGGTAGCTCAAGGCCAGTTGCAGAGGGATTCTGCCACTTTCAGTGATTATATAGCCCGAAAAGACAGCTTTTATGAATAGTGGTCCAGAGGCAATTTTTCTTTACATTCTCCAATTGAGTAGCATAAAGTGTTAATTGAGTGCTACCTGACTCCAGGTTTACTTTGCACACCCATTAGCATGAGAGCGATGTTCAATTCTATCGCAAAGGCAGAGGTATTTACCGAAAAATACCAGAAAGGGGATACAGAGAGATGGCAGCACAAAAAGAACCAACAGTAGAATTACCGCCGGTGGAGCAGATAGGTATTGTTGTAGAGGATGTGGATAGGGCAATGGATTACTATAGCTCGACCTTTGGCTGGGGACCATTTAATGTTATGGAGCTTGAGATGAAGCGAGCTACCTATCGAGGACAGAAGTGCGACTGTAGATTAAAACTGGCCTTCGCCCGCTCAGGCCCCATCGAGATTGAGCTGATTCAGGTTCTGGAGGGAGAAACACCCCACACTGAGTTTCTGAGGGAAAAGGGAGAGGGGTTGCAGCATCTGCGATTCCGGGTGGATGATATTGATGAAGCGCTGTCCAGGTTTGCTAAGGATGGTATCGGGCCAGTATTTCAGCATAGTTACCCTGAGGTTGGAGTATCGTTCGCCTACCTGAACACCGACCGCACTGGCGGTGTGATGATAGAGCTAATTGAGATAAAGAAGCGGGATGAGGGATAAGGAAGTGCAACTAAGCCTTATTTTTCGATCAGACCAGGTGCACCGGCTGTTATACCTGCGTGGTGGCCTGCAAGGACTGGCACGATGTCCCGCAGGGTGCCTGGTATGACCCAGACGATAAGGGTGTGGATAGGGGGGGTGCTGCAATGACCTCACCAAGGACGAGCACTCGCCCGGAGGGGCATACTGCTCCAACACAACCCTGGTGCAGGTGGAGAAAGCCTGAAATACGATGAAGGTGCTTTTAACCGGTGCATTTGGAAATATAGGCACAAACGCGCTTATAAAAATGCTGGAGCAGGGTCACCAGGTGAGGTGCTTTGACCGCAAAACTGAGGTTACTGAAGAAAAGGCCAGGGGATTCAAGGAAAGGGTGGAGGTAGTGTGGGGAGATTTGCGCAGCCCCGATAATGTAGCTGCCGCGGTTAATGACCGGGATGTGGTTATACACCTGGCGTTCGCTCTTCCCCCAATGAGCGAGCAGCGTCCCGAAAAAGCCCGTGAGATAAACGTTGGTGGTACCCAGAATATTCTAAGTGCCATGAAAACACTTAAAATGCCGCCTAAAATCATCTTTGCTTCATCGAGCAGCGTATTTAGCATAAGCCCTGAGAACCCACTACCGCGCACCGCTCATGATGAGGTCGAGCCAACCGACCACTATACGCAGCATAAACTGGAGTGTGAGAAGTTGGTTAAGGAATCCGGTCTGGATTGGGCCGTCTTCCGGTTTGGAGTGGTGCCGCCGATAACATTTAGCTTAAAGCCCTGGGTGTTCCATATTCGCCTGGATACGCACATGCAGTTCCTCCATCCGCAGGATGTAGGGCTGGCGCTGGCCAATGCCGTCATCAGCGATGAGATTTGGGGGAAGACCTTACTGATCGGCAGTGGTCCGGGAAGTCAGATATGCTACCGGGACTTTATCGGTGCGCTGCTTGAGGCTATGGGAGTCGGGATGCTTCCTTATGAGGCCTTTAGTACCAGGCCTTACTACACCGTCTGGATGGATACCTCCGAAAGCCAGGGGCTGCTGAACTACCAGCGACATTCCTTCGAGGAGTTTGCACGTGAGATGCCTTCAATGGTGGGTTACCGCAGGTACTGGGTGCGGCTGTTTCGCCCTTTTTACCGCCGCAGTATGCTCAAGAAATCACCCTATTTTCATCATAAAGAATAGGCATATTTCACGAGACCGCTGAAAAAGAGGTGCCCCGATATAATCGGGGTCGGGGGTCTCCCCGATACATCGGGGCAGCTTTAAAAAGTCCCCCAAGATTGGGGGACTCTGGGGTTGATTGAGACTATTTCAGCAGTCTCTTCATATTCAAGCTACACTGTCAAGGGGTATAAGCAGTTGGTTGAGCTATAGCGATTAGCTGAACTGTTATCGGAACCAGCAACAGTTATCCAATACACCTGTGCGTCCAAACGCATTGTTGGAATAGTCGCATCTCCAAATCGCGAAGGTTGGGTGGGAAGACCGCACGAAAAATTTTTAAAAGTCTGCCAGAGCCAGTAGCTACTCGTAGACCTTTTCCTCCAACTCCTCTGCTTCCAGGGCATCGGCCTCCACATTCCGGCCCTCATCGCCCCGGGATAGGAGGTCACGGTAGTACTCGTGCTGGATGATGAGGTTCATCACCTCGTTGGTGCCGGTCCAGATCATGGCCAGCCTGGTATCGCGCAACATGCGCTCGATGGGGTACACACTGGTGTAGCCGATGCCGCCCATGATCTGCATGGCATCGTTAACTACATCCCAGGCAACCTGGGTGCAGAAGGACTTGGCCTCAGAGACCATCCGCCGTGCCAGTCTGCGGTTGAGCCCCTGGTCGATTGTGAGCGCAGCGGCGTTAACCAGCGAGCTTGCGGCATCGAGCTTGGTCACGCTATCGGCTACCTTGAAGCTGACCGCCTGAAAATCCCTGATCCTGCTGCCGAATGCTTTCCTCTTATCGCTGTAGCGGGCAGCGATCTCCAGGGCGCTGCGCCCCATCCCCAGGATGCCGGCGGCGCTGGTCATTCTCTCCGGAATCATCATGCGGTAGAATATCTCTCCACCCTGACCTTCCCTTCCGATGATATTCTCCTGGGGTACCCTGACATCGCGAAACAGTATCCTCCCGGTTCCGCCTCCCCGTGTCCCCATAAGCCCGTAAACATGCTTGACCTCCACACCCATGTCCTTCTCCACCACGAAAAGGCTGAGCGACTCTCGACCGGGGGCTTCCGGGTTGGTCCTGGCATAGACCAGGAAGTAGTCCGCTCCTTCAGCGCCCACAACGAATCGCTTCTGTCCGGTTAGGAGGTAGTGGCTGCCGTCCTTGCGGGCAATGGTGGTGGCGCCGAAAAAGTCTGAACCGCCGCGTGGCTCGGTTAGCGCCTCAGCGCAGCAAAGCCTGGCCTGAATAGTGGGCTGGAGGTATTTACGGTTCTGCTCCTCGCTTCCAAAGACATGGAAAGCCTCGCCGCAGATGCTCACCAGCGAGTAGAGGCAGCCCAGGGATAGGGGCAGTGCCCCGATCTCCTCGAGGGCAATTATCTCGTCTCCCCAGCTCAACCCCCTGCCGCCGTAATCCTGGGAGAAGCGGAGGCCGAGCAGCTTTCTCCCGGCTGCTTCCTCCAGGAACTCTCTGGGATACCTCACCTTGTCGGCATCCATATCCAGTATCAATTGCCGGGGTATAGCCCTGGCGAAATCCCTCGCCTCGCCACGCAGCCTCTTCTGGCTCTCACTTAGCATTGCTTCAATCATGTCCGTTTCCTCCTTACTCCACCTTGCTTGTGCCGGTATCCCTTACCGTATTGCTTGAGGTATTCTACCGAGATATGTATAATGCCGCAAGCGGTCTATTGCAAAGTACTTCGCAGCGCGGTGTATATATTAACCGACGCATGCGAGGAAACTGCTTAGAAACCTTGTTCGGAGGGAGGTCATCATGAAGTTTGATGCAATAGTGATAGGAGCTGGGCTTGGGGGTCTCACGGCTGGTGCTAAGCTTGCAAAAGAGGGGAAGAAGGTTTTATTAATTGAACAACACGTTGTCCCTGGAGGTTGTGCAACTACGTTTAAACGGAGAGATTTTAGTGTGGAGGTTGGGCTTCATGAAATGGACGGTCTGGATAAAAATGACCCGAAGCTTAAAATCTTTGAAGACCTGGGCGTTTTTAACAATGTTGAGTTTGTCAGAGTTCCTGAGTTTTATCGCTACATAAATCCCAGAGTTGACATCGTGGTGCCTGATGACTATCAGAAAGCTGTTGACGTCTTAGTCAAACGATTCCCTAATGAAGAAAGGGGCATTCGGAGATTCTTCAAAGTTATCATGGGTATCCACAAAGAAGTTAACAGACTGCCGAGAGAAAAATGGAAGTTTATTGCTCTTCTTCCCGTTTTTCCGATATTTTTTAGAAATGTTATTTTGCGGGAGAATGCAACATTGGGACCATTCCTAGACTCAATCATACAGGACGAAGACCTGAAACTGGTGCTTCTAGCGAATCTGGGCTACTACCATGACAATCCTTATACCATGTCCCTGTTAGTTTATGCGGCGGCTCAGGGAAGCTATTTTTCCGGCGGAGGGCATTTCATTAAAGGGGGGTCACAGAAGCTCTCCGATTATTTAGCTGGAGTAATTGAAAGAAGTGGTGGAGAAGTACTTCTGAGGCATCTTGTTACTTCGATCATCACAAAGGATAACAGGGCCATTGGGGTTCGATATCGAAAAACCTCTGGCAGCGATACGGAAACGCAAGAAGCATTCGGCGATTTTGTTGTTGCAAATGCGGCTATTCCAAACGTTGTAAATGAGCTGTTGCCACCATCCGAAGCGAGGGATAGGTTAGCATCAGTGGTGGCAAAGCAAGAAATCAGTTGTTCACTTATTTCAGTCTACCTGTGCTTCAAGAGGCCACCGAAAGAGATGGGGAACAAGCACTATTCTACAATTGTGGCGGGGGAAAACGTATCAAGTCAATCGGACCTGGTAGAAGGCTCGAGGGCAGAATGGTCCAAGAGGGGGTTTATTTTCGTCGACTATAGCCAGATCGATTCCCAGTTAGCCCCAGAAAATAAGGGTCTAGGTGTTATATGTACTTTGGACTACCTTTCCGACTGGGAGGGTCTGAGCAAAGAAGAATATCGGGTAAAGAAAAAAGAAGTGGCACAGGTGTTTATTGAGAGATTGGATAAACTGATACCGGGCATCAAAGAGGAGATAGAATTATACGAGGTTGGAACTTCGAAAACCATCAAGCGCTACACCCTAAATCCTGAAGGGACAGCATATGGTTTTTCTCAAATACCGAAACAGGCGGGAAGAAAAAGAATACAACAAAAATCACCCATTGAGAATCTCTACTTTGCTTCGGCGTGGACTATGCCGGGGCACGGTTTTTCGGGTGCAATAATAGGTGGTTATTCCTGCGCGGAAGAAATATTAAGAAAATAGGAATCAGCTTGTTTAAACCCGGTACATATCTAACCAATAATGATATCGTCCAAGGGGCGCTTTGGCACGTGGTGAACGCCCTTACTATCTCGCCAGTACTGGATATCCCCAGCGGGGCTCGCTGTATCGATGACGACCGTTTCCCTGGGCTTGCCAAGGGCTAATACAAGAAGTATCTTATAGCGTGTCGGTATCTCCAGAGCCTGCCGCAGACTCTGTCTCTTTATTGAGCCGATCATACAGCCGCCCAGACCACGCTCGGTTGCGCCCAGAAGTATGCTTTGAGCAGAAATACCATGGTCACAGCCAAATGTCCTGCTTACATCTGTGTCTCCTAGTATAACGATGTATGCCGATGGCTTTTCACCATCGCCCGGACCAGCCCAGCCCTTTAGATAACGTGCCCAGGCGAGGTGTGGAAATATCAGGGCATTCCTTTGCGGGTCGCAGGAAAGGATGTATCTCAGGGGTTGCAGGTTGGCTGCCGATGCTGAGAGTCTTGCCAGGTCAACCAGTTCCCTCAGTGTCTCACGTTCAATGGAGACTTCCTGATAGAAGCGGCGATAGCTTCGGTTCCTTGTTATTAAGTCTTTTATCATCATAATCTCCTGAGTTATTATCTATCAGAGCGCACTTCATATTTTGGTTACCGGTTCAGAGTTTTAGCGAAGAAGGCGGCAATTTTTCGAGCCATTTCAGGTTCATATCCCCACCAGAAATGGTCGGCCCCCTCTATGCACTCATACTCTGTGGGACTAGGCAGAGACTGGCAAAGTTCGACGAAGCGGCCGGCGGGCGTGAAATCGTCCCTGCTTCCTGAGATCAGGATCTTCGGCTTGATGCAGCCTTTCAGGAACTCAAAATCGAACATGGAAAGCGGGGGAGAGATAGCACCCAGGGCCTTGATCCGGGGATCCTCACATCCAACAGGCAGGGCGAAGGCGGCGCCGGCTGAATAGCCGATGAGCCCCATACTCTCGGGATCGACTTCGCTCAGTGTAGTAATAAAGGAAATGGCACTGCTGACATCCTCTTGCTCGCCTGCACCGTCACCGAAATCACCCTGGCTTCTACCTACACCGCGAAAGTTGAATTTGAATGAGATGAGCGATTCTGCATTTAGTGCGCTGCAGAGGCAATTCACCACATTATTGTTCATGCTGCCACCGTAAAGGGGGTGGGGGTGGCAGACTATTACTGCCGGTAGAGGACCGCCTTCTTCTGGCATACAAAGTACCCCCTCGAGGGTAAGAGCGCCGCTACGAAACTCGGTTGTTACCTCTCTCATTCTCTATGCGTCAGATGCAATACTTGTTCGGTTGCGAATCCTTGTGTAACTGGATATTTTGTAATGTAAGAGACTGCTGAAAAAGAGCTGCCCCGATATAATCGGGGCCAGGGGTCTCCCCGATGTATCGGGGCAGCTTTAAAAGTCCCCCAAGATTGGGGGATTAGGGGGTTGATTGGGACTATTTCAGCAGTCTCTATAAAATGACTTACTTCCATATAGACCATATGATTAGGCGATACCCAACATCTTTCCATATTAAATACAAGAACGAAGAATCTACGGCATACTCTGAATGGAATATCCTGGTTTATCCGACAGCTAGCTCATCCCCTCCAGCAAGGCCCTGACATTCATACCCAGGACATCATAGTTGTAGCCCCCTTCCAAAACGCCGTACCTTCTGCCATGGCACTCTCTTTGGGCAAATTGCTTTACCAGAGCACCGATTTTACGGTAGTCCTCGGTCTTGAGCGGACCACCCCAGTCATGCTCGTGGCGGTCGAACCCGGCTGAGACTGCCACTAAATCCCCCTTAGCATCTTCCAGGAACTGCGAAATGGTATCCACGAATTCCCCTCTATCTCTGCCCACGGGATGGAAGTAGACCACCTCGGACACACCACGGAAGATATTATCGGTACCGTCTCCGAAGTGGAGGTCTATGTCCAGTATCAATGCTTTATCGATTTTACCATCTTTTCTAAGCCTGGCAATGGATATGGCCATGTTGTTGAAGAAGCAGAACCCCCAGCAGTGGTCCTGGCTTGCATGATGCCCCGGCGGCCTAATCAAGCCGAAGGCTGGCTCGCCTCCTATTGCCAGCTCCGCTGCCTTGATAGCCCCTCCGGCTGCTAACAGTGCTATCTCGTAGGTCAGGCCAATCCTCTGAATATACCGTATATGCTCATCAGAGTGGACCAGCGATATGTCATCCACCGCTGCCGGTTCTGCCGTGACCACCTCAAAATGAGGTGAGACCTCCTTCAGAATGCTCTCCATTCTCCCCGCTGCGGCCGCTGGGTCACTTCTGTAAACCTCTTCATATTGCGGGTGGTAAATAACCTTCATCTATTCAATCCCCTATTACGCATTTTATCATTTTGTAAATAAAGCGCGCAGGAGTCCAAACTGTCCCTATCCTGCCAGCACCCGGATTACCTCCGGGATGAGGCGGCGAGCCAGGTCACGTCGGCTTCCTCCGCAAAGGACAACGATGAGCCTGCCGTGGCAGAGCTGGTCCGCTGCCCGTTTTATCTCCCGGGCGAACAGTCCGTGTGAGTCGGGAGTAAGGCCGATGTCGCCATACTCGCCCTGCGTTCCGTCATAGCCCCAGTTCCAGAAAATAGCCTCGGGTTGAAAGGCTTCCGCTCTGGGATAGAAACTCCGGTTAATGAGCTTCAGGTACTCATCATCGCTAACCCTCCAGGGAACCTGAACATTCACCTTGTTGTTCTTCTCCTGGTAGCTGCCCGAACAGAAGCAAACGTATAGTACATCGGGATCATTGCTAAAAATCTCCCAGGTGCCGTCACCGTGGTGGGCATCCGTGTCTATGATAGCGAACCTTTGCGCCTTAAAGCGCTTCCTCAGCTCGCGAATGGCAATAGCCGCCCCATTAAAATAGCACCCCCCGCCAAAGGAATTGCTCCCCGCATGATGGTCCCCATAACCGGTGAATACAAAGGCGCTATCTATCTCTCCATTCCAAATTCTTAAGGCTGCGGCTACGGTGCCGGAGGCCGAAAACAGCGCTCCTTCAAAGGCGGCGCTTCTCCTTACCCGCTCAATCATCTCAGGGGTATGAACCTCGCCGATTACATCGATGGGGATAGGCTCGAGATCGAAAGGGGAAGGGGATTTCAGCGGGTAAAAAGCATCGTAGAAGAAGACGTTATCGCGGGAAAGTATCCCCTCGAGCGCCTGGGGGAAGTCCCGAAGCCTTTCTCCATTCTGGTAGTGAAAGAAGATGCCAGTTGCACTCACAGGTAGTAACCCTTACAAAGTGGCTGCCCGGATTAGACCCACTTGCCACGGGTATATTAGCCTTCAACAGCGGTTGTGGTCAAGCGCAGAGTAGCATTGGCGCTGCATCCTGAAACTCACTGAATGCACATGCCATCCAGTTTGAAACATTTGTGGCACACCAAACTGAACAATTCACTTGTTTGTTACCTCGCCTTTTACTATGTTAAACTGTGCTTGCTGTGCATCGGCGCATTGTTAATGCTCGGAAACGGTCCGGGGAGATGTGCGTGGCCACAACTAGTTATTGCGACATGAGAGGAGGTAGATTATGGGTGACACGGGTAGAAAAGTAACCGTCCGAACTGTGTGTGGGATGCCGGACTACCAAAGGTGTGGGCTGTCGGTGGAGGTAACGGATGGCGTTATCAGTAAAGTCCGCCCCGCCGATTTTCCCGATCCGGCTGATAAGGGTGCCTGCGAGAAAGGGCTGGCAGCATCTGAATGGGTCTACCACCAGGATAGGCTGCGTTATCCCCTGAAGCGCGTGGGGGAGCGTGGCGGTGGAAAGTGGCAGAGAGTATCATGGGATGAGGCGCTGGATAGCATTGTAGCTGAGCTGCAGCGGATATCCACGAAGTATGGTTCCACCTCGGTTGCCTGGACGGCACCAATATTATCAAACCTGACCGGAGGCGGCTATTCCAGGCTGATAAGCCTGACCAAAGGGACCTGGGTAGATTGGTGGGGCTGTGGTGATGCCGCTGGCCCCTGCGCCGACATGGCTACCTTCGGCTCGCCTATGGGGGAGAGGTACCTTAGAAATTTTAACGATCCCAGATTTACCATTGTCTGGGGCTATAATCCGGCGGTAACCGTTTATCCCTTCATGCGAAGGATTGCCAGGGACAGGGGAAAAGGCTGCAGGGTGGTCGTTATCGACCCCCGTTTCAGCGAAACGGCCGCCCGTGCCAATGAGCATGTGCCGATAAGGCCCGGAACCGATGGGGCGCTGGCACTGGGCATGATAAACCTTATCTTGGAGCATGGGCTGCAGGACGAACGATTCATAGCCGACAGTACCGTTGGCCCTCTGCTGGTGAGGGGCGATAACGGCCTTTTCCTAAGGGAGGGTGACCTGGCGGAGGGTGGCCTGGCGGAGGGTCGCAGCGGGCGGAGTTTCATGGTATTTGACGAGAGCGCCGATCGAGCAAAACCATCTGATACCCCTGGCGTAACTCCGGCAATCACCGGTGTTTATACCGTTTCTGGCATAAAGTGCCGGCCGGCGTATCAAGTGCTGGCTGATATGGTACGGGAATGCACACCTGAATGGGTGTCACAGATCACGGATGTCCCGCAAGATGTCATCAGGCGCCTGGCGGTCGACTATGCTACGAGAAAGCCGGCCTCAATATATCGGGGGTGGGGAATGCAGAGGAGCTTCTATGGCGATCTTTCTTGCCGGGCGATAAACACGCTGGCGGCAATCACCGGCAATATCAATGCCAAGCGACCGTCCTCCTTTGTGTTGAATGCGCGACCCTTCCTGATGCCTGGTGGGCCTTACACCAATATCCCTCTGATGTTGCTGCATGATGCCATTACCAAAGGGGAGCCTTTTCCCATAAAGGCGCTAATGTGTACATGGCATAACTTTGTAACCCAGATGCCCAACACTAACCGGGTTACCTCAGAGCTTCTGCCCAACCTGGAGCTTCTGGTCGTCTGCGACCTTTTCATGACCGAGTCAGCCAAATATGCCGATTATGTGCTGCCGGTTGCTTCCTTTTTCGAGTGCACCGACCTTTGCCGGGCCGATCTCCAGCACCCCTATCTGCAGATACAGCAGAAGGTGATAGAGCCGCTCCACGAGTCCCGGTCGGATTTCCAGATTGCCGCGGAGCTGGGCCGTAAGATGGGGTACGGTGAGTACTTCAATAAGACCGAGGAGCAATACATAGAGGAAATCCTTGCATCTGGTCACCCTACGATGGAGGGTATTTCGGTGGATACGCTGAAGCAGGGTCCGGTGATGGCAAGACCACTGGAGCGTCCGCAACAACTGGGGACGCCAACCGGCAGGGTCGAGTTTTACGTTGACAGTTTAAAGCAATTTGGTCAGGAATTACCGATTTACCTGGAACCGGTGGAAAGCGCTCGCAGTGAGAAGGCAAAGAGCTACCCGCTTACTCTGCTATCGACACACCCCGAAAGCCGCGTGCACTCTACCCTGGCCAATATCCCCAGCTTACTGAAAAAGGTGCCTGAGCCTGCTCTGCAGATAAATCCGTTGGATGCTGAACCGCGCAGCATCGTCGATGGAGGCGTGGTGCGTGTTTTCAATGACCGCGGGCAGCTCAAGGCTAGGGCGGAGCTGAGCACCGGGATAAAGCCGGGTGTTGTTAACATAACGGAGGGATGGTGGCCCCAGCAGTATATCGAGGGTCATCTCAACCAGTTAACCCATGACAGGATAAACCCGGTTCAACAGCATATACTCCAGCCCAATGCTGCATTCTATGATGTCCTGGTGGAGGTGGAAAGGGTATAGAGTAGTCATGGTTGGTTGAATGTAATAGGGCCTGTGAGAGCTTAATAGTACTTGGTGTATACCACAGATATAGTAAAGAATGGTGAAAGGACCGTTGTATGAACCAGAAGGCATTTCAGGATTACTACCCGGATAGCTTAAGTTACTGTTATGGCTGCGGTCGCCTGAATGAACATGGGCTGCAGATCAAGAGCTATTGGGATGGGGAAGAGTCTGTGTGCACATTCCATCCAAAACCGTACCACATGGCTATTCCCGGATACGTGTACGGTGGTTTAATCGCCTCAATCATAGACTGCCACTGTACCGGCACGGCGTCGGCGGCAGCATATCGCGCTGATGGGCGCGATATGGATACCGAGCCGCCGCTACGTTTTCTGACTGGCTCACTGCACGTCGATTACCTGCGTCCAACCCCGTTGGGTGTTCCGCTTCAGGTAAGGGCATCAGTCAAGGGGATCAAGGGCCGGAAGGTTGTTGTTGCGGCGACACTGTCCGCCGAGGGAGAGGTCTGTGCCCGTGGGGAGGTGGTGGCTATTCAGGTGCCGGAGCACTTAATACCCGAGTAGATTCCATTTAGTGGCAATTGACGTATCTAACGCCGTTCGTGGTGAGCCTGTCGAACCAGGAACGGCCCCTCGACATGCCTGTCCTGAGTTTATCGAAGTGCTCAGGGCGAGTGGGTCAGGCTCCATTTTAGTAGCAATAAAGTCGGGTTCATCGGTCGCTCTTATCGCTCAATAGGGGGAGTTTCCACTTATCGATCATTATACAGGCGTGTGGAATGAGGTGATGTGATGTCGAAGATAACACGGTTCGAGCGTAGGGGTTAGATATCGGTTGCTCAGGCAAGTTTCTCTGCTAGGTTTTTTAGTAGCGATTGGAGTGTAGCCGCGCATTTTCGATATATTTCAATGCCCTGAAGATACGGGTCGGGGACATCACCGCTCTCACCAACATATTCCGATAGCAGATGGGTCTTCTTTTCTGCTTGGGGGAATCGAGATAGGACCATGTCCCTGTGCCGGGACTCCATCACCAGAACCAGGTCAGCCCATTGGACTAAATGGCTGTTTATCGACTTTGGCTGGTGGCCATTCAGATTTAACCCGTATTCGGCCATACACTCGATGGCCTCCGGCGTAGCAGAATCTAGCCCTACACCTGTACCGGCACTGTCCACCTCGATGCCGGATGATAGGAGCGATGGGTCGTTACTCAAAAGTTTCCTAAATATGACCTGTGCCATGGGGCTGCGGCAGGCATTCCCGGTGCAGACGAACAGTACCCTTTTAATCATTTCTTTGTCGCATTTCTCCTTGTAAGTGAACCACCTCTGAGTGTCTCGAACAGACGCACCATTGCCTCTGTGTCACGCTTGCAGTAGGCAAGGAGGCTCTCTCTCAGTTGTATTCTGCGGTCGGCGGGTGTCTCAGGCCTTACCATCTCGGCATAGGCCGCTGAAGCCTGCCCCCCATCTGATATTTCCAGGTCGCTGTAGCCCAGGTCAGGCACAAGTGCCGGCAGAACTGCCTTTATTGAGAATGAGCCGTGGAACTCTGGATGGTAGCAGTGCTTCTGGACAAGCTTTAGCAGATCGACGATACGGCCTTCCAGCAACGCCATTAGGTCATTTGAGAGATCCGGCAGGGAATCCGCAAGCTCGCGGATGCGAGTAGCCTCGTAGCTGGAGTACACGACAATAGAGCCTCTCGACCCCAGCGCTTTAAGGAGGCTCATGGCGAACGGCTCGCGCGGGTCGTCGGGGCCTTCATGGAGAAACTCTTCATGAATAAGCTCGCCGTCACCGGTGATGATATGGTCCGACCACTGGAAGGGAATTACCTGGTAGGGCCTTGTACCTAAATAGAGCGGCAAGGCGGGGTTGAACGTCTCGAAGTCGAGAAAATGGATAGGGTATTCGAGCCGCCCCAGCGCCTTGGTAAGAGCGGGGTCCAGGTAAAAACGATTATTTACCACACAGTCACGGACCCGCTGCTGATTTTCGTTCAGGCCGGGGAATCCTTGTGGTATATCCCGTATGTCCTCTATACCGGCATCCTCGAGCGCCAGTAATAAATCTTTTCTTGCATGCGGAAGCTGGAGGACACGATGCTCTGGCTGAGACACGAGGCAGTGGCCGACGAACGCACATAGGTACGGTTTAGAGCACTGCCTACTCGGCTTGATGTCCGGGGGCTCCAGTTCCCATAAGGGAAGCCTTATTTCCCCCAGCATTGCAGGGATATCCGCCTGAAGCTGTTCCGCTTTATCGGTTATATCATCAACAAGGAAGAGTTCACCTAGGTCGTAGCTGCCGCCCTGGTAAACGTATTCCTTGTTTATATGGCAGAGACACGACCGCCCTACCGGTATGCCGCATCCTTTAAGCACGTAGAGCTGCACGGCAACATCGGGGATATGCTCCTCCTTGACCCCCGTACCGGACTTGACCTCGACGAGGTCGAACATGTAGTTACCTGCCCTCTTGAGAATGTCGGCACGAATCCGGATATCGTCATATACGAACGCCGCCTCGTAAATAGCCTGGACGG
>DAOUEU010000049.1:0-2130 GCA_034430255.1 Dehalococcoidia bacterium | reverse complement strand
CAGCCTTCACCAATGAACTTAATCAACTTGCCAGCCCAGCCAAGGTTGAGATTTTCATCGATTAGTGACTACGCAGATGAGTAATTATAAGTAAGCACTCTATAACCCTGAAATAGGGAGGTGTAAACAAAAGCTTTCTTTGTTTAGTAAGTCCACAAATAGCGACCACTACACAAAACTGACCTTTGTGCAATCCCCGAAAATATACCTAGAGATATAGCACTTCTCTAGCGTTCTTTGTGTGGTGAGGTTAATCTTGGCCTCTATTCAGACCTTAATGCCTCAATAGGGTTAAGGCGGGATGCGTTCCAGGCAGGGTAGAAGCCAAAGAACAGACCAATGCCAACCGATACCGAAACGGCAAGGATTACTATATCAGCAGTAACTACGGTTGTCATTAACCCCATAATGTCAATGAAATATGAGACTACCCAGCCCACAACAACCCCGATGATACCACCGGCAAAGGTCAGGAAGGTAGCCTCTAGGAGAAATTGAGTCCATATATCCCGCTCTCTAGCTCCCAGCGCCTTGCGTATGCCTATTTCTCTGGTTCTCTCCAGCACCGAGACCAGCATGATGTTCATCACACCGATGCCGCCGACCAGCAGTGCAATAGCAGCAATAGCACCTAGAAGGAGGGTCAGCGTCCCCGAGGTTTCCTCAAGGGTGCTGGCTAGCTCCTCCATGGAGCTAATGTTAAAGTCATCCTCCTCAGCGGTACTGAGCTGGTGGCGGGAGCGGAGCAGGCTAGTGATGTCCTCAATAACTTGGTCTGTTTTAGTTTCATCAGTTACCGCTAGTGTTATGGATGACACCACCTTTTCACCCCGGGAGGTTCGCGTTTGTGCAACAGTCTGCTGCAGGGCAGTCAGCGGGATATAGATGGCGTCGTCGGCGGACATGCCCATTCCACCCCCCCTGCTCTCTAGAACTCCAGTGACGGTTACAATAATGCTGCCCATTCGTATCTGCTGCCCTACGGGGTTGGTACCCTCAAACAGGGTTTCGGCTACATTGGAGCCAAGTACGGCTACTTTTTTGCCCTGTTGGTAATCATATTCGGTGAAGAAGGCGCCGCTGGCAATCTCCAGGTTATTTACCGACATATACTCGGGGGTTGTGCCGGTGACCTGGGCATTCATATTCTCACTGCCCACGACCAGCTGGAGGTTGCTGGAGGAAGAAGGAGCTACGGCTGATACATTGGAGACTTGCTCGGCTATTGCCTCGGCATCTTCCATGGTGAGGGTTTGGGCGCTGCCACCAGCACCCCTTACTCCTCCAGGAC
Source organism: Dehalococcoidia bacterium (assembly GCA_034430255.1). Classification (GTDB taxonomy): domain Bacteria; phylum Chloroflexota; class Dehalococcoidia; order E44-bin15; family E44-bin15; genus DATKYK01. The sequence continues at coordinate 839 of DAOUEU010000049.1, read as the reverse complement.
CAAAACTCGCCCCGCCGCTGATGGTAATCACGTTTGACCCCATACTCTGGATATTTTCCAGGATTTGCGCTGTAGAACCCTTACCGATGGACATCAGGGCAATTACAGAGGCTACGCCGATAATAATGCCCAGCATAGTCAAAAAGCTGCGTAACTTGTGAGTGCTTAATCCAACCCAGACGGCAGCTAAGAGGCTGAGCCACCTTTTCATACGTTTTCCTCCGCTGTTATCTCACCATCCTTAAGATGAATTATTCGATGGCAGTGATTAGCAATATTAGCGTCATGGGTTACCACGACCAGGGTAATGTCCTGCTCGGCATGTAGAGAGGTGAGTATGGAGACTATCTCCTCGCCAGAGTGGCTGTCCAGCTGGCCGGTAGGTTCGTCGGCCAGAAACAGGGAGGGGTTTTTCACCAGAGCCCGGGCAATAGCTACTCGCTGTTGCTCACCTCCGGAAAGCTCGATGGGGCGATGATTGACTCGCTCAGAGAGCCCCACGCTGGCTAGCGCCTCTATGGCACGTTTACGGTCAACGCCACCAGCGTATGTCATGCCAAGTTCCACATTGGCCAGTGCCGTGAGCCGGGACAGCAGGTTAAAGGTCTGGAAGATAAAGCCAATCTTTTGGCCCCTGATACCGGCCAGTTCACCACTGCTGAGGCGGCTGACTTCCCTGCCCTCCAAATAGTAGCTGCCCAAAGTCGGCGTGTCCAGGCAACCAATAAGGTTGAGCAGCGTAGTCTTCCCTGAGCCGGAAGGCCCCATAACTGCCACCAGTTCGCCCTGCTTAATATTAAGGTTTATCCCCCGAAGCACGGTCAACTCCCTTTTACCCA
>DAOUEU010000048.1:0-40000 GCA_034430255.1 Dehalococcoidia bacterium | reverse complement strand
TACACACACGCTACAATGGGTGGTACAGAGGGAAGCTAAGGAGCGATCCGGAGCCAATCCCAAAAAGCCATCCTCAGTTCGGATTGCAGGCTGAAACCCGCCTGCATGAAGTCGGAGCTGCTAGTAACCGCAGATCAGCACGCTGCGGTGAATACGTTCTCGGGCCTTGTACACACCGCCCGTCACGTCATGGAAGCTGGCAACACCTGAAATCGATGGGCTAACCCTTCGGGGAGGTAGTCGCCTAGGGTGGGGCTAGTGACTGGGACGAAGTCGTAACAAGGTAGCTGTAGCGGAAGCTGCGGCTGGATCACCTCCTTTCTAGGGAGAGAACGGGCCTTAGAGGCTCATATCTCCTAGGTCGGTCCCCGATTTATCGGGGTTAGTAGTGTTAGTAAAAGCTTCCTTCCACTGTCCAGGGGTTAAGGTGTTTTCTATTCCCCCGTCTAGCACCAGATGGGGGCTTGATTTGAGTTGAGCCCCTTGATAGAATAACACCGGTTTCAAGTACGAATAGAGACGCAGCGGCTGATTGACAGCCCGCGTATATTTCGAAGAAATCGGGCCATTAGCTCAGCTGGTTAGAGCACAGTCCTGATAAGACTGGGGTCCCTGGTTCGAGTCCAGGATGGCCCACCAAAAATACAGTTTAGCGCCAAATTGCCTTCACACTACGCATTTGCGATTAAATAATGCGCGTTACCTTTAATAGAAAAGGGAGGCATAAATGCCTCCCTTTTCTGACCCCTTTCTATGTGTATATTCACTCCCTCGCAGTCAGGCCGTACCAAGTGAAGTTAACCTCTATTAATATCAACCGATTTCCTCGTATTGAAAGACATCCTCAACTGTAACATTAAAAGCTCTCGCAATCTGAAAAGCGAGACTAATAGAGGGCACGTACTTTCCCTGCTCAAGCGCGATAATGGTCTGCCGGGTGCAGCCGGCATGGTTGGCTAGCTCTTCTTGCGTCATCTCGTCATTATCGAAACGCAACCTTCTGATACGGTTACTTATCCTTCCAGCGTTAGGCACGGCTTTCTCCCCTCCAATAGCCGAACAGGATACCGAGGGCCTGAGCTATCGTACCAATAATTAGGGTGGATATCAGTATTAAGGTTAAGTAAATAACTGGTACTTGCCCTTGGTCTCTGAAAACTTCGGTAAGTACTATGACCCAAGCTGTCAGCGAGAATAGGACTGCTAAAAATTGAAACCGTGGAGCCCGCTCCATTATCAACCTGTCCCGTTCATCAACCTGCCCTGGTTTCCTAAGGGTAAGATTCACAACTATGAGGTATGCTAGAGGCACTCCAACCCATAACGCATATACCATCAATCTAAATCCTAGGTCTTCATCAAAGGTAGTGACATCACCCTTAACAATGAAAATCACAATGAGGGCAACAGCAAAAACAACTCCTATCACGAGGCTGTATAATGCACGTTTTTGTAATGGTGCCATGACTGTCCTCCTTTTCTTTGTAGTGCTTTTACCAAAAAAGTACTCTATACATTACATAGTGTATATTATACAATACTAATTGTCAATGGTTCATTACATCTATTTTAAAAATCCGTTTGGATGAGCCCATATTTGTTAAATATGGTTCGGGTGCTTGACAGGGGCAGCCCCGCTAGCTAAAGTATCCACGGCTAATATGTGGTAATAATGCCGATAACGCAGGTAAACAGAACCTACTTCTTAAATCCATGCGTAACTGTCATTTGCTTTTTCCCATTAGTTTTACAAAATGCTTGATGGAGTGAAATTATGAAGGTCATTTGCCAAGAACAAACCGTTAGGGAGATCGCAGGGCCTCTCACCATCGTCCAGTCCGACGACGCCTGGCACCCGCTAGAGGACCCGAACTATATCGAGTGGTGGTACTTCGACCTAATGAACCAAGACGGGAGCATTATTAGAGGCCAGTTCTATATCTCCGGCGACGTCTCCCGGCCGCGAAGGGTGAGGACTGGTGTCAGGGCCAGCTATGTCAGGACCGACGGGACCGAGCTCCTAATAGATGAGAAGCTACCCTACTTATCCTTTAAGTCTTCCACCGAAGCCTGTAGTGTTGAAATCGGTAGTAACTTCATGAGGGGAGATATCTCCCATTGCGAGCTTCATATCGAGAACGGAGAGAAATCCCTCGACCTCGAGCTCGATGCAGCAGTTGAAGGCATTAAAAGCCACGCTTGCTTTGGCGATGAGACAAAGTGTATGCATTGGGTTGTCCCGCAGCCACGTGGCAAGGCCAAGGGCACCTTCAAAACAAAGGGGGAGACCCTCAGTATCGAGGGGGTGGGATACCGCGACCACAACTGGTTAAACTTCTCTCCCCTGGGCGTTATAGCATACTGGGACTGGGGAAGGGTCTACGATGAGGAATATACCATTATCTTTGCGGATATCGTTACGAGCAAGAAATTCGATAATGCCAGAATAAAGCCCCTCATCATTTACGATACGGGCAAGCTGCTCTATATGACATCAGAAACCAACAAATGGAGCCTGATCAAGACAGATATGAGGTTCGACCCGACGGCACAGATGGAACTTCCCCAGACACATCTCGTAAATCTTCAGGACGAGGATTTGTCCCTCGAGATGGACCTGCGGCTGGAGAAGGTATTTCAAAAGATAGACCCGCTTTCTGATTTTAACCCGCTGGTGAGATTCCTCATCCGGACCTTCAAAGCGAAACCTTCCATAACCTCATTCTATTCCATCGGTTCGGGAAAGCTGACCCTGCCGGGGCAGGAGAAGGCTATAACCTGCACCGCAGTACACGAGCTTGTCCGCAATACCTGATTATAGACTCGCACTCCATCTGGGTTATCAAAGCATGCGGTTCTACTCAATTACCATTTATGCTTCTATGTCCTTTTTTCATAAACCTATGGGTAATAGCCAAACTAGCAAGCCCCAATTGCTTGAACAGCGGATGCAGCTATGAAAACAGGGTGCCAACTAAAACCGGGAAGAACCGAGGCGCGCACGCCCTGACCGCTTCGCCAGGGTAGCTAGCTATGGTTTTTCCCGCCGCGCCTTTCATGGTACCCCACAAATCTATTTATGGCCCGCGCTGCTCTGTAAACCGAAGGGTAGAAGGGCATTTTACGCTCTGCGCACATTGTCCTCATGGTCTCCAGAGTCTCTAAGCCGTAGCTGGCTTCTACTCCATGGACAACAACAGCGGTCGGCTTCTGTAGCCCGTGGAACGTCTCTAATATGCGGCCTCTCACTTCTCTGCAGAACTGTCGATAGATACCTTCTATAAAAGGCTCGATCTCCGGAGCAATCTGCCACAGAAACATATCCGGCTCTGCCCAGCCATCAATGCACTTTATTGCAGCAGCCCAGTCATTGCGGTAATTACCCAAGTCAAAGGGATTTCTCAGCATGCTGCCTGCCACGGGGACAATGGGCTCAATCTCAGTCACCAGCGCCTCTGGAGCAGGGGGAAGGGTAAGACCTCCGCGCTCGCACTCGTCTGAGGCCCGTACGCTGGCACCGCCCCCCAGACCCACTACGGCTACCCTTCGCCCTCGGGGACGAGAAAAGAACTGGAAGGTTACCAGCATGTCAATCATCTCCTCTAAGTCCTCCACACGGATGGCGCCGGTCTGCTTTAGTAGCGCTTCCCATACCGCGTCATTTCCCGCCAGCGCCCCGGTATGGGAGAGCGCACCGCGGCTACCTGCTGCGGTGCCGCCTTTCTTGATAATTATCACCGGCTTTTTCGCTGCCGCCTCAGTAATCACCTCTCGCAGACGCTTCCCATCCCTTGTTCCCTCGATATAGGCAGCGATGACCTCCGTCTCCCGGTCATATGCCAGGTATTCCAGCAGGTCTATTTCATTGATGTCGCTGGCGTTCCCGTAGCTCACCACCTTGCTGAAGCGCACCCCGCGTGCTGCTGCCCCCCGCGTCACCAGGATCGAGTAGCTTCCGCTCTGAGAGATGAAGCCCACCGTCCCCGGCTCCCGGGGGAAGTCAGCGCAGTAGGAGATACCGGAGCGGGGATAGTATATCCCCATGCAATTAGGGCCTATGATGCGGATGCCACCGCTTCGGGCGATGGAGACCAGCTCGTCCTGGAGCCTACTCCTATCTTCCTCGCCGGTCTCGGCAAAGCCGGAGGTGTAGAGGTGGACAGTCTTCACCCCCTTGGCAACGCAATCTTCGAGGAGCTGGCGAGTGGCCGCTGCGGGAATCATGCAGATGACGTGGTCCACCGGTCCGGGCACATCTTTAACGTTGGGGTATGATTTCAGACCCGAAACTTCTTGGAACTTGGGGTTGATCGGGTAGATTTCGCCTTTGTATCCGAATTTGACTAGGGTATCCAAGAATAGCTGGGTAACGGCATTCCAGGGGCCCATGCTCGCGCCAACCACCGCTATCGAGCGGGGCTGGAAAATATAGTCCAGTGTCATATTATTTCTAGGCTTTTCGCTTATTCTACCTATAAAAGTGCCTCCCCTTTTTCAGGAGAGGCACCGTAATCCGTAACCGTTTGCACAAATCTATTTTACTTGGAAACTCCCCTAATAGCAAGGATCTGCACTTATCCGGCACCCGGCTTGGGATGATTTACATGGTGCATCGATTATGTTATAATGCTCATTCTGAAATGGAGAAGGAAAAAAGGCAGACCATTATAGAGGATTTTCGGCTTCACGAAGAGGACACCGGCTCCCCCGATGTTCAGGTCGCCCTCCTTACGGAGCGGATAAATCGCCTGACCGAGCACATGAGGGTTCACCGCCACGATTATCACTCCCTGCGCGGACTTCTTATGATGGTGGGGCAACGGCAGCGACACCTATCGTATTTAAACCGGATCGACCCTCAGCGTTACCGCTCGGTAATTAAAAGGCTCGGTATCCGTAAGTAAGGAGGTTAACCCGATAATGCCGCAGATTTTTCAGTGTCTGTTAGGCGACCGTTCTCTTATTATCGAGACCGGTAGGCTCGCCAACCAGGCTGGTGGCTCGGTCACTGTTCAGTATGGTGATACCCTGATACTGGTCACCGCCTGCGTCTCCAGCGAGCCACGCGAGGGGGCCGACTTTCTCCCCTTGACCGTGGACTATGAGGAGAGGCACTATGCCGCTGGCAAGATCCCGGGGAGCTTCATCAGAAGGGAAAGCCGCCCCAGCCAGGATGCCATCCTCGCCGACCGGCTCACCGACCGCTCGCTCCGCCCCCTCTTTCCCAAGGGCTTCCGTAACGAGATCCAGGTGGTCATCACCGTCCTCTCTGCGGATCAAGAGAACGACCCCGACGTGCTGGCCATAGTTGGTGCCTCGGCAGCGCTCTCGCTCTCCACCATCCCCTTTGATGGACCGGTGGGAGCGGTACGTGTCGGTTGCCTCGATGGGGAGTTGGTGCTCAACCCCACCTTCACCCAGCTGGCCAATAGCTCCCTAGACGTCGTAGTCGCCGGCACCAGCGATGCACTCGTCATGGTGGAGGCAGGAGCAAAGGAGATACCTGACCAGCTCATCCTTGATGCCATCAAATTCGGGCAGCAGGCGAATCTGGAGATCAACAGGCTACAAAGGCAAATCATCGATGCCTATGGCAAGCCCAAGATGGATTTCACACCCACCGAGGAAAACCCTGAGGTGGAGGAAGCGGTCTCCGCTATTACTGGAGACAGGCTTAAAGAGTTGGTATTCAGGCCGAAGGCAGAGCGTGAGGAGGCACTCGCCACGATCAAGGAGGAGCTTTCCCGGGAGCTGGAGGAGAAGTTCTCCTCTCAGGAGATTAAATCCGCCCTCGATTCCCTGTTACGCAGGGAGGTGAGGTCCCAAATCCTGGTGCGGGGCACTCGTGTCGGCGGTCGCGGGTTGAATGAGGTTCGCCCCATCTCCTGTGAGGTTGGCCTCCTCCCCCGCACTCATGGCTCGGCGCTGTTCAACCGAGGAGGCACCCAGGTATTGACCATCGCTACGCTGGACTCTATGAGAAAGGAGCAGCTCATCGATACCATCAGCCCTGAGGAGACCAAGCGTTTCCTGCATCACTACAATTTCCCTCCTTACTCCAACGGCGAGGTTAAACGTATGGGTGGGCCGGGGCGACGGGAGATCGGGCATGGTGCCCTGGTGGAAAGGGCGCTTGCCCCCGTACTTCCCAGTGAGGTGGATTTTCCCTACACCATCCGCCTGGTCTCCGAGGTGCTCTCCTCCAATGGCTCGACCTCAATGGGCAGCGTGTGCGCCAGTGTCCTGTCCCTTATGGATGCTGGCATTCCCATAAAAGCACCCGTGGCTGGGGTGGCCATGGGGGTTATCGCCGAGGATGATAAATTTGTCCTGCTCACCGATATCGAGGGGCTGGAAGATGCCTATGGCAATATGGATTTCAAGGTGGCGGGGACTGCCCAGGGGATCACCGCCCTCCAAATGGACATCAAGCTCAAAGGGATCCCCTACCACGTTATCGAGAACGCGATTAAGCAGGCCAACGATGCCCGCCGCTTCATCCTGGATAAGATGAGCCAGACCATAAGCTCCAGTCGCCCAGAGCTCAGCAAATATGCCCCCCGGATGTACAAGATAACCATTGACCCCGATAAGATCGGTACCGTCATCGGCCCCGGGGGCAAGATGATAAGGTCTATCACCGAGGAGACCAAGGCTACCATAGACGTTGAAAATGATGGCACCGTAATTATCGGCTCCACCAGCGAGGAGGGGGCACAGAAGGCGATCAAGATCATCCAGGATTTGACCCGGGATGTGGAGGTTGGCGCTATGTACACCGGGAAGGTGACCCGGGTGATTAACATCGGCGCCTTCGTGGAGATCCTCCCCGGCAAGGAGGGGATGGTCCATATCAGCGAGCTTGCCGACTACCGGGTGCCCAGCGTTGAGGATGTAGTCAAGGTGGGCGATGAGATTATGGTAATGGTCACAGAGATCGACCGCATGGGGCGGATAAACCTCTCACGCCGCGCCGTACTTCAGGGGCTCTCAAAGACGGACATGGTGAAGGATACTGCGGCACCAGGCTTTCCCGGAAAATTATATAATCCCCCCCCTCGGTCCCGGGGCGGTGATCTGGAGCGAAGACCCAGGGGAGGGCCGCCGCGGCGTTATCCAGATAGAGGCAGGAAACCTCCCCAGAGGTAACCGAGTAGCGAGGTTTTATCCAACGATGATAAGGGTATTGGTTCACGGTGCCAAGGGGAGGATGGGATGTGAGGTCCTGCGGGCCCTGTGCTCCGATGCGGAGCTGGAGGCAGCGGGCGCGGTGGATTTGAAGGCAGATCGAGAGCACCTGCTCCTTCCCGACGAATCCGGTGAGATCCCTTCCTCTCGAGACCTGGAGACCATAATTTCACAAACCAGTCCAGATGTGATGGTGGATTTCACCATCAGGGATGTGACCATGCCCGCAGTGCGCCTCGCCGGCGGGCACGGCGTCAATCTGGTTATCGGCACCACCGGCCTATCACCGGAGGACCTTGACGAGATCGAAAGGTTAACTCGCCAGAACGATATCGGCACAGTGGTAGCCCCTAACTTCTCTCTGGGGGCAGTTCTGATGATCCACATGGCGAAACTGGCAGCCAGATATTTCGATTACGCCGAGGTCATCGAAAAGCACCATGAGGGTAAGGCCGATGCCCCATCGGGCACCGCCCTGGCCACTGCACGAGCGATGGTTGAGACACGTGGAGAGCCTTTTTTATATCCCGCGCTGAAGAAGGAGATCCTCAGCGGCACCCGCGGCGGGCAGGTCGATGGGATCAGCGTGCATAGCGTACGTCTTCCCGGGTATTTAGCACATCAGGAGGTGATCCTGGGGGCAACGGGGCAGACTCTTAAAATAAGCCACGACTCTATAAGCCGCGAGTCATTCATGCCAGGGGTTGTCATGGCGGTAAAACATGTGGTAAAAAATAAGGGGCTTGTCTATGGCCTTGAGAAACTGCTAGGATTATAGGGATATGGTAATTAAAAAATGCAACATTGCCATAGTGGGCGCCACCGGACTGGTGGGACAGGAGTTTATAAAGGTGCTGGGGCAGCGCAATTTCCCTATGAACTCACTTAAACTATTCGCCTCGGACCGCTCCGCGGGACGCAGGCTCACCGTCGATGATGAGGAGATAGAGGTCCAGGAGACCACGCCACAGTCTTTTGATGAGATAGACATCGCACTGTTCTCCGCCGGCTCCGAAATCAGCCACCACTTCGCCCCCATCGCGGCGCAATCAGGGGCAGTGGTCATCGATAATAGCGCTGCCTTCAGGATGGAGCCCGATGTTCCCTTGGTGGTTCCCGAGGTCAATGCCGAGGATATAAAGAATCATAGTGGGATCATCGCTAACCCAAACTGTTCCACCATTCAGCTGGTGGTGGCTCTCTATCCCCTGCACAGGGTCAATCCCATAAAGCGCTTCATCGTTGATAGCTATCAGGCAGTTTCGGGTACCGGTGCTGCCGCCCTGGAGGAACTAAGCGAGCAAGCCAGGGCTGTGCTGGAGGGACGCAGCGTGGTGCCCCACGTCTACCCCCACCAGATCGCATTCAACATACTGCCAGAGATCGACCTCTTCTTGGACAATGGTTACTCAAAAGAAGAGTGGAAGGTGGTAGAGGAAAGCAGGAAGATCATGCATGCCGAGAATATAGCCATTTCGGCGACCTGTGTGCGGGTTCCCATATTCATCGGTCACAGTGAGGCTGTCCATATCGAGTTTAGCGAGCCGATGTCCCCTGACACAGCGCGGCGCATCCTCGCCGAGGCGCCCGGGGTCAGGGTTCTCGATGACCCCAATATTAGCCTCTATCCCCAGCCCTGGTCTGTCGCGGGCTCGGACGAGGTATTCGTGGGACGCATACGACGTGATGCCTCCAACGATCGTGGGCTGGTCATGTGGGTAGTTGCCGATAACCTCAGAAAGGGGGCCGCCCTCAATGCCGTCCAGATCGCGGAGATAGGGGTGGAGAGGAGCTGGATATGATGAATGAGCTGGGCAGACTGATCACCGCTATGGTAACCCCCTTCGATGAAGAAGGCGGGGTTGACTATGAGCAGATGAAGCGCCTATCCCTAGCGCTCTTGGACTCGGGGAGCGACGGGCTGCTGGTTTCCGGCACAACCGGGGAACGCCCCACGCTGACCGATGAAGAGCAACTGAAACTATTCGCCACGGTGAAGGAAACGGTGGGAGCAAGAGGGACGGTAATGGCCGGCACGGGAAGCAACTGCACCAGGGAAGGCGTGAATATAACCAGAGAGGCGGAGCGGGTCGGCGTGGACGCCATACTGCTGGTGGTGCCCTATTACAACAAGCCGACCCAGGAGGGGCTTTACGCCCACTTCAAGGCCATCGCCCAAAGCACCTCACTGCCCTGCATCCTCTACAACGTGCCCAGCCGCACCGTCACCAACCTGGCACCAGATACCGTGGTAAGGCTGAGTCAGATCGATAATATAGTCGGTATCAAGGAGGCAAGCGGCAACCTGGGCCAGATCGCCAAGATCATCGATAGTACCGGTAAGGATTTCCTGGTCTATAGTGGCAACGATGGCGATACCTTTCCCATCATGGCCATGGGTGGATATGGGGTTATAAGCGTGGTCTCACACCTGGTGGGCAATCAGATGCAGGAGATGCTCCAGAAGCTGATTAGCGGCAATATGAAAGAGGCAGCGTCGATTCATCATCACCTGCTTCCCCTGATAGACGCCCTCTTCGTCGTTTCCAACCCTATCCCCATCAAATATGCCCTGAACCATGTGGGATTCAGTGTGGGCAGTCCTCGCCTGCCCCTCACCGAGCCCGATGAGAAGGCGGCGGCTACCATCAAGGCGACGCTTAAAAACTACCGCATCGACCTAAAAGTCTGAGGGTCGGCTCCAACAAGGTATAGCTCCGATGAAGCCAATCCTAGTCGAAGAGGTTTACCATCTCAGCGAGCCGGCCTCGCTATCTGTACCCGAAGGGACACCGTTACAGGAAGTCATCGCCAGACTCGCCCAAGGGCCAGAACTTCGGGCGATTTTCCTTGTGGACTCGCATCAAAGATTCGCTGGGACAATTAGGCGTGCCGATCTCCTCAAGTGGTTATATTTTCAACTTTTCGGAAAGTTGGGAGTGGAAAAGGGATCTACTGGGGAGATCATTCATCTCGCACTTGCCACAAGGGCCAAAGACCTGGCACGTGGCGATTGGCGCTACTTTGGTGTCAAGGTAAGCGACACAATACAGGATGCTCTAGAGCGAATGATCGCCTACGGAGATGCTATTATTCCCGTCCTGGATAATGAAGGCAGGGTCCTAGGCGACCTGAGGGTTACCGAAATCCTAATAAAGGCGCTTGAATTCGTGAAGCCAGACCAGCCTCCAGATTAAAGATAACTGCGCTAACGCCTAAGCGGGTTAGTGAGCTCGCTCAGCATTATGGTCTGCTCCCACTGCTCACTACCAAGATTATACCAGCAGGGCAACTAAATAGCTCCTCAAGCCCCTCCATAGAACTCCGAAATAATAGGTGAGCGCCCGTCTTGGTAAATCCTTAAAGCGCCGTTATTCTACCAGAATTCTACGTTCTGGACGTATTGCCCCTCCTGGAGAATGGCCGAAATTTCTTGCCTCGTTTCCTTATCGGCGACCGGCTCCACCTCGGAAACCGGCATACCTGTATCGCTGACCCTGTATTTCCAGTTTACAATGTATCCGGGCACAATTGCGTAGGCGCAGCCACCGGTGCCACAGCAACTGGATTCAATAACCCCGAGCCCGGTTACACAAAGCACCTCTCTCCCACCATGCTCCAGCCTGAACTCATTCATTGGAGTATAGTACCCCGCCAGGGCATTTACATCCTTGCCAAGCTCCTGGTGAATATATTCCATCTTCATCTCAACTCCCTCCCAAAACTGAGGCCGACAACAGGTCGTCGGCCATGATGAGGCGGCGCTCAGAAGTTTCCAACCCTTTTGTAAAGTTTAAAATGTTCACAGCGGCTAGCTACTATTATAGCGTGCCATCCCCCGGAGCAGGATAAAGCGCCGAACCGGTTGCAAGGCTCTCCGGGAAAATGATAACTATATCTCCACCTTGAATCTGAACTGCCACCATGGGGCAATCGGCTATCCTTCCATCAGCTCCAAAATTAATTCGCCCGTAGAAGGTCTCGGCATCTAGTGCTTCCAGCGCATCCCTGACATCATCACGGTCAAGCGAACCTGCCTGCTCCAGGGAAAGCTGATAGCTCACCCCGCAGGCGCTGGCAGCAGCCGAGTGGTAATCCGGCTCCCTTCCGTACTCCTGCTGGAAAAGCTGGGCGTAGCCTTCAGCGCTTCCGAATACAGAGCCATTATAGGACAGGTAAGATACCCACTGTGAGGTGCCGAATACGTAATCGGCATCGGCCCCCAGCTCATCGACGAAAGCAGGGTCTGAGGGTGCCACGGTGATACCGAACATGTTGGGGCTTAACCCCACATCCTTGGCAGTCTGGATGAAGGACAACGCCTCCTCGAAGTGTGCGGAGAAGAGCACCATGTCCGGATCATCATCTGTGAGGTTACCCAGAATACCAGGCAGGTCGCCCTCCTTCTCGAATGTGGCAAGTGAGATCACATCGTATCCCAATTCCCCGGCATACTGCTCCGCCCCCCCAGCGGCACTTAAAGAGAAGACGTCATCCGCAGACACTATGGCCACCGTATTCGGCCCCGGTTCGATGTCGGTCCCCCATTCCAGGATGCTGTTAAAATAATCACTGGCTGGGTTCAGCAGCCCGAAGACGTACTCGAAGCCCGAAGTGAAGATTTCATCCGCGGCGCCCCCGCCTTGAACCATGGGGACACCGTATTCATCCGCCACCGCAGCCGCTTCGAGGTTGGCACTGCTCCCGTAGGGGCCTAAGATGAAATCGACCCCATCCTCGGTGATGAGCTTCTCCACCAGATCGCCGGTCTTCTGGGTGTCGCTCTCATCATCGTAATATAGTATGTCGACCTGGTAGCTCTCGCCACCTATCGATATACCGCCCCCCGAATTCACCCTCCCCTTCCACAATTCATACCCCTCTATATAGAGACTGCCCGTTTCCCCAAGATCGCCGCTCAGGCTCAGCGCACAGCCAAAAAGTACCGGCTGCGGCCCTTCACCGGCGCAGCCAGCAAGCGCTGGCGGCAGCAGGGCTACCAGTACCAAAATGACTTTGACTCTGCGACCCAACACAGCATCGCTCCTTTCGAAAAACAATATACAAACCAATATTATTCATTATAAGACCACCTCAGCATGAGGCACAACAGCTTTAAACAGCGACCGGGTCGACCGCTCAAAATAGCTCGCTCACCACTATCGTCTGTTCCCGCCGCTCCCCCACGGAGATGATGCTTGCAGGGCAATTAAGCAGCCCCTCCAGCATCTCCACATATTTGCGAGCCTCAACTGGCAGATCCTCAAAGCGGCGGACGTCGCTGATATCGGTTTTCCAGCCGGGAAGCTCCTTATAGATTGGCTCGCACCTCGCCAGCTCGGCCACGCTGGACGGGGGGCTGGTAATGGTCTTTCCCTCAAGCCGATAGGCAATGCATATTTTTATGGAGGACAGGATACTGAGTATATCCAGGCGGGTGAGGATAAATGAGGAAAAGCCATTTACGCGGGCGCTGAAGCCACCCACCACCCCATCGAACCAGCCGCAGCGTCGTGGACGCCCGGTGGTGGCGCCGCGCTCATGGGCATGCTGGCGAATCAGCTCCCCGGTCTCGTCCAGAAGCTCCGTGGGCATGGGACCGCTCCCTACCCTCGTAGTATAGGCCTTAAACACCCCAGCGATGCCATTGAGCTTCAGCGGGCTGAGTCCCACTCCGGAGCAAGCAGCCCCCGCCATGGTGGTGGTGGAGGTAACATAGGGGTAGGTGCCGAAATCAACATCGAGCATGGTTCCCTGTGCCCCCTCAAGCAAGATATTATCCTTTCTCTCCAGAGCCTCCTGTACCATTAAATCGGTTTCCCTGATGAAGGGGGCAAAGAGCTCACCATAATGGCAGTACTTTTCATAGACCTCCTCCAGCGCCAGCGGCTCAGAGTCAAAGACCCGGGTTAGGATACGGTTCTTCTGCTCCAGCACCAAGCTAAGCCTCTCCAGAAAGGCGCCCTTATCCAGAAGGTCACCAGCGCGTATCCCCAGCCGGCCCGCCTTGTCCATATAGGCAGGGCCGATCCCCCTCCTGGTAGTCCCTATCGCTCCACTGCCGCGCGATTCCTCCTCCAGTCCGTCAATCAGGAGGTGATAGGGCATTATCAGGTGAGCGCGGTCGCTCACAAAAAGCCTGTCCATTGATATATCCTGCCTCTTCAGCGCTTCGACCTCTTCGAAGAGCACGGCAAGGTCTATTACCACACCGTTGCCGATAATGCAGTTAACCCCTCTATGGAAAATACCCGAGGGAATAAGGTGCATCTTGAACTCGCCATATGGATTAATCACGGTATGGCCAGCATTGCTACCCCCGGAGAAACGAACTACCATGTTCGCCCTTTCCGCCAGTAGGTCTACGATCTTACCCTTCCCCTCGTCACCCCATTGCCCCCCAATAACAGCGATTACCGGCATAACATCCTCCTACCTATCTATATAATACCCGGTGAGTGCTCTCCTCCAATCCTTTTCTAATCCCCCCACCACACCCCCTCACTCTTTACAGCTCAGAACTACGCCCACCCGACCACGCAGTATAACAGACGGGCATCCTTTTGATAAGGGGGCACACCAGATAAATGGAAGAGAAGACATTCACTCATTTTAAGGTTCATCAGTCAGAAGTTATAAAGAGAAGTCCAGAGGGATTATAGGATTATGTGTAGATTGGAGCATCCGCTCCAACAACGCCTAGAAACGATTCTCTAGGCTACTCAATGGTTTCACCAGGAAACAGTTATAAAGGGGAATCCCTATGGACTCCCCTCTGGCGGGAGTTTGGGGTTGTACCCCAATTAAAAACATATTCGGGCGGGCGGGAAAATTTTATACCACGTCCCCCCGAGGCCGAGGCCTATATCATGTAAGAATAACAAAAGGGCAGTAACCACTCTAACCAACGAGCCCTACCTCTGGCCGTCCGAAGATTAGTACACCAGATCGAACGCCTGGGTTACAAGGTAAACCTCGAAATGTCCAAAGCTGTATTTTATGGTAACGACACCGACAACAGGTTAGCGATAGCGCCAGTACTAGCGTACCGGGGCGGAAAAACCTGTATTGACAACGATATTGAAAGGTGATAACTTTACCTAGTCTAGATCGTATCGCATTACATTCAGCACACTGCTTTATAGCCCCTCAAGTTAAAAAGAATGCCCGAGTGGCGCAACGGTAGCGCAGCCGACTTGTAATCGGCAGGGTAGCGGTTCGAATCCGCTCTCGGGCTGTATGATGTGAATGGCGAATAGAGGGCGGGGTGGGTGAGTGGCTAAAACCAGCAGACTGTAAATCTGCCGCCGACAGGCTTCGTAGGTTCGAATCCTACCCCCGCCACCACGTTTTGCTGAACTTTTACTATTGCTCTCTCCAACTCTCACACCCACGACCACATAAACTCCACGAGAGCCCACATTCCCCACCTCATCCTATGTTTCTCTCGTCATTATGGAGTGCGTTCACGATATTAGCTCCAACTAATACAATGATTCATCGGGCACAACAATAGGTAAAGAAACTGGCTTCTATCTAAGGATAACCCGCAGCATTTCATATCCGAGTCCGATATAACTGAGACTTGGGGAACCGATGCGATAGAGCCTTATCACTAGTTCTCCGGGAGTATCAGCTTTCAGATTCCAGAAGGCAAAGAAGAAGTGATGTAGTGGAAGCGAGGTGGCTTCGTTTAGATGCGGACGAGCAATTATTCACTGTTATGGGAACGTATGAGGGGCATACATTCCCATAATTTTAAATCGGTAGTACTTAACCCCATGTGAGTTCATAGAACTTCTGGCTATCCTCAAAGATGACAGAGCGATTTTATCGTTGTAACATATATGGGCTCCACTTTCTCCTATCTCTCTAATGCAACATACATTGACAGGTCTACCAGGACAAGATTATATTCAATACAAAGCGGCATAGGGAGTTAGCTATGATAATAACAATGTCCACGCTACTAATCTTAACGGCGATTGGCGTAGTCTACTATTGGTCTGATTTCTACCTTAGAGGAAGCGTTCATACCGTCAAAGAGGATTGGTATATTAAGTTCGAGAGAGCCTTTCCACCTGCCGATATCTGGATGGCAGCCTGCGCTCTAGTAGGCGCTATTGGACTGCTACTAGGACAAACCTATGGTATAGTATTTTCTTTACTTGCAGCGAGTTCTCTGATATTCCTGGCCTTTATGGATATTACGTTTAACATACAAAACAGACTCTATCATCTGGTCGCAACCCTAAATCAAATGAGATTTGAACTGTTTATAAACCTTTGGACTCTTGGATTGGGTATTGCCCTTATTATCTATTTATCAGCAAGAATTTACACAATCTGATTAACACAGATAACTAGTTGCTGCACCCATACATCTGCTACTGTCGCTGGTGCCTGGCAGATGTGAACTATCCCTCATCAAGCCAACCGCACCCCTGAGGCTGTTCCTGCGCCCCGCTGTTTTGGGGGGATTGACAGGCTATAACACCATGAGTATCATTGCCTTATTAATAACAATCGCGGCCCAAAGAGCCTAACCAGGCGAATTTAAAGAGGACAATGTTATGGAAGCTGAGTGGTATTTTAGGCTTTTCTTTGTGAATATATTGTGGTTTGTCGTCAGTTGGCTTCTTTTTGGAATCATAAGAGCGAAAAGGATGACTGGTCCTGGGCCAAACAGACCATGGATGACAGCTTTCTATACAATGTTCATTGCAGGATGGGTATTAACGTGGTTTGTCACATATAGCATTAATCTGGCTTTCTGGATCGGGCTGGCCATTATTGTCATTGGGGAAGTGGTCTTTGCCCTAGGCTATATCGCTATGAGAGAGCACCCTGAGAGGAAGAAAGCCGTTGTGGATTGGGGTATCTATAAAGTGAGCAGAAACTCCCATGTCCTAGCAGGTATCATCTGTATTCTAGGCGTAATTGTCATGGGCTGGCACCCAGAATCAATTATCTACATCATATTGTGGGTTTACTGGGCTTTGTATGTGGCTTTCAGTCATCTCGGTGTACTAAATGAAGAGAAGTTGAATATAAAGAGATTCGGCCAAGAGTATGTGGATTACATGAAAATGGTGCCCAGATATTTCCTAATTTAGTGTGTCAGACATAAGAAGCCCAGACAAGCGGATCATAGAGGCTACCCAAGTATGTGTAGCCTCTTATATCTTTACCCACGGCATTGACAGCCTATACTCCCCAGTAGTATGCTCACCACAGCATAATATGAGGTGTTTGGTAATTGGAGGACGAAATAAGTCGTGTACTGCTAAAGTACGAGAAGTATTTCTGGGAACATTCTAAAGCTCATGAACTCTGCGAAATAATTGCAAATCGAATCGAGAGAAGGGTTCATCGCAAGGTAATACTCCATGAATGGAAAACAGATATTGGATGGTCGTTTTATTCTACAAGGAATTTTGCCTCTGCTCAATGGAGGAAAGCAAAACAGTCACTTGTTATAGATACCAATAAGAAATGGGCAGACCGAGCAGGTGTTTCCGGACTTGCTGATGCTACGACAGAAAATGGCTGGCATGGGGAGCCAAGCTGCATTTGGTACGTGCAAGCAGGCGATGTTGAGAAACGGGAAAGAGTAGCTGGATACCTAGCTCAGGTTTGCATCGCCCGGCATCGCTCCATGTAGGTCCACCACGTTTATTGCGAAGGGCTGTCCGAAAACCGAAAATGGGTGGCCCCTCTTTTCGTACCCCATGTTATACCCCATACAACCTACCTTAATGCCACCTTAGCTATAAAAAGCATACCAGTCACCTTTTGATAGGAATCCACAACCCCACTGTTGCACCTATGAGGCTGCCACCAGCCCGCATCCAGCCAACCCGCATCCCTGAGCCTGACAGCACGCACTCCGGCATTGACATGTTTCAAACCCTCCCTACAAAAAACTAAAATTTTGTCAGGGGTTTCCCCACATAAAAAAATACATACTTTCCCCACAAAAAATACAGCCTTTCCCGACAGACAAATGCCGCATCTTGTGTTACCGTAGGCATGAGCCCTTCGCCAGCACTGCCTGCTTATAGCCACAATCACATACGGACAAGACTGAGGATTCACATACAAAAGAATATCGTCTCAGGAAGTATGGTGACGTACGGTTTTACCCAAAAAACCTTTAAGCGGGGCGTATAGGCCCCTCGCTATAGCTATATGGATTCTGTGGTTTTTAAATATATTTGGAGCTCACAGGTTCTATCTAGGTGACTTGGCAGAGCAGTCGGTATGTTTCTTACCCTGATAGGGTTTTTTAGGCTTTGGTGGACGCTTTCTTCACACCATCTGCGTTGGGGCTAAAAGATGGTGGGGCGCAGGAAGAGGTGCTTTTAGAAATCGCAGCGAGGAGCTCAAAGGAATAAATTATGTGGGTAGTAGGTCGCATTCTACTTGTCATCCTGACGGTCATCGGTGTTCTCCTGGTTGTGGCAGGTGCAACAAGCCTTGTAGGAGCTGATAGTTTGACTGGCCAAATAAATGATATTAACATTGACTCTGGAGTTTTCATGGGAGTGGGGGATGGGGGAGTGGCTCTGGGAATAATACTACTAGCAGCCAGTATAATAATGAATCTAAGACCGACTGATTTGTTATTCTTACCTGCTTTTTAGGTTGGGGGGATAGGGCTTAGTGACTGAATAACCTGTTCAGTTATAGAATACCCTTATCTCTCGGAAGTCAGCATGTTTACCGCCTGGAGAGAAATCCCATCAGTTAATGTAGTCGTTTATTGTGCCGGGCATTGGGGTTAGCCCTATAGCAGGAATCGCCTTTGTCAAAAAGGGCCTGTAAAACCTGTTTATCGTTCCCAGCGATGTGCTATTTACCCTCTATTTTTTTGGAAAGAGGTCAATTGCACTAGGCATATTGGCTACACTCTTCCCCCTGTAGGTGGTATAATGGTAATCCGTTAGCGCCAGGAGCAATTTGTGGGAGGGCGGTTGCTTTTTTTCTTAACTGGGGAGATGTATGGTTTGCTTAAATTGCATAACTACGCTATCTGTGAGGCAGTCATTTTGTTAAGCAATTTAGAAACATCTGAGCAGACCATCAATCCGCCGCCAACAGGCTTCGCAGGTTCGAATCCCACCCCCGCCACCGTACAGATAGCTTACCGGGATTGTCCCCGCGTCCCCCAATTAGGGTGCCACTCGAATTAACTAATTCTATGGTGTCGCCCCCGTCCCTGAATCGCTCCAAACGCATCAAATTTCAACGGCTCAGGCGATAATTTCAGAGTTCTATAAACTAAGTTGTGGGGATACAAATTATCAGCGGATAGCCCTGATTTAATCGTCTGCATCGATACGCCAAGGTTAAATGGCGAAGAATTTAACCCTTTCTCACTCTAAAAGGTGCGTTCAGTTCCGGTCAATCACCATAAGGGATTGTGATCCAAGTAAAATTGTATCAGGCAGTAGCAATGTCCAGTCTATCCAATAGTAGCCTGCGGTGCTGTAACACTTCGGTGTAGCATGTGCTTTGCATTTGTAAGAAAAATTTCAACTAATGGGCGTCTGGTTTAGAAATGATGAGGAGCATCGGCAAGAAGCCAGCTATACGGTGCGCGAGTCGATAGAGTGTATTACTTTGCGTATGCCTCAAATCTAAATCGCGGGCAGATGTCGGAACGCTGCCCCGGGAGCCAGCCAAAGTTCACCGCCACCCTGCCCAATCACCAGTTAATATTTACCGGCTGGTCGAGGAACTGGCGCGGAGGGGTCGCCAGCATCAAGCTCTCTAAAGGGGAGAAGGTTATCGGTGCTGTCTACGAGGTATCAGAGGGCTGTCTGGCGAAACTGGACATGTTTGAAGGGTCAAAATACGAACGAAGGCCTAAAACCGTATTTACCGACCTTGGTGACGCGGTGGAGGTCGTTACCTACATCATGCGCGAACAATCGGAAGAAACCAAACCTTCGCCGGAATACCTCGCTGTTATCCAGCAGGGCTACAGAGACTGGGGAATTATCTAACAACAACGATTTATACGCGCTAATATAGCCAAATGCACTGTCCTGCCATAACCAACTCAGGCTGCAATTTTGTAACTACCGTTGGCACGATAACATATTCCGCCACTGCTGCCCCCTGTTACTGAAGCAAACATCCCCGAAACCCCCTTGATTTTTTATCTCCAGGTCTTTATGCTAGCGCTACACCACAGCAAAGGAGGATTAGGATGGCTGGTAAATATGATGTGATCGTGGTCGGGGCAGGGCCCGGGGGTGTAACATGTGGAGCGCTGCTGGCCAAGCGTGGCCTCAAGACCCTCGTGCTGGACAAGAACTCCCAGGTTGGCGGCAAAGCCATGACCCTTTCCAAAAGGGGGTTTCGCTATGAATACTACCCGATCTGGCCGTGTCCCGGTGCTGATTCTCAAATCCATGCCGCGCTGAAGGCGCTGGGGCTGGAGGAGCAGGTGGAGATTATCCAGCCCGACCCCTTCGGAATAATGCACTATGAGACCCCGTCGGGCGAGATAAGGACCATGATAATGCGTGGCCCCGGTCACCCCACTGACCAGCAAGAACTCTTCAGCCTACTTGGTGTAAAGGAAACCGAAATGGAGGAGGTTCTCCGACTGTTCGGGGAGATTGTTCTGATGTCTCCCCAAGACCGGGACCTCCTGGACGATGTCTCCACCCTTGAGTTCCTCGACCGTTACAACATTCCGAGATCGGTTTATTCCTTCATCGCTACCCTCCAAAGCGAAGGCACTATAGAAGTCCCGGGCGACGTCGGCTGCGCATCCGAGGTGGTAAAGATCTTCCAGCAGCTCATCACCGGGGGAAGCGGGTGCTACCCCGCAGGCGGCCTCGGCGCAATGTATGAGGCCATAGCCGGGGTAGCCCGGGCAAACGGCGGTGACGTTCGGTTAGAAACGAGGGTCGAGCGAATAGTGGTGCAGAACGGACGAGTGAGCGGCGTTCATACTGAGAAAGGTGACTTCTACGCACCCATAGTTGTGAGCAATGCGGGCATACAGCCGACGGTGCTGAAGCTGGTGGGAGAGGAGCATTTCGACAGGAGCTATATGAACTACGTGAGGGATCTAGTACCCAGTCTCGGCTTCGCCGGGGCCAGATACATCCTGAGCAAGCCAGTAATGGAATACCCCGTTTACGTCTATTTCTCCGATAATACCGTATCCACTACGGACCACATAACAAAGGAGATATCGGGTAAGATGCCGGAACAAATATACGTTTTCATCTCGACCAATTCACTCTTCCCCGGCATGGCTCCACCTGGCAAGCAACTCGTACACACGGGCATCTCATGCCCCGCCGACCCTGAGGTTGACCCCAAGACCTGGATGGACAAGGTGGAGGCCGAGGTTGCCAGGATCTGGCCCGATGTATTCGAGCACATTGAGGAGAGAGAGTACTACGGCTCAGCACACATATCTGCTCTCAGCAGGGACTCAGTGATTCCCGGCGCTGGTGGTGAGTGCATCGGTCTGGGGCAGATAGTTGGTCAGTGCGGCAGGCACAAACCCTCGGCAAAGGCCCCCATCAGCGGGCTTTTCTATGTCGGTGCCGATGCGGGCAGTACCGGTTTCTTTGCCAACAACCTGGCGGTAGCGTCCGGCTTGAACGTAGCCAAAACGGTTTTACAATACTTCAAGACGCATCCCGTCAGGTCGGGATAGCGAGCTTAGGCACTTCTCAAGTGTGCCCAACCGTTAAATAGAGAAAAAGGAGGCGTAAAATGGCAGAAAAACTCGATGTTATCATAGTAGGAGCGGGCCTGGGGGGTGTTGTCTGCGGTGCGCTGCTAGCCAGGTCAGGGCTCAAGGTACTGGTGCTCGACAAGAACAATCGTGTCGGCGGCAAGCAGATGGGCATCTCGGTGAAAGGCTTCAAGGGAGAGATGTGGCCTACCTACGGGATACCTGTCGAATTGGGGCCTTTCGTGGATGCCTTCAGGCAGCTTGGAATAGAGTCAAAGCTCAATATCATGCTGAAAACGCAAGCATTGATGTATCGACGCCCAGAGGGGGAGTGGGTAACCATGGTAAATGTGGCGGGGAAGCAGGAAAAGGACCCCACCGAGAACATGTTCAACTCGTGGCAGCTTGAACCCAAGGAACGCGAGGTGGCGCTGGGGGTTCTCGCCGAAATGGCCCTCATGACCCCTGAGCAACAGGATGAACTCGATGAGGTGAGCGTTCAGCAATGGCTCGCTCGGCACGATAATATACCGCGCCAACTCTACGGTTTCTTTGCTGTAGACGCCAACCTCATGGCGACCGGCCTCTATGAACTGGTTGCCATGTCAGAGCTGGCAAGGATCATGGTTATATTCGGGAGCAGCACAACGGGCTACCCCAAGGGCGGTTACGCGCGCCTGGTCCAGGATATAGTCGATGTGCTCAAATCCAACGGTGGCGAGGTACGGACCAATGCAAGAGTGGAGAGGATCCTCGTCGATAACGGCCGGGTCAGCGGCGTCGCTACTAAAGACCGGGTATACAAGGCGCCGATCGTGGTAAGCAATGCCGGCATCCAACCTACGGTGCTCAAGCTAGTGGGGGAAGAGCACTTCGACAGGGGATACGTGAACTATGTGAAGGACATTGTCCCCAGCCTGGGATTCACCTGCCAGCGCTACATTTTCAGTAAGCCGGTACTGGAGCACGGCATGTATCTAGGGACATCCGAGGATAGCTACCTGGACGTGGCGCGGCTGGAACATATGTCGATGGGGAAGATCCCCGATGTCATATCCCTCTATGGGGTAGTTCCATCCAACTTCGACCCTGACATGGCGCCCCCGGGCAAACAGATGCTACTGGTCGGTACCTGGTGCTCGCCCGACCCGAAGGCCAAAGAAATAAAGATGCTGCAGAAGAAGGTGGACCAGCAATTCGAGGAGATGTTCCCCGAAGCGGTCCCCTATATTGAATCAAGGGAAGGATATGTTGGCCCTGCTCAGGTAGCAACCCTGAGCAGGGATCCAGTATTGCCAGGCCTGGGGGGCGAGGCAGTGGGACTGGCGGTGACCGTAGGCTATTGCGGCAAGAACAAGCCTTCAGCCAGGTCGCCGATATCCGGGCTCTTCTACGTGGGCCACGATGCTGGCGGCCGGGCCTTCATCGGCACACACCAGGCAGTAAGCTCCGGTTTGCGGGTAGCACCGATGGTGCAGAGGTACTACCTTGAGAGGAGAACCACACGTCGGCAATAGCGTTCTTTTTAACAATATTGCTTTTCCGGCATTAAAACGTCGGGTGCGTTGGTCACCGGATGCCGACAAGCGAAGGGAGCTTTGAAATGGCTGATTACGATGCGATCGTTGTAGGAGCGGGACACAATGGCCTTGCCGCTGCCACCATTCTGGCCAAAGAGGGTTTGAAGGTGCTGGACGTGGAAAAGAATGGATACGTGGGTGGAATGGCAGCCACCAGAGAGGTTATTAAGGGTTTCAGGCACAATGTCGGCGCCTGGGCGTTCATGGTTTTCAGCCAGCAAATAATGGATGTCCTGGAGCTAGAAAAGTACGGCCTTGAGGTTATCGAGCCCACAACCTCTTTTTGTAACTTCGGCGTACCTGACGAAAACCCGTTTGTCCTTTATAACGACCCGGGCAAACTTATTAATCATCTGCAAAAGGACCATGGCGAAGGCGCTTTGGAGGGGATGATGGGCGTGCTTGAATTCTGCCGTCCCTTCGCCGAGGCGTGGAATGCAGCGCGCTTCGATCCACCACCCTCCATAGGCGCTATAATCGAGGCCGCTCCCAGCCCCGAGGTTAAAGACGCCCTGAGAAAGTGCTTCTATGCCAGCACCATGGATATAGTCGATGAGTTTTTCCCCGACCCGCAGAAGCACAAGCTGATTAAGTCTATGTTTGCCGGGATGTCCACCGATGCAATTTCCCTGGGCCCCTACGAACCGGGGACCGCCTTTTCCCTGGCCTACCACCTCGTTCCTGCTGGCATTGGACAGTTCTACAAGCTGGCCAGGGGCGGCATGGGTATGGTCTCCGAAGCCCTGAAGAGGTCCTTTGAGGAAAAAGGCGGTGAGGTCAGGCTAAATGCCAAGGTCAGGAGGATCCTGGCAGAAAACGGAAAGGCTGTGGGGGTAGAGCTCAGTAACGGTGAAAGGATAACCTCCAAGGTGGTACTTTCTAATCTCGATGCCTACGCCAGCTTCATAGGCCTGGTTGGGGAGGACAACCTGCCCTCTTATTTCGTCCGCATGGTCAAGGGGATAAAGTACGGTACTCCGTTCATACAGGTTCATTGTACTCTGAAAGAGCTACCTGAATTCGCCGGGGACCTTGCCTTTGTCAACGAGGACAATATAAGGTGGCTTATGAGCTATACCCGCGGCCCGGAGCACTACCAGCACTGTACAGACGCGATTAAATGGGGGAAAATACCGGAAGACCCGATGTTTGCTTACTATATCCCCAGTATCTGGGACGATAGCATGGCGCCAGCGGGATATCACACAATTACCTTCTTTTCATTCTATTTCCCCATCCTGCCCCCGGGAGATGAGCATGACCGGAAGAAAGAAGAAGTTACCAACAAAATGATAGACAAGATGAGCGAATATGCACCGAATCTAAAGGACGCCATCGTGGACCGGATAGCCTTCACCTCGATGCATTTTGAGAAGATGTGCGGCATTACCAGGGGGGATTATGCTCACGGCCTGCTTCTCCCCGGCCAGATGTTTGACTTCAGGCCAGTTGTAGGGTGGTCAGGATACAAAACACCGGTGGAAAACCTTTATCTCTGTGGCTCAGCCTGCCATCCCGGCCCGGGGGTGACGGCCGTGCCAGGTTACAATAGCGCCCGCGAGGTGCTGAAGAACTGGAAGTAATGAAGTAGTTATGAAGGAAGAAAAAGGCGTACGGCCAGTAGAATCCAAGGCACAACTAGAGGAACTCTCCAAAGCAGAGCTAGTTGATCTCATCCGATTGTATTCCAAATTGTTCCTGGCGGTGGATGCCTTCTGGTATCTGGCAGTCAGGGAAAAAGTGGACGAGGATACCGCTACCGCTTGTGATATCTGGGTATGGGAGAAATACACCCCATACGAGCTCAAAAGGCTGATGCCGCTCCGGAACATAAAGGGTAGTGACCTGGAAGCCTTCGCCACCGCCCTGGGATTCTCGCCCTGGTTCGCCAACCTGGAATACAGGCTCACCCGCGAGGGTGAAAACAGGCTGAACTTCACCGTGCTTAAATGTCCCACTCTAGAGGCGTTAAAACGGGAGGGCTCAGGAAGGGAGAATGTCATCTGCCGGCAGGTGGACCCGAAGCTTTTTCAAATCATGATCCAGTGCTTCAACCCCAATGGCAAGGTCGTCCCCATTGAGCTGCCCCCCGAGACATACGGGAAAAGCATATGCTGCCGCTGGCAGTTCTCAATAGAGGAGTGAGAAGCAACCAGTGGGATACCCCGGCTGCTCCCCAGGCTCCCATATTAGTGCTGGAAGGATATGGTATCGTCGGACTTAGACCAGCGAATCAAGACACTGGCCCGGTGGATGTTCGAGGCAGAACACCTGGTGGTCTTTACCGGTGCCGGGTGCAGCACGGAGTCGGGCTTGCCCGACTTCCGCGGACCAGACGGCATATGGACCCGGCAGGCAAAAGGGCTCCCTACAAAAACCAGGGATTTCTCTTCGGCCGCTCCCAATGAGGGACATATAGCTATCCTTGAGCTCCAGAAAATGGGCAAGCTGAGCTTCCTCATCTCGCAGAACATAGATAACCTCCACCTGAGCTCAGGGATACGGCCTGAACTGCTGGCAGAGCTGCACGGTAACGTGAGCAAGCTGCGCTGCAGTCGCTGCCAGGCCCAAGTGGACAGATCTCTTGAACTGGATAGGTGCTCCTGCGGGGGCAAGCTGGCATCCAGCGTGGTCGACTTTGGCCAGTCTCTGCCCCAGAGGGAGCTGGAGGATTCTTACTCGCACTCACGAAGCTGCGACCTCTTTGTGGTCGCTGGCTCCAGCCTGGTGGTCACACCTGCTGCCGACATGCCCAGAGTGGCTCTCGAATCGGGAGCAAGGCTGGTCATCATAAACCGGGGTGAAACCCCGTTCGACCGGGTCGTCCACACGCGGTTTGAGGAGGCAACAGGGGAGGTATTGCCGCAGGCGGTCGCTCAGCTAAAGAGACTAATGAAGCTATCCTGAGGAGCTGTCCGGTAAGGCGGATCCGGGTAGGCTTGAATCAACCGGGAGAATAATGAGCTAAGGACGATATTATTGCCCCTCTAACGCCACACCATCAACAAGCTGGATATGTGGCATAATATGCAGGCAGGTTAGAGCCAGAGAGGGTTTCTCTATGGACCTTTTCGATAGATTCAATGCCGAGGAATGCACCCTATGCGGTGAGTGTTTTCACCAGTGCCCGGTGATGCACCTGCCCCTGGAGGTGGCCAAGGCTGAGATAGTACGGCTCACCAGCGGTCAGGATACAGAGCACGTGCTGCAGAAATGTACCAGTTGCTTCGCCTGTAACCTCATCTGCCCCGAGGGTTTAAATCCCACTCAGGCAATCCTCGATGTCTGGCACGAGAAATCGGTGCGCCGGGGCCTTCCCATAAGGGCCCTATACTACACCCCAGATAGCAAGCTCAACTTTAGAACCTACGTCCTAGATCGGCTTCCCCGGGACGAGAAGGCGCTGGTCGAGTCCTGGGAGGATAGCTCGCCCTGCGATGAGGTGTTCTACCCCGGCTGCAATGTGATTACCGTTCCCTACCTTACCCAGACCAGGCTCCTCGACGGCATGAATATCCGGGGGTCACTGAAGCTATGCTGTGGCGAGACCTACTACCGCACCGGGCAGTACGAGATGGTGGAGAGGGCAGCCAAGCGTCTGGAGGACTGGCACCAAAAGCTCGGTTTTAAGAAGATGGTCATTCCCTGCACCGCCGGTTATAACATGTTTACCAACGTGCTGCCCAAGTTCGGCCTGAAGCTCGATTTCGAGGTTCGGCCCATGCTGCCCTGGCTCTTGGAGCGGATAGAGAGGGGTGAAATTGAGATCGCGAGGCCGCTAAACATGACCGTTACTATCCAGGAGTCCTGCTACGGCAAACTCTTCGGGGACGAGTATATGGATGTCCCCAGAAGGCTATTGGAAAAGGCCGGAGCCACCGTTAAGGAAGAAGACCTCTGTCGTGAGCAAGCGCTATGCTGCGGTATCGGGGGCGGGTTCAGCTACTCTTCAAGCTACCATCCCTGGAACATCACCCTGGCCACCATAAGGACGCTGCGGCTCGCCAGGAAGACAAAGGCGCAGGCTCTGGCGGTTTACTGTGCCGGCTGCCTCCAGATGCTTACCGTGGGGCAAATCGTCTATCCCAACCGGATACCGGTCTACCATATACTCGAGCTGCTCCAGATTGCAACCGGCGAAGTGCCGGCAAGGCGCCATAAGGCGAGGTCGCGCTCGATGTTCAAAGGAGTCGTAATCAACCAGTTCCCCAAGGTGTTCTTAAGGAAGCGATTTTATATGAAGGACCTACCCTAGCATTTATGTACGTAGCATCGCATGAATCCAAATACGGATTTCACCGTTCCAAGAAGGCATCTTCAGTAATCTCTTAATAATAAATGCAGACAACAAATGGTAACCAAAACTAATGCGAAGGGGGTGAAGAGCGATGGCTGAGCTAAAGGATTTCTTCAATGAGGAGGCATGCGACCGCTGTGGCGACTGCCTGGTAAAATGCCCGGTTATCGATCTGAGTGAGGCCGAGGCGCAGCGAGAGATCGGTCACCTGATCGACGGTAAGGAGAGCAGGGTTGTTCTCGACCACTGCTCCACCTGTTTTGCCTGTAATCATATCTGCACCAAAGGGGCCAATCCCTACGGACTCATACTGTTCCGCTGGTTTGAGCGATACCAGAGGAAGGGTCTGCCCCAGAGGGGTTTTATGGCCCTGCCCCTTTCGCCAGGTAATTTTTTCCAGGTACTGATGCAAAAGGCACGCCCCGATGAGCAGAGAGCGCTCCGGGAGTGGCACGACCTCTCCCGCCCCGAGCTGGCCTCGAAGCCGCAGGCGCTCTTCGCCGGATGCAACCTTAAGATGGCGCCATACTATACTTTCAGCTCCCTATTTTCCGACCTTCCAATTTTCACCGCCCCTGACCTGTGCTGCGGAGAGGTCTACTTTAGAATGGGCATCCTGGATAAGGCCGAGAGACAGGCGCACTACCTCGAAGAGCGATACCGGGACTTGAACCTGAAGAGGGTGGTCTACTTCTGCATCGCCGGCTACAACATGATGCAAAACCTGCTACCTCAATATTTTGGGGTGAGCTTCGACTTCGAAAAGGTCTACCTGCTGGACTACCTGTGGCAGAAGATAGAGCGGGGGGAGATAAAGATCAGTCAGCACGCAGAAGGAACGGTCACCGTGCAGGACCCATGCCACGCCAAGACCCTGGGCCCACAATTCATGGATATGCCGCGCCGCTTGCTTGAAGAGCTGGGGTATAGCGTGATTGAGATGGAGCACAACCGGGAGCTGGCGCTGTGCTGTGGCTTTGGCAACGGGGCCGGCCGCTACAGCCCCATAGATATTATTGCCTGGTCTCTAAGAAGGCTGGGCGAGGCCAGAAAAACCGGGGCAAATATGGTGGTCACATATTGCAGCGTCTGTCAACTGTACCTATCGGTGGCGCGGAAGCTCTATCCTATGGCCCCTCCTGTGTATCACATACTCGACCTAACACAGATGGCTATCGGGGAGCAGCCAGCGTTGAGACACCCGGAGCGGGCCAGCCAGATGATAAGGTACATGACCTTTAGCCTGCCCCGGATGGTTTCACCCAGGAGGAGCTGGGTCAATACATAGCACGCCACAGTAGCTCCTGCCTTTGGCGATAGCCGCCCATATCGTGATTACGAGACTCAGGCGTGGGTCTGCAATAATTTCCGCAGCTTATTTAGTGCTGATGTCCTGGACACCGCGCAACGTAAATATTGCACACCCCGTTTTTGTGTGCTATACTCTCTGCGAAATTGCAGCAGGAAGGGGGGATGCCATGTAATGGACATGCAAAGAATGAACAGTCCGATATATTTTAGGCAACCCAAGAAAGGAGGGAAAGCAATTGAAGAAGTACATGAAGTGGTCGGCAACCCTAACCCTGATGCTAGCACTGGTTGCTGTTGGAGTAACCGCTTGCGCGCCTGAAACAATAATAGAAGAAGGAAGTATATACTATGTAGGCGCCTTGTTCTCTACTACCGGTGCTGCATCAAATCTCGGCGTACCTGAAGAGAACACGGTAAATATGATGGTGGACCAGATCAATGATGCGGGTGGAATCAACGGACACACCCTGGAGGTAATTGTCTACAACGACGAGACCAATACCGAAAAGTGCGTCACACTGGCGAGTAAGCTTATTGAGCAGGACGAGGTGCTGGCCATAATTGGGCCCACCACCAGCGGGAATAGCCTGGCCATAATCGACACAGTGACCACGGCAGAGATCCCACTGGTTTCCTGCGCTGCCACCATCGGCATTGTGCAACCGGTGGAGGATCGCTACTGGATATTCAAGACCCCGCAGTCCGATAAAGAGGCGATCACCGAAATCTACACCTATCTCGAGGAAAAAGCAAATATAACCAAGATAGCCCTCATAACCGCCACCTCCGGGTATGGAACTACCGGTAGGGGCATCCTCATAGCTGATGCTCCCGACTACGGGCTCACTGTTGTGGATGACAAAACATTTGCCGAGGGCGACACCAGCATGCAGTCGCAGCTAACCCATATTGGGGGTACCGATGCGGAAGCGGTAGTATGCTGGGCTACCGACAAGGAATCCGCCGCAGTTGCCAAGGACATGCAGACGCTACAGATGGCTATCCCCCTGTATTGCAGCCATGGTATTGCCAACCAGGCGTTTATTGATGCGGCAGGGGATGCCGCCAACGGGGTCATCTTCCCCGCCGGTAAGCTGCTAATCGTTGACGAACTTCCAGACAGCGACCCTCAGAAGGAAGTCCTAATAGAATACCGGGATGACTACGAGGCACTCTACGGCAATGGCACGATCAATACCTTCGGCGGACATGCCTACGACTCCTTAAAAATGGTAGTTATGGCGCTGGAGGGAATCGATAATGGCATAACCCTCTCAGAGGCCAGGGCTGCGGTCCGAGATGGACTGGAGGGGATTACCAATTTCGTCGGCGTCAGCGGTGTATTCACCATGTCGCCGACCAACCATCTGGGAATGGCCCCAGGCTCTCTGGTCATGTACGAGATCGTCGATGGGGAGTGGACCTGGCTCAAGTAAAAAACCGACTGTCTGATAGACTCTGGATGTGAGCAAGGGGGAAAGCTGCACTTTCCCCCTTGTCGTCTGGTAATACCGCAGGGAGATCTGATGTATGTCAGCAGACCAGTTCCTTCAGTACCTCGTATCCGGTCTTACCCAGGGCAGCATCTACGCCCTGATAGGGTTGGGTTTTACCATTATCTATGCCGTAACCCGCATCATTAACTTCGCCCAGGGCGAATTTGTAATGATCGGGGGCATGCTATCATTTACACTCGCCTGCTCCACCGGCATTCCCCTTGTTCCCGCCCTGCTCCTCTCGGTGTTTATCGCTGCGGCGGTTGGCGCCATTATGTATCTGCTCGCCATCCGCACCGCCAGGAAGGCTTCGGTTATCAGCCTCATTATCATCACCATCGGAGTCGCTATCTTTATCCGCGGAATCGCCGCGGTGCTATGGGGAGTGGACTTCGTACGCCCCCCCTACTTCACCGGGGATGAATCCATATCCTTCCTGGGGGCCTACATTCACCCCCAGGCACTGTGGATAATCGGCACCACGCTGGTAGTGACCATTCTGCTACACCTCTTCCTTACCCGTACAATGGTGGGTAAGGCGCTTAAGGCATGTGCCATAAACCCAAGGGCCTCGGGCCTGGTGGGAATCAATACCAGAGCAATGGCTCTCATCGCCTTCGCCATAGCGGCAGCCCTTGGCGGTATCGGCGGTGTGGTTATGGCACCGCTCACCCTTACCTCATACAACGTAGGTGTCATGCTGGGGCTCAAGGGTTTTGTGGCAGCATCCATCGGCGGCTTCAAGAGCCCCGTTGCAGCGGTTATCGGGGGCATTATGCTGGGAATCATTGAGTCCCTGGCGGTGGGACTCGACTGGGGCCCATTTACCTCGGCATATAAGGACGTTATCGCCCTGGTAGTACTGCTTCTAATACTGCTAATCAGGTCGGGCAGGCTGGCGGCGGAGGAGGCAGGCTGATGCTGGCAATGGTAAAGGGTAAGTGGGTTTATCTGGTGATTGCTGCCCTGCTGGCGTTCCTGATATTGATACCCTTCGATTGGTTCCTGGGTCACTACACCACCATCATGATCTTCATCGGCATCAGCACCATGGTCACGGTGGGGCTGTGCCTCCTGATGGGCTACACCGGGCAGGTATCTCTGGGACAGGCTGCCTTCTACGGCCTGGGCGCCTATTTCTCCGCCGTCCTGAGCAAGACCTATAGCGTCAACCCCTGGCTGGCAATGCTGATAGCAGCTATAGCTACCGGAGCCTTTGCCTATGTCATCGGCTATCCCATACTCAGGCTCAGAGGTAACTACTTAGCCATGGCCACACTGGGTCTGGGAATTATTATGTGGATACTGTTCGGGCAACTCAGCCAGTTCACCGGCGGACCCGATGGCATGGCAGGAATTCCCTACCTTTCCATCGGCGGTTTTATCTTCGATACCTCCTTCAAACGGTATTTCCTTGTCTGGTTCTTCTGCCTGGCTGTGCTTTTTATCTCACAGAACATCGTCAGGTCGCGGTCAGGCCGAGCACTCAGGGCCATTCACGGCAGTGAGGCTGCCGCCGAGTCGGTAGGCATTAATGTTGCCCGGTTCAAGGTAAAGATCTTCGTGCTGAGCGCCGTCTATGCCTCACTGGCAGGAAGCCTCCTCGTCCACCACCTACGCTTCGTCAGCCCCCAGCCCTTCGACTTCCTCGCCTCGGTCAAGTTTGTGGTGATGGCGGTGATAGGGGGTCTGGCGAGTATCTGGGGCGCCATCTTCGGGGCTGGCACCACTCGCATACTGAGCGACGAGCTGCTGCTCGGGTTCGGTGAATGGGATGTTGTTGTCTATGGAGCCATCCTGATCATAGTGATGATCTTCATGCCCGAAGGTCTTTTTGTCAAACTCAAGGAGCTTATAGGGCGATGGCGACTGAGGTATGCTGAGAGAGGGTCTGAAACGTGAGAGAATCAATACTGGAGACCAGGAGCCTGAGCAAGGCCTTCGGGGGCCTCGTAGCTCTGGACAAAGTGGACCTGGCGATAGAGGCGGGAACAATCTCGGCTATCATCGGCCCCAACGGGGCGGGTAAGACCACGCTTTTCAACGTTATCACCGGCGTCTACCCGGTGAGTGACGGCGAGATACTGTTTGAGGGCAAGCCGCTGAAAAGCGCTCCGGCACACAAGAGGGCGTCGCTGGGCATCGCCCGCACCTTTCAGAATGTCCTCCTATTCGGGAATATGACCGTCCTAGAAAACATAATGACAGGCCAGCACCCCCGCAGCCACTACGGCTTTCTGGGGGCTGCCCTCCGCCTTCCCCGTGCTCACCGTGAGGAGGAGACCATCTCCTTAAACGCCATGAAATACCTAAACATGGTGGGACTGGGAACATTCGCCGGGCAGAATTCCATGAGCCTGCCGCTGGGCCAGCAAAAACTCCTTACCATTGCCCGGGCCCTGGCCACAGAGCCACGGCTTATTCTACTGGATGAGCCCGGAGCCGGGCTGAACACGCTGGAGAAGCGGGAGCTGAGCGATCTCATCCACCGCATCCGGGAAACAGGGATCAGCGTCATACTGGTTGAGCACGATATGCCGCTGGTGATGGGCATTGCCGAATGGATCATCGTGCTGGACAGCGGACAAAAGATAGCCGAGGGCACCGCCGCTCAAGTTCAGAAGGACCAGAGGGTCATCTCCGCTTACCTGGGGGAGGAGACGGACTGATGCTGAGGATTGAAAACGTATCTGTAGCCTACGGCCGCATAACCGGGCTCAGAGAGGTCTCCCTGGTGGTAAACGACGGCGAGATCGTCACCATCATGGGGGCCAACGGGGCCGGCAAGAGCAGCCTGCTGAACGCTATATTCGGTGTGGTTCCGCTTAAGAGTGGCAGCATCTGGCTGGATAGCCACCAGATTACAGGACTTGCCTCTCACAGCACAGTGAGGCTCGGCCTGGCCTATATTCCCGAAGGAAGAGAGCTCTTCGGAGCCATGTCGGTGAAGGACAACCTGACCATGGGTGCCTACTCCCAGTGTGCCCGCAGCCGGCTGAGCACTCTGGGGTATATCGGATGGTTCCTGCGTCGCCCTGCCTTTCAGTCCACTCTGGAAATGGTACTACGGCTTTTCCCCATACTCAGCGAACGGCAGCACCAGAAGGCAGGCAGCCTCAGCGGTGGGGAGCAACAGATGCTGGCTATCGCCCGAGCGCTAATGTCCTCCCCCCGGATGCTTCTGCTGGACGAGCCCTCCCTGGGACTGGCGCCTACACTGGTAAGGGAAATCCTGAAGCTTATAGTCAGGCTGAGAGATGAGGGGATTACCATACTCCTGGTGGAGCAGGATGCTGCTGCCGCGCTCAAGATTGCCGACCGTGGATATGTTATGGAAAGGGGGCGAATTACCATCGAGGGCAGCGCCAAGGAACTCCTGGGTGATGACAGGATCAGGCAGGCATATCTGGGCAAGAGCGTAGCCTAGGCTATCACAGGCATGGTAAAATAGGAAGACATGGCATGATATACCATGAAAAAGCTACTTTCGGGTAATGAAGCCATAGCCCTGGGAGCATATCACGCGGGCGTGGTGGTAGCCACCGCTTATCCCGGGACACCCAGCACCGAGATACTGGAAAACATCGCCCGCATGGATGGTGTATACGCCGAGTGGTCAACCAATGAAAAGGTAGCCCTAGAGGTGGGGATGGGAGCGTCTTATGGCGGTGTAAGAGCCCTGGTATCCATGAAGCACGTCGGGCTCAATGTGGCCGCTGATCCCTTTTTCGCAGTTTCTACTACAGGTGTTGTCGGCGGGCTGGTAATAGTCTCCTGCGATGACCCGGGGGAGCATAGCTCCCAGGGAGAGCAGGACAACCGTCACTTCGCCAGGATCGCCAAAGTGCCCATGCTTGAGCCCACCGACAGCCTGGAAGCCTACGAGCTCATGGATTGGGCCTTCAGTATCAGCGAGGAATTCGACACACCGGTGCTGCTGCGCTCCACCACCCGCATATCTCACTGCAAGACCGTGGTCGATGTAACAAAGGAGCGGAAAGCCGATTTAAGACAGCCCGGTTTTATCCGCTCTCCAGAGAAATACGTGATGGTTCCCTCAAACGCCCGGGTCAGGCGGCATGCCATGGAGGAGCGCATCAAAAAACTGCAGGCCTATGTGGAGGACTTTCCCCTGAACCAGATGTTGCTGGCTGACCGAAGGCTCGGGGTGATATCCGATGGGGTTGCATACCAGTACGCCCGGGAGATATTCAGGGATGCCTCCCACCTCAAATTGACCACCATCTATCCTATCCCGGCTGACCTGATTCGCAGGTTCGCCCGGGAGGTGGAGAGGGTGGTTGTAGTGGAGGAGCTGGACCCTTACATCGAAGACGAGGTGCGCCGCCTGGGGATTGCGGTCACGGGCAAGGAGTTCATCCCCATAATAGGAGAGCTTAACCCCGAGATAGTTGAGGACGGCGCTATTCAGGCAGGTTTACTCTCGGCTTCACCCAAGCCTCCTCCTAAATCCAGGAGACCAGCACCGCAACTGCCGCCACGGCCGCCGCTGCTCTGTGCTGGCTGCCCCCACATCGCTACCGAGTTTGCCCTGAGAAGACTGGGCTTTTACAACCCTAACCCCAGCGAAGAACTATCCCTTAAAGGGAAAATACCGACGCAACTAAAGAAAGGTGGCCTTATTGCTACCAGCGATATCGGGTGCTATACTCTAGGTGTCTATGCTCCCCTGTTCGCTCTGGACACCTGCGCCTGCATGGGCGCCAGTATAGGACAGGCGCTTGGGCTGGAAAAGGCGGGGGTTCCAAACAAGATCGTAGCGGTAATCGGTGACTCCACCTTCATGCATTCGGGCATAACCGGTCTTATCGACGTCGTTTACAATGAGGGAAGTACCACTGTAATAATCCTGGATAATGAAACCACCGCTATGACCGGGCATCAGGGTCATCCCGGGACCGGCATCTCAGCCAAAGGTACCAAAGCCGGTAAGGTAAAACTGGAGGCGCTGGCGCGGGGGATCGGGGTTAACGATGTCAACGTAGTCGATGCCTTCGATCTGGCGCTTATCGAGTCCACCTTAAGCCGGTGCATTGAGAACGACGAACCCTCGGTCATTATAGCCCGGGGACCCTGTCCGCTACGTGTCAAATCATCGGGAAAGCCATTCAAGGTAGACAGCGAGAAGTGCAATAGCTGCTATGCCTGTCTGCGCATCGGCTGCCCCGCCATATCCGTCTCCGGCGACAAGGCGTGGATAGACGCCAGCCTGTGCGTAGGCTCCGGTTGTGGTATCTGCGCTCAGGTCTGTCCCGAAGAGGCAATTTCGGAAAGCAAGTAATGAGGGACGTAAACGTGCTGATGGTGGGTGTCGGTGGCCAGGGGGTCATCCTGGCCAGCGACGGCATGGGTGAGATCGGCATGAACAACGGGTACGACGTCAAGAAGTCAGACACACTGGGTATGGCGCAGCGGGGCGGGAGCGTTGTGAGCCACGTCCGCTGGGGCAGGCAGGTCTTCTCCCCTATGATCAAGAAAGGGAATGTGGATTTCTTAATCGGTTTCGAACAACTGGAGGCAGCGCGGTGGGCACCCTACCTGAAGTCCAGCGGAGTAGCTATAGTCGCCGATGTCACCGTTGTCCCGGTATCGGTCGTGGGCAGCACCATGTCATACCCGAGCTGGGAGGAAATCGAAGGGATTCTGTCCCAACACACCCACCAGATATACCTGATTCCGGCAAACAGAATTGCGATTGAGGCAGGAAATCCCAGGGCACTCAATATGGTGATGCTGGGTTCCTTATCCGTATTCCTAGAACTGGAAAAAGAGGCCTGGACTGAGACTATGCGCCGTAGGCTACCGCCCAGGTTCCTGGAATCCAGCATTGAAGCTTTCACCCGTGGTGCGGATGAGGCAAATTCAATCATAAGGGCAAAGGAGAGCAATAATGATTCGCGACCCTGAACACGAAAAAATGCCGAGAGCGGACCTGGAGCGGCTTCAACTGGAGCGCCTGAAGCTTAAGGTCAGCGAGGTTTACAACAAGGTACCCTTTTACCGTCGAGCTTTCAAGGAAAAAGGGGTCACCCCGGATGATATCAAGACCCTGGCTGATTTGAGCAGGCTGCCGTTCACAAGCAAGCTGGACTTCCGTGATAACTATCCCTACGGGCTTATGATGGTCCCACTGGAGCAGGTAGTACGGATCCACGCCTCAAGCGGCACAACGGGCAAGCCAGTAATCGCACCCTATACCCAGCACGATGTCGATACGTGGTCAGAGATAATGGCTCGCTCCTTAGCTACCGCCGGCACCACCAAAGAAGATATTTTACAGAACGCCTACGGCTACGGGTTGTTTACCGGTGGTCTAGGTTTTCATTACGGCGCTGAACGCCTCGGAGCCATGGCAATCCCCACCAGCAGTGGAAACACCAAGCGCCAGCTTCTCCTGTTGCAGGACCTAGGTACCACTGTCATCACCTGTACCCCCTCCTATGCGCTCATCCTTCACGAAACCGCCAAGGACATGGGCATCGACCTGCGCGATACCAGCCTCCGCCTGGGCGTACTCGGTGCCGAGCCCTGGTCCGAACAGATGAGGAGAGATATAGAGGATAGGCTCGGCATCACTGCTATTAATATTTATGGTTTGACCGAGATCATCGGGCCAGGAGTGTCGGTAGAGTGTCCTTACAAGTGCGGAATGCATATCGCCGAAGATCATTTCCTGGTTGAGACCATCGATCCTGAGAGCGGGGAGCAGCTGCCCTACGGGAAAGAAGGTGAGCTGGTAATAACAACACTTACCAAGGAAGCCCAGCCGGTAATCAGGTTCCGCACCAGGGACATTGTCAGCCTGAATGTGGAGCCCTGCCAGTGCGGTCGAACCTCGGCAAGGATGTCGCGGGTAACCGGACGAAGCGATGATATGTTAATCGTTAAGGGGATAAACGTTTTCCCCTCACAGATAGAGAGCGTGCTTCTCGATGTTGAGGGGGTGGAACCGCATTACCTGATAGTTGTTGACCGCCAGCACGCATTCAAGTCCGACGAACTGGAGATATGGGTCGAGGTCTCCGAGCAGGTGTTCTCCGATGAGATGCAGAAGATGGAAGGCCTGGAGAAGAGGCTCCGCTCCGAGATGGACAGCGTGCTGGGCATCTCAGCCAGTATCAAACTGGTGGAGCCCAGGACCATCGAACGCACTGAAGGAAAAGCCAAAAGGGTAGTAGACCGGAGCGATCTATAATCAGAACATTTCCAGCCTTCGGTTTTGTCTTTTGAGAATTAGAATTTTACTTTGTTTAGTATTTAGAGCTTAGTATTTCGAGTTTTTAAATGCCCTGTTTGCAGTTCATTAAGACTATTTAATCAGTTACCAGCAACATAAAGGCTAAGGGAGGAAATCGGATATGAGAATAAAGCAGGTTTCCGTTTTTGTGGAGAACGAGGCAGGTCGGCTAGAATCCATCCTCGAAGCCCTCCAGAGAGAAGAGGTCAACATACACGCCCTATCAGTAAGCGATACTGCGGAGTTTGGCATAGTGCGCATGGTTCTGGATAATCCGGATAAAGGGCTTGAGGCGCTGCGGCAATCCGGTTTCACCACTCGTGTAGACTGGATGCTGAGCGCTTATATACCCGATGTCCCCGGCGGGCTGCTAAGCAGCGTGGCCAAGCCAATGGCCGAGGCCGGTATCAACATCAAGTACTTCTACGCCTACATCGGGCAGGCTGGAGAGAACCGGGCGCTGGTGGTACTCAAACCGGATAACCTGGAAAAGGCGGAGGAGGTTCTGGGAGCAGGGTAAGACCGGGCAAGGGAAGCCAGGTTCAATATGGAGGCTGATTTGTATTTATACCACGGGAAAATCCTCATAATCGATTTAACCACACAGGAGGTAAGGGTTGAGGAGCTCAGCCCATCACTGCTAAAGGGCTATCTGGGGGGCATTGGACTGGCAACGCGCCTGCTTTACCAGTACTTACCAGCCGGTTCGGATGCACTTTCCCCCCATAACCCTCTGGTGTTTGCCACTAGCGCCCTGGCTGGCACCATCATACCCACCTCCAACAAGCACGCCATAGCAACCAAGTCACCACTGACTGGACTTATTGGTGATTCCCTCTCCTCCAGCTTCTGGTCCCAAGCGTTAAAGAGAAGCGGATTCGATGCTATCGTCATAACCGGAGCGGCAGCATCACCCACCTATCTTTTCATAGATAATGACATCGTTCACTTCAAGAAAGCGGAGCACCTGTGGGGAAAGGGAAGCCCTGAGACCGAGCACTATATCAGGAGACATATCGGAGACGATCGGGTGAAAGTTGCCTCCATCGGTCCCGGCGGTGAGAATCTGGTTCGATATGCCTGTATAACCAACGATAGTAACCGGCAGGCAGGGAGGACAGGGACAGGTGCGGTAATGGGCTCCAAGAAGCTCAAGGCGATTGCCCTGCGTGGTACCAGGCCAATAAAAGTTTACAGCATGGATGAGGTTGAGAGGATAAGTATTGACATAATTCATAAGGCCGAGGGGCCGGACACGGAAAAATACCGCGTACTGGGGACACCGGCAAATATTCTGGTGCTAAACGGCTTATCGGCACTGCCAACGAGAAACTTCCAGCAGTCCAGCTTCGAAAAGG
Source organism: Dehalococcoidia bacterium (assembly GCA_034430255.1). Classification (GTDB taxonomy): domain Bacteria; phylum Chloroflexota; class Dehalococcoidia; order E44-bin15; family E44-bin15; genus DATKYK01. Next base: position 1,801 of record DAOUEU010000048.1, on the reverse strand, counting down.
CGGAAAGTATAAGCGGCGAATACCTGGCCGAGCACTACCTTACCAAGGTGATGGCCTGCGCCACCTGTCCGGTGGCATGTGGTCACATATACAAGGTGGCAGAGGGAGACTATGCAGGAACACAGTGGGAGCTTGACTACGAATCGCTCTACGCCCTGGGGCCGCTTTGCGGCGTGGACCACATACCGGGCATACTGAAGGCAGCAGAGCTGTGTGACTACTACGGCATAGATACCATCAGTACCGGAAGTTGTATAGCCTGGGCCATGGAATGCTTTGAGAAGGGCCTGCTGACCAAGGAGGATACAGAGGGCATAGACCTCACCTTCGGCAATCACAGCGCTCTGGTAGAGGTCATACCGAAGATCGGCGAACGCAGCGGTATTGGAAACCTGCTGGCTGATGGTGTTAGAATCGCTTCCTCCAACCTGGGGCGAAACTCGGAGCACTGGGCGATGCATGGCAAGGGCCTTGAGTTTCCAGGCTACGATCCCAGAGCTATGAAGACCTTAGCCTTGGGGTTCGCCGTAGGTCTCAGGGGTGCATGCCACAACCGCTCCCCCGCCTACGAAGTGGATATGTCCGGAGAGGTAGACAGGTTCAAGGGTGAACCGGGGAGAGGCTCCATGGTGAAGGAAAAGGAGGATTTCGCTGCTGTTCTCGACTCACTAATTATCTGCAAGTTCATCCGAAAGTGCTTCGGCGATTTCTATACCGAGGCTGCCAACCTCTACAAACAGGCAACAGGTCTGGATATGACCCCGGCCGAGCTGAAGGGTGCAGGTGAGCGCATAAACAACATAAAGAAAGCCTTTAACATCCGTGAAGGGTGGAAACCCGGTGATGACTGGCTGGCGCCCCGTCTGTTCAGCGATCCCATAACAGAGGGCGAGGGAAAGGGCACGGTGCTGACCGAGGCCGAGCTCAGGCTCATGATCGATGATTACTACCAGGCCCGGGGCTGGACCGCTGAAGGCCTGATACCGGATGAGAAACTGCGGGCATTGGGGATCGAGGATCCCATCGCGCCGTGGAAAGGATTAGAGTATGGAACGCAGGTATATAACCTGTGACCCTGAGCTTTGCAGCGGGTGCGGGCTCTGCGAGATGGTTTGCTCGGCAGAAAAGGAGGGTGTCTTCTGCCCCGAGCTGTCCCGTATTCATCTGGTACACATTGATGAAAGCATGGCCGTAAGTATAGCCTGTCGTTTCTGTGAGAACACACCATGCATAGAAGCCTGTCCCCGCGAAGCGCTAGAGTTAGACGAAGCGAACAACGTCATTCGCGTTGACAAGATGCGCTGCACCGGGTGTGGCTGGTGTATAGAGGCCTGTGATTTCGGCGCTATCGTCCTGAATCGCTCCACCAAGTCGGTGGTGCTATGCGATCTATGCGAGGGGCGCTCTCAGCCAAAATGCGTGGAGCTGTGCCCCAGGGAAGCACTCAAGGTGTCAACACTGGAGATCGAAGCCCAGAACGCGCGGGTGGAAGCTGCCAAGTCCTTACTATAAGCAGATGTACCAGCACAGCGTGGTTTAAAGCTAGTAAAGGCCAAATTTCTCGGCCGCTGCCATAAACCCTGGCAACGACCCCTCTATAACCCAGTCCTCCACGCAGTATGAAATGCGGAAGTATCCGGGAGCACCAAACCCCCTCCCCGGCACCACCAGTATATTATAGTTTTGCAGCTCCTTGACGAAAGCTGCGTCATCCTCAATAGGCGACCTGGGGAATATATAGAAGGCACCCGTTGGTTTTACCGTAGAGAAGCCCATCTCGACAAGGCTACTATATAAAAGG
>DAOUEU010000047.1:0-4659 GCA_034430255.1 Dehalococcoidia bacterium | reverse complement strand
ACGGGCTGTAGAAGTATAGATTGAGGGCCTATCTTGTCAAAAGGAGGCAGGCTCACTGAGGGTAATCAATCGATGGGTAGGCCCAGCGGGTATGGAGGCAACCAGGGTAGATATTTCAGGACGGTATCAGCTTTAGGGGAAGGCTCGTGGCCCGTGTGGCTTATTTGCCTTTACTGCCTATAAATATCCTTTCGATGCCAACTTCCATTCTCAGGAAGATGTCCGATACCCTTATCATTGCATGTACTAATGGTATAGAGGCGTTAAAGGGTTTGAGCGATGGGCCGATTAACGGTACTGAAAGTCTCGCTATGAATGGATAAAACGGCTTCATGAGAGGCGTTGCTATGGTTGCACACAACGATATAAAACTCGTTACAAGTTTGGATTCGGCTAGATGACCGGTAAATCTAATCCAGATGGGTAGCAGAGGTGCTACTTTTTCGACCGTTCTAACGAGATTGTCATGTGTTTCCTTGCGAGCTATCATTGATTTCAGGGATCCTTGCGGTAGAGCACCCGCCAGTGGGTCCCCCATCTTCAAAACAGGTATTAAAAGCGGTGCCAGGTTTACTTTCTCTAGCTCGTTAAGGATATCTGTTATCTGTACCATTTTATACCCCCATAGCTTCGGCGACCAGTTCAGTTATATCCTTAACCTCGATCGTCTCTTTCGCCCTCTCGATAACGTCGATGAAATGTGTTTTACAGAAAGGGCATGCTGATGCCAGAACGGTTGCGCCGGTTTCCTTTATAAACGGTATCTTGGCGGCACCTATATCTAGTGCGAGTTCCGGGTTGGATATTTTAACCCCGCCACCGGCACCGCAGCACCATGCCGCATGCCTGGTAGGATACATCTCCACCAGTTCAATCCCCGGGATCGATTTTAAAACTGCTCTCGGCTCATCATATATATCCATTTCCCTTCCGAGATGACATGGGTCGTGATAGGTTACCTTTGAATTAATTGGCTTTTTGAACTTTATCTTTCCACCTGAAATCAGCTCAGCCAGTAATTCGCTCATATGCAAAACTTGGAATGGTAGCTCTCCAGCCAACTGTGGCCAGTCCTTGCTTATTCCCATGTAGCCTTCAGCACACGAAGTAACAAGCCTTTTGACCTTCTTTTCCTTCAGCAAATTCACGTTATGTGTAATCATTTTCTCTGCCAGGTCTATATTCCCATTCCGCAGTAGAGGTGACCCACAGCACCATTCGTCTGGCAGGACGGCAAATTTGACCCCGGCGCCTTTTAGTATCTTTGCAGTTGACACAGCTATTTCCTGTCTTCTATAGGCTGTGGTACAGCCAACGAAGAGAACCGTGTCAGCAGTTTGGGGTATATCGAGGCCTTCCGCCCATCTAGTCCTGTTTTCGTGTGGTTCTTTATAGGGGTTGTAGTTTTGCTCGGTGTTTTCAGCCATTTTCTGAAGTGGCTCCGGCTGAAGACCGAGGTCAACGCAATCGGCGCGCATCGCTTCCATGATAGTGACCGACCGAATCGGCTCAAGCTCTGCCCCAAGCGGGCTCAGGATTCTGGGCAGCAAGGTCTTAAGGGCGGTTCCGCCCATCTGGGCTACCATATTGCCCATAGGTTTACATATCTCTTCGCATGAGGCACATGTCGTGCAATTGTAGATACAGTCGGCGACCTCTCTGGAGTATTTCAGCGACCCTTCCAGGAGATAGAAAGCCATTATATTGTGGCCTCTGGGTGAGCTATCTTCGAACCTAAGCTGTTCGTAAGTAGGACAGGTTTTATAGAATCCACCTTCGTCGGTCACAGTCCCTGTGCACATGCCACAGTGATTGCATGTCCATATTTCCCGTTTGTGTTCCTCAATTCTCATTATTCTTCCTCTAGGCCAAGCCCATGGACGCCTGGATTCATTATATTGTTGGGATCGAGTGCTTTCTTAATCGCTTTCATAAACGAGATATATTCCGGTTTAAATCTCTTCGTTAGAAACTGACTCTCTTTACCGATCCGGTAAAGTGCTCCATAACCGGTATCCATGTAGGACTCCACTACCTCGCAATACATGTCTTGAGCCTGTTTTAGCTTCTCAGGGTCCATGAAGTCACCGGGCGTCATTGCAAATGTATTGGCAACCCCGCCTCTACCGAGAAGTTGAGCGAAAAGGAAGAAGTGCTCTGCCCCTATCAAAGGTATAGAGCCGCTTAATGCATCTTCATCTCTATACATGATATCTAATGCCTTCCCCACGACTTTCTGCCATTGAGGAAGATGGGCTATCGAACAGGTATCACTGCCATTTGGCCCCATGACTTTACCAAATGTTCCCCCTCCCATCCACTCTGTCTGATTGATTATGGATATGCCCAGGGCGCGAGTCAATCCTTCCACCGGTAAAGCTATACCACCGAACTCTTTGGCCATCTTGTCTATGGCCTTTTTCTGTGCTTTGAATATGTCTTTGTCATAGGCCTCGGTGGCAAAGATGGCAATATCTCTCTCTCCTACCAGAGGTTTAATTATTTTCTTAAGAGAATCAGGAAGTGTGTAATAAGCAAGGCCCCATAGATCCGTGACATAGCCATGCCATTCCAGCTTGAATACGAATTTGATCTGGGAATCTGTATCGGGAAAGGTGTATGCGAGGGTATCGGAGTACTCAGGGATTGGGTATGTTCTGAGGGTGAACTCTGTTATCACCCCGAATGCCCCGGCCGCGCCCAGGAAAATGCCAACCAGATCCGGGCCGTTACAGTATCTGTAGTACCAATCCTTTACCCTGGTATTGGCCAGTGAGCCGGTCTCTATAATATCCCCGTTTGGTAAAACCACCTGCAGGTTTAGAATATTCTCATTGAGCCACCCATACTTCGGGCTGTTTATCGAGAAGCAGTTACCACCAATACCCCCTCCTAGGGTGGCTCCAAGAAAACCATGCGGCCCCTGACAGCCAGCGGTAACCCCCTTTTTAGCGAGCTCGTGGTGTAGCTCCCCCCACCTTATGCCAGGCTGAACCCTTACCGCGTTTAATCCTTCTTGAAAATCGAGGACACGGTTCATATCTGTCATATCGAGGATTATGCCGCCTGTTTTCTTGAGAGGGGTTGCGGCGCCGGTCATATCCGAGCCTCCCCCTCTGGCGATGATAGGGATTTTATGCTTGTTTGCCAGTTTGAGGATTTTCGAGACCTCCTCGGCGGAGTGAGGTTTGACCACTATATCGGGTGGCCCGTATTTATCGGATAAGGGGTGAAAGAAGCTACCGGCAAAGTCCTCTATTGCATAGGTCCACCTGATGACATCATCTGCCCGCACATACTTTGCCCCGACTATTTCTTCTAAACCCTTTACCATGTTTTCACTCACAACCGCTTCCATCTTCTTACCCCCTATTTCGGATAATCCATAATCATTATATTCTATTAATATTCTGAATTGCCACTATCCGTTTATTCTTTGTACTGCCCTTTAATCTTGGATACACACCACACCCCGCCATTTTCCATTTCAGCCACGCAACGGTTGCAGTGATCGCACTGTGATGCCTGCCAGTCGCCCCGCTCCATCCTCCGTACCAGATCCGGATCTCTGATCAGGGCTCGACCTATCTCAACGAAATCGAAGCCTTCCTGCATGGCCTTTTCCATGTTGTCGATGGAGCAGATGCCCCCGATCAAGACACAGGGTATATTCACGGCATCTTTTATTTTTCGTGCCTCATTGAGGAAAAACATCTCTTCAAATGGATAGGTCTGAACAAAGATGCTGCCAAACAGTCGTAAGCCCACCTTTTCTAGCAGGCCTTTAGGACCGTGGATCCACTCTTTGAGGGGTATCCTTCCCCGCATCATGTAGAATGGCGTCTTGGCGGTGAATCCACCGCTGGGAACGAGGGCGCTTGCCCCCTCGGCCTCATATCGCTTGGCTACCTCGATAGCCTCATCCAGCTCCAGGCCACCCTTGAAACCGTCACTGACGTTCATCTTGATTAAAATGGGGAAGTCGGGTCCAACAGTTTCTCTAACATGTTTTACTACCGAGGCGGGGAAACGCAAGCGGTTCTCTAGAGACCCGCCGTATCTGTCCTTTCGCATATTCGTATATGGGGAGAGAAACTGACTGAGAAGGTAACCATGCCCGGAATGAATTTCCACAGCGTCGAAGCCAGCCTCGCTAGCAAGTTGAGCAGCCTTACCAAAATCCTCCTTTACCCTGTTAATCTCCTCCTCTGTCATTTCGTGGGCAAATGCGTAGCGAAACGTACAGAACTTGCGGGAAGCGCCGATCGGTCGCCGGCCAATCACGTTTTTGTTGGAGAAATAACCGCAGTGTCCAAGCTGTATATTGACAGCAGCACCCTCACGGTGCACAGCGTCTGTTATTTTCTTAAGATCCGGTACAATCTCTTCACGCATCCATATCTCATGGCCAAAGGCACGACCATCGAAGGACACTGAGCAATAGGCTACGGTGGTCATTGCAGTACCACCCGCGGCTACCTCGCGGTGGTGCTCAAGCAACGGCTCCGAAGGGTATCCGCCGGGACACATACCCTCGAAACAGCCGGATCTAATAATTCGATTGCGTAGTTCCAGCCCACCGATCTTACCTGGGGAGAGAACCTTGAGCTGCTTGCCGCCTTTAATGTCCTTCATATTCTGCCTTTCTTAGCCCCGGCA
>DAOUEU010000046.1:0-43059 GCA_034430255.1 Dehalococcoidia bacterium | reverse complement strand
TTTCATAGCTCGATGACCACGGGTTAGCCTGCAAAGCCTTAACTAACGTGACCACATCATTACCATGAATGTTAAGCAGGTTACATGTTATCTTCATAGTATATGACTCGAGCTTCTCCCAGATCTCGGCATCGCAGGCAAAGGCTATATCGTTGCCACACTTCTGCATCACTGCTAAATACCATTGTCCATCTATCCTGCGAACGTACTCAGCATCCGAGCGAATGAGTTTGAGCAATGTCTCCTTCGTCAATTTTTCATAGCTGAAATCAGGATCAAATGGTCCGCTGTAGTCTACCAATTCCATAATATCTCCCTACTTTATCTATGGCCTCTCAGTAGCACTGCCTGATTATAGCAGATTAATACCCAAATCAAAAAGGCCATAATGGGGCTATGCATTGATGAGGTATAACTACAATCGATCTGGTGATGTTATTTTAGGAGAGTGAGGTAACAGTAAATGTGGATGATTCCCACACACCATCTCGTGGGTGTATTTAACATTGTGTTGCCAAGAGCAGTGGCTCCAAGTGCTGGTGGAGAGGATTCTCTAACCCACCTATTAAGCTAATCACTAAATTACTAGTCCCTAATTGGCAAAGCCACGTGGAACCTGCTTCCCTTACCCGGTTCGGATTCGAGCCATATTTTCCCGCCGTGCCTATCTAAAATCCGGCGCACGATGTTAAGCCCCAACCCTTCCCCAGGGGTGTCCATTGGGGCGAAGCGTCGAAATATCTGAAATACCGTTTTCTGGTTCTCCGGCGCTATGCCGATCCCATTATCCTCCACGGTATATACCACTTGCCTATCCTCTTTTCTACCCGAAATGCGGATGATACCGGGCCGCTCGGGATCAAGGAATTTCAACGCATTATCTATGAGGTTGGAGAAGACCTGGTTAAGCTGTGCTCTATCGCCCTGGCATTGGGGCAGCCTCCCCACCTCCAGCTTGACCCCTGCCTCCCTGGTCTGGAATTCAAAAACGCCCACAACTTCGGCCATCAGGTCTTTCATGTTGATTTTCTCAATTGTAAGTGACACTCTCCCGAGGCGTGAGACCTTCAGCAGCCCCGCCAGCATCGAGTCTATTTTGGAGGAGCTGGTGAGGATATAGTTAAGCGAATCGGCGATATCTTCACCGATAGGTGAGGCCAGCTTTTCTTTCACTGAGGAGGGTATATCCTCCTCCTCCAGCACCGAGCGCATCTGTTTTAAAGACTGCTCTATCTCCCTAGAGAAACCCTGGATATTAACCAGCGGCGACCGTAGGTCATGCGAGGCAATAAAAACTAGCTGTTCAAGCTCTTGTGATTTGTCCTCAAGCTCAGCTAGAAGCCTTTCCCGCTCCTCCTCCATCTGCTTGCGCTCGGTAATATCCTGGGCAATGGCAACGAAACCGGTTGGATTTCCCTTGCTATCATGCATTGTGCCAAGGACTAGATTAGTATTTTGTGCACTACCAACTATGGGGGATACCTCATGCTCCATCCTTACCGGGCCGATCTCCCCTCTAACTACCTTCTTTCCTCCTTCTACAACCTTATCCCGGTCTTCACGCGGTATCAGTGCAAAGCCGTCCTGACCGATAAGCTCCTCCCTGCTCAGCCCGGACATGTGAACCACTACGTCATTTACGTCTAAAATATTACCCTGCAAATCGGTAACGACGATGCCATCGGTAATGGATTCAAACATTACACGCAGCTTCTCCTCGCTCTTCTTAAGTGCATCCTCCGCCTGCTTGCGCTCGTTAATGTCTCGAATAATACCACGAAACCCCACCGGCTCACCTGAGGGGCCGCGCATCAGGGATGTGGATGCCTCAACGAATATCCTGGTTCCATCTTTCTTGATAACCTCCCAACCGAATGCTCTGTCCGGTTCCCCTGTCTGGTAGACCCGGTTAAAGGTCTCATACACTGCCTTGGCCGTCTCATCGCTCATATACCGGCGGTTATTCGTTCCCATCATTTCATCACGGGATACCCCGATAATCCTGCACAGGGAATCATTGAAAAAGGTGAAGTTCCCGGCGAGGTCAACCTCATAGTAGGCCTCTTCGATGGTCTCAAGGACCGTTCGATATCTTTCCTCGCTCTTCCCGAGCTCCTCCTCCGCCCGCTTGTTCTCGGTGATGTCTCTAAATGAAATCAAACCTGCTTGTTTTCCCTGATATTCAATCCTTGCGCCAACAGCGCTTAACCACCTCTCCTGACCATCTCCGGTAATCGACCTAAATTCGTTTACCCGACGAAGGTCTTTTTCAAACATATCTTCTACTATAATTCTGAGAGCGCGCTCTTTATCATCGGGATGAATGAAATCGAGCAGATTTAACTCTGCAATATCCTCTACAGAATCAAACCCATACATATTAAGGGCCCTTTGATTGGCAAGAACTATCCTCATCGTTTCGCTGTCAATAATAATTACACCATCAATCGCGCCATCGAATAGTGCTCTATATCTATCTTCGCTCGTCCTAAGTGTCTCCTCCGCCCACTTGCGCTTGGTGATGTCTTTGGCAATACCTTGAATAGCATAGGGCTTTCCCTCTCGGTAGATTAGGGCGGATTCAGTCTCTACCCAAACATAATCTCCATCCTTTGTCTTCAATTTAAAATCGATAGTTTTTTCTTGTGAACCAGTACGTTTTACCTCATCAAGTGTCTTTAGTGCTTTGGCATTCTGTTCTTCATCAAGCAATGTAGCGAAATTGATTGAGGGGATTTCTTCTCTGGTATAGCCAAGCAGATCCAGAGCGGTCTCATTAGCATCAAGAAAATTGCCCTCAAAATCGTGTAAATATACACAGTAAAGTGAGCGGTTAAACATCGCCCGGTATCTGTCCTCGCCCTCCCGCAGTGCCTCCTCAGCCCGCTTGCGCTGGGCTTCCCCCTTATCCAACTCAGCGACCCGCTGGCGCATTTTCGCCAGCTCGTTTTCAAGCTGTTCCCTAGTCATCGTTTGCTTTTTCATTTCCCTGTGCCTTCTAAATAATAAATCCCCAAGAGAGGCTCAAATTACCTCGTTAATCATCAACCCTGGAGTCACATTGAAACTACCAATCTTTGATCATTAAATTTGCGTCGTTCGAATTATCGCGGTTAGCCTTTCCTTCGATAAACTATTCAGTTTTCCGGCGACTCTAATTGTGTAATGGCTAATAATAGTATATTATAATATATATATAATATTTATATTATACTTAATTATAATATATTATTTAATCTAACTAGTACAATATATACCCATTGGGCTTTTTTGTCAAGCTAACAGTATACGATGCCAGTACGTGCTGTACACTTTTCAGGATATGGGTACATCGACTTTATATTAAGAAGACAAGAGAGTAGCAAGACAGGTGAGCATGTGGATGCCAAAAACACCTCGCCCGTATATGCCGCACCAAAGCGTGGAGGCAGATATAAAGCTAGTATTGAGCTGTAGATACCGAGTGTCACACCAAGGAATTCATGTTGGATGGCCAACCGTAATTGTCTATTGACAGTTCCATATACTGCTTGCTATTATGCTGTTGATTTCGATATAAGCGAAAACACAAGTGCCATTCGATCTCAAAGAGTCATATAAATAATATCAGTTCGGAGGAGGCCAAAGAGCAGTGTACTGTCCGGTCTGCAAAGCGCCCATGATTATAGTTGAACACGAGAGAATCGAGCTCGACTACTGTACTACGTGCCTCGGTGTCTGGTTCGACGCGGGTGAGCTGTCACTCATGATGGAATCGATGGACCTTGAGGTGGGTGAGCTAAATATAGCAGATATAATGACCCTGCCCGAAAAGGGGGTAGCCGAGAAGAAGCGAAGGTGCCCCGCATGCAGGAGGAAGATGAAAAAAGCTGCCATAGGCCACGACCCGGAGGTGGTTATCGATGTCTGCCCCAGAGGGGAGGGTATGTGGTTCGATGGCGGTGAGTTGGGACAGGTCATAAAGCAGCGCCTGGATAAATCTACCGCGGAGTCAGGGGCACCGGATAGGGTTGTAAACTTTTTGGGGGAGGTCTTTAAGGCCAGGCAATAGCTAAAAACCAATTTTGGAGGTGTAATGATGGTCGCAGTTTACGTTGTAATCGGTGTAGTTGTCGTGCTGGTGATTTTATTCTTCGCGCTCTACAATTCGCTGGTAGGGCTGAGGAACCAGGTGAAAAACTCCTGGTCTCAGATCGATGTCCAGCTCAAGCGGCGGCACGACCTGATACCCAATCTGGTTGAGACGGCCAAGGGTTATATGAAACATGAGCGGGATACGCTGGAGGCGGTAACCAAGGCCAGGACCTCGGCGGTAGCGGCCAGCGGTCACGGTGTGGGCCAGCAGGCAAAGGCGGAAGGCGAGCTGAGCGGCATCTTGACGCGGTTCTTCGCTGTTGCGGAAAATTATCCCGACCTTAAGGCAAATCAAAATTTCCTCGCCCTGCAGGAAGAGCTTACCTCCACCGAGAACAAGATAAGCTTCGCCCGGCAGTTCTATAATGACGGGGTAATGAACCTGAACAACAAGGTTCAGATGTTTCCATCCAATTTGGTGGCTGGCATGACCGGTTTCAAGGTTGGGGAATTCTTTGAGCTGGAAGCACCGGCAGAGCGAGAGGTTCCAAAGGTAAGCTTCACCTGATGACGGCAGTTGATTAGAGCTTATCGGCTTTAAGAATACAGGCCTATATATGTGGGAACAGATTAGGTCGAACAAGATTAAATCGATCTGGCTGGTAGCTGGCATGGGAGCGCTGCTGCTTGCTATCGGCTACTTGATCGGAGAGGTATTTTTTGATAGCGGCGTAGCAGGCATTATCCTGGCATCTATAATATGGCTGATTATGAACCTGGTCGCCTTTTACCAGGGAGACCAGATCTTCCTCTCCGTATCCAAGGCAAGGAAACTGGAACGCAAAGATCACCCCCAGCTGTTTAATATAGTGGAGGAGATGAAGATAGCATCAGGGCTTCCCAAGATGCCGGATATATACATCATAGATGACCCTGCCCCCAATGCCTTCGCCACAGGAAGAGACCCCAATAAAGCAGCAATAGCTGTCACCTCGGGGCTGTTACAGAGGCTAAACCGCGATGAACTTCAGGGCGCGATTGCCCACGAGATAGGGCACATCAGGAACCGTGATGTACTCCTTATGGTTCTGACCGGTATCATGATGGGGGTTATAGTGCTGCTCGCTGACCTGGCGATATGGTACCTTATTCTCGGCGGTGCCCGTGGTGGACGCAGGGGCTCATCAGGTGGTGGCGGACAGGCACAGATAATCATCCTTCTGGTGGGGATTGTGCTTATCATACTCGCACCGATCATCGCCAGGCTGCTCTACTTCGCTATGTCGCGGAGGCGAGAGTATCTGGCGGATGCATCATCAGCGCTTTATACCAGATACCCCGAGGGGCTGGCTTCAGCGCTGGAAAAGATATCCTCATCTACCCAGGTGCTATCTTCGGCAAACCGGGTGACCGCCCCAATGTATATCATCAACCCGCTGCACAAGCCGGGGTTTAAGGCCAGTGACCTTACCAGCACTCACCCACCCACGTCTGAACGGATCAGGGTGCTTAGAAGCATGGGGGGTAGCGCCTCGTTTGCTGATTACGATCGGGTATTCCGTCAGGTTCATAAGGGAAGGGGGGGGATTATCCCCAGCGCTACGCTGGCAGGAGCCGCTGGTCTCGTGGAGGCCCGGGGGTCATCGGTTGAGGAAAGGAGGCCAGAAAAGGTAGAAAGGCTAGAGCGGACCAGGGAGGTCTCTGACATGCTGGAGAAGCTAAACCAGTACACTGCTCTTGCCTGTAACTGCGGGGCGAAATTCAGGGTTCCACCCGATTTTAAGGGAAATAGTATCAGGTGTCCCCGTTGTGGGACAATAAATTCTATCCCCGGCAGGTAAACCATCAGTGTCAAAATAAATCGATACTGATGATTTGCATCTAGCATTCTAATAAAGCCTTCTGAAAATATGGGAGTATAACCATGAAGGACAAACATGTAATAGAGGAAGCACTGGGAAGAAGGCTTCTTTTAGGGGAAATGGTTGCTCGTGACGCGCGTAAGTTCCCCGACAAAGAGGCGCTGATATATGGAAAAGTGCGCCTGACATACAGGCAGTTCAATGCACGCGTAAACCGGCTGGCCCACGCCTTGCTGGATTTGGGAATAAATAAGGGGTCCAAGGTAGCTATACTGGCCTTCAACTGCAACCAGTTTATGGAGGCCTACTTTGCACTAGCGAAGATCGGTGGGGTGGCAGTGCCCCTCAACTTCCGACTCCATGGAGAAGAGCTAAAGTACATTGTAAATCACTCTGAGGCCGAGGCCTTCATCATGGGGGAGGCTTTTACGGAAATGATAAGTGGCATACAAAAGGACCTGCCCAAGGTGAGGAACTATGTTTCCATCACTGATAAGCCAGTGGAGGGCATGCTGCACTACGAAACCTGGATTGCGAAGTATACCGACGATGAACCGCTCATTATGGTGGAAGAAGAGGACCCTGCATTCATCATGTACACCGCTGGAACCACCGGTAGTCCCAAGGGCGCTGTATTAACCCACAAGAATGAAGTGGTGATGTGCATGCTAGAAAGCATGTTTGTGGCCTCTGAACCGGGAATGCCTGATATTACCAACGCTACAGCTTTTGCTGTTCCTCCTATATTCCACCTAGCGGCTTTCGCCTTCTGCCAGATCAGTTTTTTCCTGGGTGCCACCATGGTATTACCAGTGGAGGTTTTCAACCCTGAATATATCATGCAGACCATCGAGAAGGAAAAAATCAATGCCATTCTCCTGATACCAGCAATGGCGTTCTTCCTGCTACAGCTTCCTGATCTGGAGAAATACGATACCAGTTCACTCCAACTTTGGGTGACAGGAGCGGCGATTCTGCCCACAGAGACTCGGAAGCAAATCATTAAGCACTTCTCTAATGTCAAGATCTTCGACATGTTCGGGCAGACCGAGATGAGCCCGGTGGTTTCAGGTCTTATGCCCAGCGAATATGAGGGGCGAGAGACATCGGTGGGCCGAGCCCTTCCCTTTATCGAGATACGGGTGGTAGACGAAAAAGACAACGATGTGTCAGTGGGAGAAATCGGGGAGGCGATTTACCGGGGACCTACTGTAATGAAGGAGTACTACAAGGACCCTGAGGTCACCGCGGAAGCCATGAGGGGAGGATGGTTTCACTCCACCGATCTGGTGAGGCAGGATGAAGAAGGGTTTATCTATATCGTAGACCGGAAGAAGGACATGATTATCAGCGGGGGAGAGAATATCTACCCCGCAGAGATCGAAGAAGTCCTCTTCAGTCACCCCAAGATCCTGGAGTGTGCCGTAATCGGGGTTCACGACGAGGAGTGGGGCGAATCGGTTAAGGCCATTGTGGTCTGTAAGCAAGGAGAGAGCATGACCGGGGAGGAGGTCGTGGAGTACTGCAAGCAGAATCTGGCCAGCTACAAGAAGCCTAAGTCGGTGGATTTCATGGATGCCCTTCCCCGTAACCCAGCGGGTAAGGTGCTGAAGACAGTCCTCAGGGAGAAGTATGGAAAGTCCGTTAAGTACTAGACAGATTATTCGGTCTGTCCTTTATCCAGGAAGGGGTGATATCATCGGAGTATAATCCATAGCAATTGAACCTTGAGTATAGACATGGTACACTATAGTTCACCTGAAAAGTAGAAAGGATGGAGTACTATGGTAGGAATTACTTCGTACGGTGCTTATATCCCTTTGTACCGCATCAACCGCATGACTATCTATGGGGCCCTAGGGTGGCTAAACCCAGCATCCCTCCTTCCCGGCGAGAAAGCAGTGGCCAACTATGACGAGGACAGCGTCACGATGGCGGTAGCCTCCGCCATGGACTGTATGAACGGGCTTGAGCGGGAGAAGATCGACGGGCTTTTCTTTGCCACCACCACCACACCCTACAGGGAAAGGCAGAATGCGGGCATAATAGCCACTGCCCTCGACCTCAGCCCCGCGATTCGAACGTCTGACTTCACCACATCCATCAAGTCTGGAACAGGTGCTCTCATCTCTGCCTACGATGCGGTATCATCGGGTTCAGCGAAGAACGTCATGGTATGTGCCTCAGATTGCCGTCTGGGGAAACCGGGTGGCTTTCAGGAGGAGATCTACGGTGATGGCGCAGCAGCCCTCCTTTTTGGAGATAGTGGGGTGATCGCCAGCGTCGAGGGCACCTACTCCCTCTCCTATGATTTCGTGGACAACTGGAGGGCAGATACCGACAGGTATAACCGTACCTGGGAGGACAGATGGGTCAGGGATGAAGGCTATGACAAATTCATCTCAGAGTCTATCTCCGGGCTTCTTAATAAATACAAGCTTACGCCCAAGGACTTTGCCAAGGTGGTTTACCCATGCCTCTATATAAGAGCCCATGCAGACATAGGCAAAAAACTGGGGTTTGAACCTGATCAAATACAGGACCACATGTTTACAGCTATAGGTAATACCGGCACTGCCTACACCCTCCAGATACTGGTAGCGGCACTGGAGGTGGCCAAGCCCGGAGACAAGATTCTCGTTGCCAGTTATGGTAACGGTAGCGACGCTCTATTCCTGGAGGTTACCGGAGAAATAGAGAAGGCCAGGGATAGAAGGGGGGTCAAGGGACACCTGGCTTCAAAGAAAGATCTGGGTAGCTACGAGAAATACGTCACCTTCCGTGAGATACTGAATATAGACACTGGGGGTCGTGGAGAAGAGGTTGCCCCCACCCAGCTGTCAACGCTGTGGAGGGAAAGAAGGATGGTCCTGGGCCTCTGCGGATCGAAGTGCAAGCGCTGTGGAACCCCACAATACCCCCCGCAGGAGATATGTGCCAATCCTAAATGTGGAGCTGTCCATGAGATGGAAAGCTATCGCTTCTCCGATAAGAAGGGGCACCTGTTCACCTATACCGGAGATATCTTAGCCTTCAGTCCCAGCCCACCGGCAATCTACGGCATGGTAGACTTCGAGGGAGGGGGAAGGTGGTTATGTGATCTCATAGACTGCGAGCTTGATTCGCTTGAGGTAGGTATGCCGGTGGAGATGAGCTTCCGCAGGAAGTATCACGACGTGACACGTGGTATCCATGCCTACTACTGGAAAGCAACGCCAATTCGAGTTTAGAAACAAATTCAGAAGGGAGTAATTATGGCTGAAGGGATAAAGGACAGGATCGCTATTATCGGGATGGGATGCACCCAGTTTGGAGAACGGTGGGACAAGGGCCCTCAGGACTTAATGATCGAGGCCTTTATCGAAGCTATCGAGGACGCCGGTATAGAGAAGAAAGACATCGATGCTGCCTGGTCTGGAACATGCTATGAGGAGGTCTCTGTGGGGAAGTCCGCCATCCCCATAGCTGCTACGTTAAAGCTGCCGTTCATTCCGGCAACGAGAGTCGAGAACTTCTGCGCCACTGGCTCGGAGGCCTTGAGAGGAGCCTGCTATGCCGTTGCCGCCGGGGCCTATGATATATGTTTGGCACTCGGTGTGGAGAAGCTTAAGGACACTGGCTATGGTGGTCTTCCTCAAAACGATACCCAGATGGGGACATCGCTGAGGGCTGCCTTTCCCAATTTTACTCCTCCCGGGGCGTTTGCCATGATGGGTACCAGGTATTTCTCGCAGTATGGCCTCAGCCCCGATGAAGGCAAACGTGCCCTGGCCCATATATCGGTGAAGAGCCATCACAACGGGGCTATGAACCCCAAGGCGCACCTTCGCCGCGAGATCACCATCGAACAGGTAATGAACGCTCCTATCGTAGCCTGGCCTCTGGGTCTATTTGACTGCTGCGGGGTGAGTGATGGCGCTGCGGCGGCCATAGTGACCCGGGCCGAGCTGGCCAAGAAATTCAGGCCTGATCCGGTCTATGTTAAGGCACTACAGATCTCTGTGAGTTCCGGAGAGGAGCTGATGTTCACCGACTGGGACTATGCTCATGTGGAGACTACTGTCAGAGCCTCAAAGAAGGCTTACGCTGAGGCGGGGATCAAGAGCCCCCGGGAGGAGCTAAGCATGATGGAGGTCCACGACTGTTTCTCCATCACAGAGCTTACCGAGTACGAAGACTTGGGAATCTCGCCACGTGGGCGAGCCAAGGAAGATATCGAGGCGGGTTTCTACGACATCGATGGTAAAATCCCCTCACAGCCTGACGGAGGCCTCAAGTGCTTCGGTCATCCCATTGGCGCTTCGGGGCTGCGGATGATGTATGAGATGTACAAGCAGCTTCAGGGGAAGGCCGGGCCACGGCAGATAAAGGATCCAAAATTTGGCCTTACCCATAACATGGGGGGAATTCCCCCGGTAAATGTTGTCAGCGTTTTCTTGGTGGGGCTTTAGTTGCAGGTAAAGAAATCACCTTCGGTCTTCGGTTCGCTCCATTTATCAGAAGGATGATGATATGGACTTCGATCTAACTGAAGAGCAACAGATGCTGAAGACCAACGTACGCAAATTCCTTGATAAGGAGATTGTGCCTGTTGTTGATGAGCAGGAAAAGAAAGGCGCGCTTGATAAGGAAACCGCCGTCTCCCTTATTCAACAGTTGATGCCCTTCGGCTATCTGGTAGGCTTTCTGCCCGAACAGTACGGCGGTTCGGTATTGGACCACAAGACAAACGGCATCTTAGTCGAAGAGCTTGCCAGGGCCTGGGGCAGCCTTGCCGGAACACTTTTCATTGCCGCAGCCTTCTGGTGGCTCTTAAACGAAGCGGGCAACCCGGAGCAGAAGGAGAGACTGCTACCTCTCGCTGCTTCTGGTGACTACATAGGTTGTTTAGCGATAACAGAGCCTAATGTCGGCTCCGACGTCGCCGGCGTGGAGACCACTGCAGTTCTGGATGGGGACGACTATGTCATCAACGGGACAAAGACGTGGATTTCAAATGGCAGTATAGCCGATGCCGCTTTTATCCTCGTCACAACAGATAAGTCGCTGGGCCCTTTGGGGATGTCCTTTATGCTTGTTGAGAGGGATGTCTCTCCTTTCGACGCAAGAGAGCTACACAAGCTGGGGCTACGTTCCTTTCCTACCTCGGAGCTTTCGTTCAATGACTGTCGGGTTCCCAGAGTAAACCAGTTAGACCCGGGCTCAGGCTACGAGCGGACAATGGCCTTTTTCGATGTGTCACGGGCGATGGTGGGAGCAACCTGCACAGGTATCGCTCAGGCTGCTATAGACGCTTCAATTAAATACGCCCAGGACA
The DNA here is from genome assembly GCA_034430255.1 of Dehalococcoidia bacterium. Classification (GTDB taxonomy): domain Bacteria; phylum Chloroflexota; class Dehalococcoidia; order E44-bin15; family E44-bin15; genus DATKYK01. The sequence goes on along the minus strand of DAOUEU010000046.1, from coordinate 31,806 downwards.
GAACCCAGTTTGGCCGCCAACTGGGTAGTTTCCAGATGATACAGGAGATGGTCGTGGATATGATAGCCGAGACCGAAGCCGGGCGACTTCTATCGTTCCGCGCCCTAGACCTGCTGGATAAGGGGGAGAAATGCCGCTGGCAGGCATCACTGGCAAAGGCCTACGCCACCGAAGCAGCGGTGAGGACGACCTCAAAGGCCATCCAGATACACGGGGCTATGGGGCTTTCCGAAGAGTATCCGGTAGAGCGATACTTCAGGGATGCCAGGACTCTAACCATACCCGACGGCACCACGCAGATGCAGAAACTTATCGTGGGAAGGAGAGCTCTGGGGATTAGAGCCTTCGTCTAGAAAGTTGTAAAAGCGGCTGACAATATCTACCTTTCCACTACCTCAATGTAGAAATAGTGTACCCGTTCACACTGTAACCGATAGTTTACTGAAAATATGGCTCTGTGCATTTTATAATCAGGCAAGTCAGCCTAGAAGTAATGTATAAAAGATTAACAATAGAGAGGGGCACTATGTCACAAGAAGGAAATATTGATAAGAAAAAACCTGCAGAACAGTTTGGTGAAATGATTAAATCATTTGGAGATGCCATAAGCCAAATATTTAACGACCCTGAGCTGAAGGAAAAGGCCAAGGCTTTCGGGGAAAGTATTGTTGAGTCAGCTAAGATTTTAGCAAGCAATGTCAAAGATGATGAAACCAAAGCCAAGTTTAGAGAGGTGGGAAAAGAGGCTGAAAACCTAGGGAAAAGTATACAAGACTATTTTAAAGAAAAAATACACAAATAGTTAATTCAGTTCTTCGCTTGTGTAATTGAGTCTATTGAGCCACCATTCCACCATCTACCGATAAGGGGTGCCCGGTTATAAACGAGGCTGCATCTGAGCATAACCAAATAGTTGCCTGGGCAACCTCTTCTGGTATACCAATACGTGCCATTGGTTGCATGCTGGTTACATCCTTCTCCATATCCGGGTAGATGTCTATAAGTTTCTTCACTAATGGTGTGTAGATGACACCTGGGCATACAGCATTTACACGGATGCCTCTCTTGGCATATTTAAGTGCTGCCGCCCTTGTCAGGCCTATAACGCCGTGTTTACTTGCGACATAGGCAGGGTTGGGTCCAACGCCAGTAAGTCCGGCAGTGGATGATGTATTAACGATGGCACCACCACCTTGCTTGAGCATTTGCGGGATCTCGTATTTCATACAAAGCCACACGCCCTTGAGGTTTATGTTTATTACCTGGTCCCAATTCTCTTCAATGTATTTGGTGACGGATGCGACATCGCCATCAATGCCGGCATTATTAAAGGCAAAGTCGAGTCGTCCGTATTTCTCAACTGCTTTATTAACCATTTCCTCGACCTCGTCTGCCCGGGTAACGTCGGTTTTGATGAAGCAGGCCTGTCCGGTACTCTCCTTTATCATCTTGACTGTTTCCATGCCCCCATCAACGTCAATATCGGCAACGACAACCCTTGTACCCTCTGCAGAAAAGGCTAGCGCAGTGCTCCGTCCTATTCCGGAGCCTCCTCCCGTTACCACGGCGACCTTGCCTTCTAACCCCTTCATTTCAACTCGCCTTAAATAGCTCCAGACAAACTTAGCACTTTTAGCAGTAATCCTACACAATCGTGCACTATTTTAACACCCGATATATGGCTAACGCCTATGACGGTATCATCATCCCACATGCTGCTTAACCTCGTCTGGCATATCGACTTGCTTGTCTTCAGGCCTCCTCATCAGGGTGAGAGCCTCCATGGAACAGTGAGTGACGCACAAGCCGCAACCGATGCAAGCGTCTACATCAACTTCGGCTATTTTATCAACCTTCATCGCGTTTACGGGGCAAATATCCTCACAATCCCCGCAGGCATTGCACTCCTCCTCCTTTATCTGTGGGATAAACGGCGACGCGATCATCGTTTTAGTATTTAGCTGGTGCAAACCCATGAACAAGGGGCAGCAGTCGGTGCAGCAATTGCATATGAAGCCCTCTATGTTAATGGTGTGGACCAGACCATCCGCATTTGCTTTCTTGAGCAGCTCGAGAGCCTCATCCAAGGTAAGCTCCCGCCCCTGACCATGCTCCACACACCATCGGGCGCAATCACCGGTATGAAGGCATGTTTCCAGCATATGTCTACAATGGTTTCCGGGATCGGCAAGCCAATGTGAGAGACGACAGGGACACGTGGACACGCTGAAGTAGTCCTGTCCCTTTAGAAAATCCGCGAGGTTCTCCTCCGGACGCGCATCATCAGGCAGCACCCATGGATGAGCCCAGACAGGTGCAAAAGGAAACCCCAGTGTACAGAGATTGTCCCTTGCCCAATCATACATGACCTGGTGTAACGCCTTGCCCAACTCCACGTCATATGGAAACCTGATGCCCCCGAAAAGGCCGGTCTCTACAAGCCCCGGCGCACAACTCCCAAGCACCCGGTAAATCGGATCCTCCTTGCCCGGGTCAATCCACATAGTGCCCTTATCTGCCATAGTGTAAAGCGTTTTCTTAAGTCTGTCCTTGTTTATGCCAAGCTTCGCTGAAAGCTCATCCAGTGTTCCTCCGGTGAGACCTATTTTAAGGGCCAGTTGGGCCTCCTCAGGGGTAAACTGAAGGCTCAGCACCTTGAAGAATGCAGGGGTAAGCGGCACACCGACCACATGAGGATCGTCCCGTTTTATCATCTCTGCCAGCTCTTTATAAATATCCTGCGTTACCATTACTCAAACTCCTTTCAATGTCTCTAAAATATATGCCTCAGGCTCCTCTTACTCCCAACCGGCGAAGGGGTTTTACTTATCCTATTGCGAGTAAAGATACCTATAATCTTATCTTTGGGTATCCGGTGATTTCTGCAATTCTATTGTGTAATGGTGACAATGTTGGATAAATCTTTTTATATACATCATTAAACAACCTGTTATAAATTTTTACATTCTCCTCGCGGGGAGTGAAGGTGTGCGTTACTCTTACCATATGGTCCACAGCTTCAGGGAAATTGTCATATACCCTCAAGGTAACAGCGGCATCTATGGCTGCACCCAATGCTGAAAGATTGCTGGTATGCAACCTGCTTGTGGGAAGGTTGAAAATGTCGGCGGTAATTTGCATGACTTCGTCGCTTTTTGAGCCTCCGCCACCGACCCTGAGCTCCTTTATGCTGCATCCGGAATACTCTGCAATTATTTCCCCCAGTCTGCGCAACTCATATGCAATACCTTCGATAATCGCCCTGTAAATATGCTGCCTCGTATGCTCACCGGAGAAGCCTATTATTGCACCTTTTGAAAGAGGGTCATTCTCAAGCGGATGCCAGTAAGGCTGAAGAACCAAGCCCATAGAACCGGGAGGTATATCCTCCAGTTTTTTATCCAACAGCCCCTCTGGCTCTGTCCCGAGTTTCTTAGCCTCTTCCTCCTCGTATTTGGCAAATTCCCTCCTGAACCAGGATACCATCCAGTATCCTCTCCCCACAAAGCCTTCGAGTGCCCAGTGATTGGGAATTGCTGCTCCCCAGGTAAAGAAATCCATCTGAGGATGCTCTACATATTTGTTGGAGAGTAATTCAATGACCGCAGCCGTTCCGTAGCTGATTTCAGCGACATCGTTACTTATTGCGCCAGCGCCCAGCAGTTCAGATTGTTTATCCCCCGCTCCGATGATCACGGGGAGACCTTGCGGTATACCGAATGCTCTTGCGCCTTCTTCTGAAACCGTCCCTGCAATCTCGGCTGGTGAAACTAGTGGAGGTAACTTTTCTCGCTCAACTCCGAAAATCTGGTATACAACTTCTTTGGGATGCCACTTAAGACCCTTAAGGTCTATGGGGAACAGCCCTACTATCATGGAGGAACAATCTTTGAATTGGCTTGTTAGTGCGTGAAAGATATAAGATGAGACAGTGAGGAATATATGCGTCTTATCATAATTTTCCGGCTCATACTTTCTGATCCAGTTAAACTTAGACCTTCTCTGATACTCTTTTAGTTTTGGTGTCATTCGAGAAATCCTGAACACCAGTGATAGTAAGGCTCCACCGGGGAGCTTAAGCCCCTCTGTTTTGCGCTCATCAAGCCAGGTGATAGCTGGACGAACCGGTCTACCATCTGCATTGACAGGTACAATGGTGCTTCTGTGAGTTGTAATGGCAACTGCAGCGAGCTCGTCTCTGGGAACACTGGAATTTTCCACCACACTCCTCGTTACTTTCTGGGTAATTTTTAAATACTCGGCTGCATCCTGCTCGGCAAAATTAGGTTGTGGAGCAAAGTAGGGGGTCACCGGATATGCATCGCCATATACCTCATTTCCCTTCTCATCGAAGATGAATGCCTTTATATTCTGCGTCCCCCCATCGATGACGACAAAGTATTTCATCTTTCTACCTTTATTTTTTCACTCAGTCTAAAGGATTTGCACCCGACCCAGGTGGCGAGTTCCCGTTCAATATTTACCCCTCTGCTTATGATCTAAGTAACCCTTGGCATAGAGAAGCCACCCTTATGGTTCGTGTCAGCTTCCCTTCAGTCATTGATCATCTGCTCGGCAACGAGTTCGGTTATATCCTTCATACCCACATCAGATAGGACAGCTTTGCAGGTAGGACACGCTGACAGGTAGACATCGGCATCGGTTTGCTTAAGTTCACTGATGCGCATCAACCTTAATTTATCGCTAAGGCTGCAGTCTCCAATTCTCTCTCCGCATACTCCCCCGCAGCAGTGTGTATCCTCTCGTGAGTAAACTGGCTCTATTATCTCAAACCCCAGTACTCCAAGGATATCCCTGGGGATAGTGGTAATACCCATATCGTTTACCAGGATACAGGGGTCGTGAAAGGTTGCCGTAGTATTTGCCCGGTTTACCTTTATCTTCCCTTCTTTAAGGATGTCATTGAGGAATTGGGTAGTGTGAACAAATTCCACATCTAGATCAATGCCCACTTCGTGGTACATCTCGGTCAGCATTTTCATACAATTAGGACAATCTACAATGACCTTCCGCAGTTTTCTCTTTTTAATCTCCCCTTTCATTTTTTCTGCTGCCTGCTTGAATCCATTGGTATCTCCAGCGTAGTAAAGGGGTGCGCCACAGCAGATATCGGCACCGCCGAATTGGTGAACCTGCCCCTTGCTTACCGTGATTATCTTATCTATCGCCTTCAGCAACTGTTGATCATTGTATGCAGAACAGGAAACGAAATAACCGATGTCTCCCGTTCCCTTTTGAATGAGCTGCCGCTCACCATAGGGATTACCAAAGCTCATGAATGTTTCTATTCGTTGCCTGGTCTCATCTGGAAGCATGCCCTCTTTGAAAGCCTTGCTTCGCCCTTTTTGAATGAATTTCCTCAGGTCATAATTATCGTAGATACAGTGTGCCTTGCATGCTCCGCACATGGCACTCTGGAACATAACGTCAAAGAAGCCTGATTTGTCATCAATAAATGACTTTTTCTCATATAGAATGAGGCGTGCTATTTTCTGAGGGGTAATTGTTTCCTTTCCCGTGGCAAGATACGTGGGACAACTATGTTTACACATGTTGGCGCACAGTGCACAATTGGTGAGCTGTTCCGTTTCTCTTTTATCTTCCATCTTCGATGAGTTTTCCTCTGTTCAGAATACCATTCGGGTCTAATGCAAACTTAATTCTCTTTAGCAGTTCGACCCCATGAGCACCCAGCTCCTGCTGCATATACTGCCTTCGCCAGTATCCAATTCCATGGTGATGGCTAATAGAGCCGTTGTTCCTTAAAGTGGCTTCCATGGCAGCCGTCCATGTATCCTGATAGTAACGGAACGGGTCTTTGGGGAAGCCGGCGAATGTGATATACAGGCAGGCCCCTTCCGGGTAAAAATGGGAGAAATGCCCCGAAACCGATAGTGCACCATCTACTTCCTTCATTGATTCGATCATATCGTTATAGAGATTTGCGGCATCTGTGAATAGAGAAACAACCTCAATTGTATCTACGATTGCCCCCTGTTGCATTATTACTGGACCTAAGCCAATATCGAAACGTTTTTTAAGCCATATATTAACCGGCTCCTCTCCCAGAGGCTCCCCTCCATTTTCCTGGGCAATTCTTTTAATGACACTGCTTCCGAGTGCCACGTAATCTGAATCGCCTTCGGAGATGAAGATAACCGTTACCTTGTCTTTTATTTCCCCGAAATACCTTTCGGTTTCAGCTTCATCGAATATTCTCACCACTGCGGGCCTGGCATCGCCTCTCAGAATTCTCCGTACCACACCCAACGCCGCTTCGATGGAGTGGAAAATAAACGATTGTTTTACCGTCCCTTCTGGCAAAGGGTGAACCGATACCACTGCCTGGGTCACTATGCCAAGGCTTCCTTCACCACCCAAGAACAGGTCCTTCAGTGAAGGTCCGGTGGAGCGTCGAGGAACCGGTTTGATATCAATAAAATTCCCATCAGGAAGGACTACCTCCATTCCCAGAACCATGTCCTCGATCTTCCCGTATTTGGTGGAGAACTGCCCCACAGCGCGGGTTGAGATCCACCCACCGAGGGTGGAGCAGTAGAGAGACTGGGGAATATTACCCATTGAATAACCCCTATGATTTAACTCCCGCTCCAGATTTGCACCGATAATTCCAGCTTCGAACTCAGCGACCAGTGATATTTCATCCAGGGAGATAAATTTATTCATTCTCTGAAGGTTCAGGATAGCGCCCCCTTCTGTGGGAATAGTCCCACCAAGAACACCAGAGCCGCCACCGAATGGAGTGATGGGGACCTTATATTCATTGGCATGTTTCAGGATACCCTGTATTTCATCGTGATTCTGTGGAGAGATAACTACACCGGGAAGCGACGGCAAGTTGCCATACTGAGAAAGGTATACCCCGTATAGCCAGTAGTCAAGACTGTAAGAAATGAGGTCGCATTCCTTCTCCGAGACATTTTCCTCCCCCACAATATACTTCACTTTTTCTATGAACTCGGAAGGCGCACCCTGTATTCTAGACATAAATGTTTTCACCTTCATCATTGCACCACACATTTAAATATCGTAAACATATCACCAGATCTGTCTACATTTGCAGTTGTTTGTGAGAAGCCTTTCGAGTAAATTATTTAAAACCCCTTAAGTGTTAGGTAAAGCGTGTTGGCTTGCTATCATTCACTCTCGCCATAGAGAAAATTAAAGAAGGCCTTCTCCACCTCCGCTGCATTGGCAGGAACCGGGTTAATAATCCCCAGGCCCAGTGCATATACATATATCTTCGCTGTCTTCTCCAACATCTCGCAGACGGTAAATGCCTCCCTCATGTCCCTCCCCACGCTTAAGGCGCCGTGATTTGCTAGTAGAACTCCGTTCCTGGGCCCCAGAGCTGATAGCACATTCTCCACCAGTTCCGGAGTGCCGGGAAGGGCATATTCGGCCACCTTTATCTCCCCGCCAATATAGGTAATCTGGTCATCGAGAAAAGCAGGGATCTCCAGTCCGGTAACAGAAATGGCACTGCCGAAAACGGGGTGAGTGTGAATAATTGCATTTACCTTCGTGCGTGCTTTGTAAACACCGATATGCAGCAGATTCTCTATAGATATTCTTAACTCTCCCTCGACGTTCTCTCCCTCGAAATCGGCAACTACTATGTCATCGACATCGATTGTATCGTAGTAACGCGCATTGGGAGTGATTGCCATCAGTTCCCTGCCGTTGTGCTCTCCGAGGCGCATGCTCACATTTCCCGAGGTGCCTACCACCAATCCCATTTGGGCCATCTGCTGGGCGGCCTCAAGTACAGATTTCTTCTCAGCGTTCCACTTGCTCATACCATTTGTCATTTAAATCCTCCAGCCACTTAGCAGTGGCAATCCATCTCCTATAGTACTGTGAATATTCTTTGGCCCTCTTACGATCTGGCTCAACCATTCTGGGTATAGGGAGCATCGCCTCCATAGCCTGCTCCAGGTTGTCATATATGCCAGAGCCAACGGCAGCACACATGGCTGCTCCCAGGGATGAGACTTGGGGTAAATCGAAGGAAGCAACTTCCATGCCAATTAAATCGGAGAGAATTTGAACCAGGCATCGGCTCTGTGCTAAACCGCCCCCAATGCTCATCCCCTTTACACTGAGTCCGGAGATCTCCTCTAGCTGGGCGCAGTTAGCTTTAAAAGCGAAGCAGATGTTCTCCAGAGCCGCCCTGATGAGATGTTTTCTCTCGATATTTGTCACACTCGGGGTAGTGGGGAAAATAAAGCCCCCCAGGCTTGGTCTAAGCCGGCTCATATCCATCACCATTGGCCCGATGAAGGCAAGTACCCCTCCAGCACCAAGCGGTGCCTCTTGTGCCAAATCATCCATCCGGGCGTACATATCTTTATTTGACTCGCTGAAGATGAGCCCTTTTAGCCACCGATAGGCGCCTCCTGCTTCACCGGCGTTACTCTCCAAAATCCACTTCCCAGGGAGGATATGGCAACCTGTCCAAAGCCTACATCCGGAATCGATAATCGGCTGTGCAGTCACCATTTGATTAGAGCCACTCCATCCTACTACAATCCCCACCTGCCCTTCATCTTCTACCCCCATGCCAAGCAGGCCACACTGGGTATCGGCACCACCAACTACAACTGGTGTGCCAGTAGCCAGGCCTGTCTGCTCGGCAGCCGCTGCTGTGACCGTCCCAACGCAGGTACCAGCGGTTGTGATTTCGGGATAAATACCAGCAGGCAACTCAAGCATTTCCATCAACCGGCTGGACCAATTCAATTCACAGATATCAACCAGGCCTATATCGCAATCACTGGAAAGCTCGCCAACCCGCTCGCCAGATAGACGGTAGATGATCCAGTCGCTGATGGAAAGCACCGTGGCTATCCGCTCATATATTTGTGGATGATTAGCCCTGAACCACCTAAGCTTGGCGGGGGTAAACATAAATGAAGGGGCATGACCGGTGATCTGGTAAATTTCATTGCCAAACTCGCTATCGATGGAGAAGCCTTCGGATAGGGCTCTGAGATCAACGTTGGGGCCTGCATACAGCTCGTGCCCATCCTTATCCAGAAAGACCACACCCTCCCTCTGGCTGGCAGCACTGACCGCGATAATTTCATCGGGGGTTATCGCCGCTTTTTTAATGGATTCTCCGATTAGATGGCAGATGGTACCCAAAAATTCTACGGGATCGAATTCCCGCCCCAATGGGGCAACCTCGGCAGGTATGTCGTAGCACCATTCCTGATGTATAAGAGAAACCGGGTGGCCCTGGAGGTCGGCAATTAGGACGTGGACACCTGAAGAGCCGGCATCAATGGCTAGCACGTACTTATTTGTCAACTCTATTCCACACTTGAGGATTGAGCAAATTCTCGGGGCGCTCCCTATTTAAAAATCTTTCTATATCGTCAGCAATCATCCTGGAATGGCGCTCCACGGTCTCCTCCGTCGACCCTCCGATGTGGGGAGTGAGGATTACGTTGTCTAGCTTCAGAAGCGGGTTGTCCGGCTTCACCGGCCAGGTCTCGTAGACATCGAAGGCAGCCCCAGCAATGTGTCCTTCTCTCAAAGCCTGGACAATTGCTCCCTGATCGACTACGGTTGACCCAGCGGTATTCAACAGATAGGCTGTTGGCTTCATAGAAGCAATTCTCTGTGCATTGATGAGCCCCATGGTCTCCGGAATAGTTGGGCAGTGAAGTGTAACGAAATCCGATTGCGCTACCAGCTCGTCAAGCCCCGTAGGACTAGCCCCCACCCTTTTTATTTCCTCGTTGTTGACATAGGGATCATACACCAGGATAGAGGCATCAAAGGCGCTAAGCCTCTTGGTTACTTGTTGCCCGATAGCGCCAAACCCAACTATACCTATGGTCTTTCCAGCAAGCTCAGTGCCGCGAAACAAAGAGTAGCAGACAGTCGGATCAACCCATGCACCTGAGCTTACCATTTGATGTGCTTTGGGGATATTTCGCACCAGAGCCAGCATTAGACCCACCGTCAGTTCCGCCACAGCAGTAGCGTTCCTGGCAGGGGTGTTAACTACCAGAACACAATGCTCCGTAGCCGCCTCTATATCAACATGGGTCACATTACCCCTGCAAGCCCCCACGAGCTTCAGTTTTCTACCTCTCTCGAAAACCTCGCGAAAAATGAAGTCAGCCTCGATTATGACTATTTCTATATCCTGCCCTTGAATGCGGTCGATAAGCTCAGCTGCTGGCACCAGCCTCCTGGTATCCATCCAGCTCTCATAGATGACTTCCAGGCTTTGTCCTAGCCTTTTTAGAACGGATGGACTAAAAGGAGCTAGAATAAGTGCCTTCATAACATACCTCGCGCGGAAATTATAGCACAGGTACTGCTATATGCATAAATATCCTCGTTCGCTGATACAGTTCAAAACACACGTTTATGAGGCATCGAGCGCCCGCAGACGAGCTTACATAACCTGCTTGAGGTTTGGGTTAGCGGTGATCCCGGGAAGGCGGCCCCGCTTCGCAATGGGCTTCCCTTCTATATCGTGGAGGTCGGCTGTGAAGTCGATGGGCTTAGCGCCGCTGATGTAGCTTCCCACCCCAAAGCCATCGACGGGGGCTCCATTTTCCAGAAAGTATCTTATCCGCTCCGGGTCAAGCCCCCCGCTGACGAAGATGCTTACTTTATTGAAGCCGGCCAGGTCGAGATGGGCTCTAACCTCCTTGACCAGGTCAGCGGTGACCCGACCCCGCTCAGATGGTGTATCGAGGCGCACTCCCTGGAGACGCCCCTCAAGCGCTCGAGCAACGATGACACTTTCCTCTACCTCATCCTTGAAGGTATCGACCAGGGAGATGCGGGGTACCTCTGGAGGCATATGCTTATCGAAGGCGACAGTAGCCTGGGCAGTGTCACCCATGATAAGGATCATGGCATGGGGCATGGTCCCCGATGGCTCCGTGCCGGCGATTTTCGCGCCGGCGATGCTGGAGCAGCCGGTGCAGCCACCGACGATAGCAGAATAGTCCATCACCCCAGCTACCGAGGGGTGGATGTGGCGAACTCCGAAACTGATGATAGGGATCCCGTGAGCAGCATCAGCGCACTCTCTGGCTGCCGTGGCCCAGCCGCTACAATGGGCCAGTATGCCCAACATAGTAGTCTCATATAAGCCGTAGCTCTGGTAGGGCGCGGTTATCCGCAGCACTACCTCTTTTCTTTGAAAGAGCTCGCCTTCAGCAAGCGCCCATACCTCACTACCCGGGGGTAGTACCCTGGAGAGCAGGGCCTTGACCTCCTCAATGCCACAGAGGACTCCCGCCTTTGATGGAAATATCTCCATTGTTGCCGTTGGATTTAGACCTTCTTTTTGTAAAATCTCCACGGTTCGGGCGAAGTAAATATCCGCGGTTTCCCCGGAGAGGGTAGCATCGGAGGTCAAAAATCTAGCTTGGTCAACCTTAACTGACGTTTGGGGGCTAACCAGCTTGGCACCGAGGACTTTCTCCATATGTTCCAGGGCAAAATGGTGGGCTCGTTCATCGAAGGAGGCAACGCAATCCAGGGGTACATCTACCTCATAGTCTCGACCCCTGGCATCGAATACCGTATGAAGGACACAGATATCTGTGACAACGCCGCATACTATTAGCTTCTCTGGGGCAAATGCCTTTAGCTTTTCCTCTAAGTCTGTTTCTAAGAAGCAGCTAAAGCGCCTCTTGGGAATAATCTCTCCAGGACTTTTCGAAAAATGAGCAAGCTCGGGGATGATCTCTGTCTCAGCGGTTCCCGCAATACAATGAGGGGGAAACATGGCGAACTCCGGGTCATCAGGGGCATGATGGTCACAGAGGAAAAATACCCTGGAGCCTTTCTCTACCTCTTGCTCCAGAAGTCTCTGTATATTGGGTATAATGCGCTGTGCCCGCTCACCTAAGTAGAGGGGACTGCCATCCTCAAAGAAACCCCGCACCATATCGATTACCAGGACGGCATTAGGCATAGCTTTCGAGCACCTCCAGCTTGGCTAAATATAATCTTAATAATTAGGTTGAAATAGTCAATCCAGCGTATTTTCTAAGGTTACCCCGAGCGAAACCTCAGCCTAAGCAACCCCTTGAGATCCTCGAAGACGGTACTGGCAATAGCGACTCTGGTGTCGGGGTCCTCTATCCAAGCTACAGGTATCTCTTTTACGCGATAGCCTTTTTTTTCGGCCAGGATTAGCAACTCGGTGTCGAAGAACCACTCTTGATTATGGATCAGGGGCACCAAGTCCTGGGCAGCTTGACTGCTTAAGGCCTTGAAGCCACACTGTGCATCAGAGAATCTCGTTCTGAACATCGACTTAATTACGAAATTGTAGCTTCTGGAGGTTAATTCGCGCTTGAAGGAGCGCTTCACCGATGAGCCTGGAAGGAGCCGGGAGCCGATAGCTATGCTATAACCCTCCTCGATAGCCTGGATAAGCTTGGGGAAGGCGGCAAGTTCAGTTGATAGGTCAACATCCATATAGCTCACGATATCGGCTGCGCTCTCCAACCACGCTTTACACAGCGCCCGGCCTCGCCCCTTCTGGTCAAGGTGTAGTGCAGCGACATCGGAATGCTCCTTCGAGAGAGCTTGCGCCATCTCCCATGTCCTGTCGGTGGAGGCGTTATCTGCGATAACGACGGTGTAGCGATGAGACAGGTTATCCTTCAGGAACTGCCTCAGGGTGTTGACGCTTTGAGCAAGGACATGCTCTTCATTGTAGACCGGGATCACCACATCCACACTGGCCACGATTCCTCCTTCTGCTTACGCCACATGATCATGTTTTAAGTAAAGCATTCCTAAGGACACCCCGATTTTGTGAGCGTAACTATACAGCTCGACGGCTCGAAAAAATCAGTGCTTGAAGTGGCGCATACCGGTAAATACCATGGCTATATTATATTCGTTGGCTACCTTTATGGCGTCCTCGTCCCGTTTGGAGCCACCAGGCTCAATGATAGCAGTGATTCCTGCTCTGGCAGCGAGTTCCACACCATCAGGGAAGGGGAAGAAGGCGTCTGAGCCAAGGACACTGCCTAAAGCGCGGCCACCTGCCTTTTTCAGGGCAATCGCTACGCTATCCACCCTGCTGGGCTGCCCGGCTCCCATACCTAAAAGCTCGCGGTCCTTGACCAGGACAATGGCATTGGATTTAATATGCTTCACCGCACGCCAGGCAAAAAGCAGGTCTCTCACTTCCTCATTGTTTGGCTTGCGGTTGCTTACCGTGCGCATTGGCACCTCATCGGCAGTAAAATCGGATGTCTGTACGACAAATCCTCCGCCGCTCACCCGTCGGATCTCTAAAGCGGCCATCTTTCCTCTGACACCTGCCACCTTTAGAATTCGCATGGCACTCTTCTTTTTCAACAGAGCAAGGGCCGTTTCTTCGAAGTCGGGAGCGATTATGCCATCGAAGTGGGTCTTATTGATCTCCTCGGCGGTAGCCATGGATATAGGTTTATTGGAAGCCACAATGCCACCAAAGGCTGAGACTGGGTCACCGGAAAGTGCCCGTCGATAGGCCTCAGCAAGGTCATCGTGAGAGGCCAGACCGCAGGGGTTGGTATGCTTGATGATGGCAATGGTGGGATCAGAAAAATCACAGGCTGCGCGCAGCGCACCATCGATGTCTAGAATATTGTTATATGATAGGGGGTTCCCGGAAAGCTGGACAGCGCTCGCGATGCCAGGTTCTCCTTTGCCAGCAACCTCCTCTTTATATAAGGCAGCTTCCTGGTGTGGATTTTCACCGTAGGATAAATCTAATATCTTCTTCACGGCGAAGGTCATCTCCTGAGGAAATAACTCGTCCTGTGACCTGAGATAGCGAGAAATCGCAGTATCGTAAGTAGCAACGTGCTGGAAGGCCTTCTCAGCTAATTTCCTTCTCTCCGATATGCCTATTTTACCGGAACTCATTTTCTGCAGTATTGCGGCGTAGTCTGCAGGATCGACTATCACAAGTACATGAGGGAAATTCTTAGCCGCAGCGCGGATCATCGTCGGCCCTCCGATGTCTATATTCTCCAACGCCTCCTCGAGGCTCACCCCCTCTTTGGCAACGGTCTGAACGAAGGGGTAGAGGTTTACCGCTACCAGGTCTATAGGCTGAATGCCTTGCTCTGCCATTTGAGCAACATGGCTTTCCAGGTCTCTTCGAGCGAGGATGCCACCGTGTACCATGGGATGAAGAGTCTTCACCCGGCCGTCGAGGATCTCAGGGAATCCAGTCATCTCGCTCACGCCACGCACAGGCACTCCTGCTTCCTCCAGTGCCCTCTTGGTGCCTCCAGTGCTGAATATCTCCACCCCCATTTCATTTAGCCCGCGGGCGAAATCGACCAGCCCGGTTTTGTCCCAGACGCTTAGAATAGCGCGCACTGCTACCTCCTAATTATGATAAAATTTTTAAATTGTCATACTGCTATGATAGTGAAGTATTTTTGGATTCTTTGCTTCGATCCGAGTTATCCAAGGGTCTAAGATGTACTATATGACTACCCGCTTTCCCTCCTTTTGCTGTATCACCTCGCCGATGAGCCTGGCACCCGGTATCTCTTTAATTAGCATGGCCGCGTCCCCTGGGGCAGTAACTACGGCCATACCTATCCCCATATTAAAAACGCGGAACATCTCCTGCTCCTCTACATTGCCCTGCTGTTTAATTAACCAGAATATTGGAGGGACTTCCCAAGCCCCCCGCTCGATTATAGCCGCTAGGCCCTTTGGAAGGATGCGGGGAAGGTTGCCATAGATGCCCCCTCCGGTGATATGAGCAAGCCCCTTAATTTGAGGAAGCAACGGCTTGATTGCGGGATAGTAGCAGCGATGTGGCTCTAGTAACTCCTCTCCGAGGGTGCGCCCGAACTCAGGATAAAACGTGTTTAATGTTAAACGTTCAGCGTTAAATACTTTACGTGCCAGTGAATAGCCATTGGTATGGAGGCCGCTTGAGGGTAGGCCGATAATGGGGTCACCAACCTTGATTAGACTTCCATCGATGATGTTTTTTTTCTCCACCACCCCAACGATAAACCCAACAAGGTCGTATTCCCCTTCGGGGTAGAGCCCCGGCATCTCAGCAGTCTCGCCGCCTATCAGAGCGCAACCCACCTCGGACAATGCATGAGCCATCCCTTCGATAATGCTTTTCAGGGTCTTAGGGATCAGCTTGGCCATAGCGATATAGTCTTGGAAGAAGAGGGGAGTAGCGCCGCAGGTCAGGATATCGTTCACGCAGTGGTTTACCAAGTCCATGCCTATAGTATCATGCTTATCCACAGCACAGGCAATCTTCAGCTTCGTGCCCACCCCGTCGGTACTTGATACGATAACCGGCTCTTTATATCCCTTGAGCTCAAAGAGCCCACCAAAAAAACCGAGGTCACCTATGACCTCGGGGGTAAAGGTGGCGTGTGCCTGTTTGCGTGCAACCTTTACTATTCTGTCGGCGGCATCGATGTCCACACCTGCGTCTCGATAGGTTCCTCTCTTGGCACCCAAAAATTACTCCTTGAGAGGCTCCAGAGCCAGCTTATCCATACCCAGCTGCACCGGCACCGGATAATCGCCGGTGAAACAGGCGAGGCAGAACAGCTCCCTGGGAAGAGCAATCGATTCGATGAGCCCTTCTATGCTCAGGTAGCCCAGGGTGTCTGCGCCGATGAACTGGGCGATCTCGGGGACCTCTTTATAGGCAGCAATTAGTTCCCAACTGCTAGCCATGTCCACACCAAGGAAGCAGGGGTGCCGAATTGGTGGGGCGCAGATGCGCATGTGGACCTCCTTTACACCACCTCGCCTGAGTAGAGCGATCACCCGTGGTGTAGTGGTGCCCCTGACGATGCTATCATCAACCAGCACCACACTCTTTCCCTCCAGCCTCTCCGGCATTGGATTGAACTTGAGTTTAACGCCAAGCTCCCTGATTCGCTGGTCGGGCATGATGAAGGTGCGTCCAACATAGCGATTCTTTAATAGCCCCTCCGTAAAGGGGATGCCCGACGCCTGGGAGTAACCAATACCGGCGGCGGTTGCCGAGTCAGGGACTCCAATCACCATGTCGGCAGCAACCGGGTGCTCTTGGGCAAGCTTTGCCCCCATTGCCTCCCTGGCCGAATAGACACGTCGTCCAGAAATAATGCTATCGGGTCGGGCGAAGTAGATATATTCGAAAATGCATAAGCCCCGCTTTGTGGTGTTTCTCCTGTCCTTGTAGCTTTTCAAACCTTTGGCATCAATTAACACTATCTCACCGGGCTCAATATCGCGTATGAATTTAGCCCCGATATGGTCCAGGGCGCAGCTTTCCGAGGCGAGCACCCAACCACCATTGAGCTTACCTAGGCAAAGGGGGCGAACCCCGAGCGGGTCGCGAACCCCGTATAGAGCATCCTCGGTCAGGAGCACAAGGGAATAGGCACCTACCAGCCTCTTCATAGCATGTCGGATCCGCTCGGTCCATGTCTTTTTGGTGGAGGAGAGAATCAGGTAAGCGATAATCTCGGAGTCTGTGGTAGTGGTGAAGGTGTAGCCCTGCTCCTCAAGCTGCTGGCGCAGCTCTCTGGCATTTACGATGTTGCCGTTATGCCCGAGGGCGAGTCTGCCTGCTGGGCCCTCGACCACAATGGGCTGGGCGTTACCGGCATGGCTTGAGCCAGTTGTGGAATACCGATTATGTCCGATGGCTATGTCGCCACCAAGTTGGCTTAGTACCCCCTCATCGAAGGCCTGAGCTACCAGCCCCATCTTGGTATGCACATGAATCTGCTCCCCATCGGCGGTTGCGATGCCAGAGCTCTCCTGGCCACGGTGTTGGAGTGAGTATAGACCAAAGAAGGTGAGCCTGGCTACATCATCGCCCGGTGCATAGACCCCGAAAAGGGCGCAGCACTCTTTCATGCGTCTTTTTATGGACTCCTATACTATTATAGCGCCTTCTCTTGGACAGGGTCAATCTATAAAGTTACGGGCGGTGAGCCAGTTTAGCGCGCAATCCATTGCCCGCTCCTCGAGACGAAGCCGGTGACCGGCACCCTCAATCATCACGATCTGCTTGGGTTCACCCGCCCGCTCATAGAGTTCCCGGGCGCTCGAGGGGTACACAACGTCGTCCTGTGTACCATGGATAATAAGTAGCGGCCTCGGTGAAATTTTTTCGATCCACTCAATGGGTTTCACCTTGTTGAAGCCAGCTATCCAATATGCTACCGATGGCGGAAAACCACGGTCCTTGATGACGCCGGCACGGCGAAATTGCGCGATGGCGGAATCTGCGCCCTTGCTGTCGTCGGCGAAATGAAAATGGGTGGGGCAGGCGCAAATTATGATGGAATGAACCCTGAAGTCCTGGGAGGCAACGTACACGGATACAGCAGCGCCAGCGCTAAAGCCCATGACGGAGATTCTACCTCTGTCCACATCACTCCTGTGGCAAAGATAATCAAGCGCAGCCACCAGGTCCCGGGTCCAGCCAGCAATATCGAAGTTGCCCTCGCTATCGCCTGTCCCCCTGAAGTTAAATATGGCAGTTAAAAACCCGTTCTTAGAGAATCTCTGGGCAAGAGCTGGATAGCCTGGACCGCCAAGGTCAGGGGGACCACCTCTAGGAATGCCGTGGCACAGGCATAGAGCGGGGACAGGTTTCGAATACTGCGAATATGGAATATAGACCCGGCCCCTAAGTTCAATGCCATCCGATTGGATAGATATAAACTGGTGCTGCATCGCTACACCTTAAATAGAACGAAAAATTCGCGATTTCCTGAGGCCCCCAGTATAGGTGACGGGGTAAGCCCGATGAGCCTAAACCCTCTTTCGTATTCCCCCCTCATACTTTGTCCGCTCTCACTCAATTCCATTTCACCCAATTCGATTGCCCAGGAGATAAATCTCCCCAGGGCACGGGCGTGAAGCAAGGGATCCTTGACCAGTCCTCCCCTGCCCACTTGAGCCCGTCCTAACTCAAACTGGGGCTTGACCAGGCAGATTACATTGCCCCCTGGCTTTACCAATTTAGTAACATTGGGCACTACCTTCTCCAGTGAGATGAAGGATAGGTCTACAGTTGCACAATCTACCGGTTCGGGCAATGCGAAGGGATAGCGAGCGTTCAACCGTTCCATGATAACCACCCGGGGCTCCACCCTCAATCGGTAGTCTAGTTGTCCATAGCCGACATCGACAGCATATACCCTGCTGGCGCCACGTTTCAGCAGACAGTCGGTGAATCCCCCGGCTGATGCGCCGACATCGAGTGCCACCAGTGAACTAACATCTATGTGAAACAAATCCAGGGCATGGGCTAGCTTAATGCCCCCTCTGCTCACGAAGAGAGGCTTATGGCGCAGGCGGATGCGGACATCCTCCCTCACCTGGGTGGATGGTCTGTCGATTACCCTCTCATTGACCAGAACATCGCCCGCCATAATCAGGGCGTTTGCCTTGACCCTGCTCTCTGTCAGTCCACGTTTTACCAGAAGCAGATCGAGTCGACGCTTCATCAGGTTTAGCATAAGCCTCACTAGGGTAACAGTCAAGGAGTTTGCGCCCTGGTAACACTAGAGTATGTTCGTAATAGGCCTTCGCCCTAGCTGTAAAAGTATCCTCATTTAAGGCACCGGCCGGGCTTGCGTCGTAGCTCAAGACAGATACTCCTGCCATCGCTCCAGCTATAGAGCAACTTCCTTATTTTGCCCCTAGAGTGGCTATAAAAGTATATGCATCCGCAACAAGGGCAGGGCCCTCTTTTAGGTAACCCCTCCGTCTTAACTACGATGTCTACACCCTCCCACCTCACCTCCCTTGCATCATACTCTCTATTACATATTCAAATACTTGACACATTTATTAAATAGTGGTAAATTAATAAGCTAGTGCTCAGAGGCTAGCCTGACAGAGGTCGAAAGGTCATGAGGGCCGGGCCAGTAAGGCAGCTCAGCTTTAAGGCTTTCGGCCTTTAACTATGATTTGGAGGTATATGTGCCAACCGTTAACCAACTGGTTCGTAAGGGGCGTAAGAAGGCAGGTACTAAGACCAGGACGCCGGCACTGCACTATACTTACAATGCGCTAAAGGGGCGGATGCTGCAGGTGGAGGGATCTCCACAGAGGCGAGGTGTCTGCACACAGGTCAAGACGGTAACACCGAAGAAACCCAATTCAGCATTGCGCAAGGTGGCACGCGTTCGGCTAACTAATGGGATGGAGGTGACTGCCTATATACCTGGTGAGGGTCATACCCTTCAAGAGCACTCGGTCGTCCTACTTCGAGGTGGTCGTGTAAAGGATCTGCCTGGGGTGAGGTATCACATTATTAGGGGTGCTCTGGATACCGGTGGTGTGGAGAATAGGCAGCGGGGACGCAGCAAGTATGGGACGAAGCAGTCCAGGCGCTCCGGCGGAGAGTAAAATGCCCAGAAGAGCAAGGACTACAAAAAGGGATATATCCCCTGACCCGCGTTATCAGAATGTAGTAGTGTCCAGACTTATCAATAGGGTGATGACCAGGGGAAAGAAGAGTACCGCGGAGCGAATCGTATATGATGCCCTCAATATTATTGCGGAGCAGGTGAAAGAGCAACCTGTGGATACCCTTGAGCGAGCGGTTAAGAATGCCACCCCACTTCTTAAGGTTAAGCCACGTCGAGTTGGTGGTGCTACTTATCAGGTGCCCGTAGAGGTGAGGGCTGATCGTGGCCTGGCTCTGGCAATACGCTGGCTCATCGAAGCAGCTCGGGGTCGTGGGGGTAAGTCAATGGCAGAGAAGCTAGCAGCGGAGGTCTTGGATGCTGCACAGCGGCAGGGGGCCACTATTAAAAAGCGCGATGATACCCATAGGATGGCGGAGGCAAATCGGGCCTTTGTTCATTATCGGTGGTGAGGACTATGTCAAGGACATTTAATCTGGAGCGTATCAGGAATATCGGTATCATTGCCCATATCGATGCGGGCAAAACGACACTTACTGAGAGGATACTTTACTATACCGGCCGCACCTATAAGCTGGGTGATGTGGACGATGGCACCACAGTCATGGACTGGATGGCGCAGGAGAGAGAGCGGGGGATAACAATTACCGCTGCCGCTACTACCTGCCAGTGGCTGGACCATCGCATCAACATTATCGATACCCCCGGGCATGTTGACTTTACCGCAGAGGTGGAACGAAGTCTTCGGGTGCTCGATGGGGGCGTCGTTGTCTTCGATGCAGTGGCTGGCGTTGAGCCCCAGTCGGAGACGGTCTGGAGGCAGGCGGATCGCTACGGTGTTCCCCGGATTTGCTTCGTGAACAAGATGGACCGCTTAGGTGCTGATTTCCACCGTACCGTAGCCATGATTAGGGAGCGGCTTGGTGCAAATGCCCTACCAATACAATTACCACTGGGAACTGAGAACTCCTTTAAGGGTGTTATCGATCTAGTGGCGCAAAGGGTCTGGGTTTTCTCAGTTGATCCAAGTAGAAGCCCCGTGGCAGAAGATATTCCTCATGATTACGAGGAGGTCTCAGCTAGGTATAGAGATGAGATGATAGAGAGGCTCGCCGAAAGCGATGATCAGTTGATGACTCTCTATTTAGATGGGAGAGCTATAAATAACTCAGCTATTGAAGAAGCCCTCAGGCGTGCTACCATAGCAAATAGCGTGGTACCTGTTCTTTGTGGCAGTGCCCTGCGGAACAACGGTGTCCAGCCCATGCTGGATGCCGTTGTTTCATATCTTCCCTCACCCATTGATGTGCCACCGGTGATAGGCATTGACCCCAGGAATGGGAAGGAGCTTAAGCGCTCCCCTTCCGATGGGCTTCCCTTCGCTGCCCTGGCATTTAAGGTAGTCTCCGACCCTTTTATCGGCAGACTGGTCTATTTCAGGGTTTATTCAGGGAAGATAGAGTCTGGGGCTCAGGTCTATAACTCCAGAAGGGAGCGTCGGGAGAGAATCGGGAGGTTGCTGCAGATGCATGCCAATCGTCGTGAGGAGATCAAGCTGGTCGAGGCAGGTGATATCGCAGCCACCTCGGGTTTGAAAGACACTTTCACCGGTGATACGCTATGTCACAGTAGTGCGCCCATCGTACTGGAGACGATTCGCTTCCCACAGCCGGTGATATCAGTGACAATCGAGCCAAAATCAAGGGTAGATCAGGATCGCCTAGATGATGCCCTGACTAAATTATCCCAGGAGGATCCCACTTTCATTACACGATATGACCAAGAAACAGGGCAGACGATTATTTCAGGCATGGGTGAGCTTCACCTCGAGGTCATCGTAGAACGGCTGCTGCGTGAGTACCAGGTAGGGGCAAATGTTGGCAAGCCCCGGGTTTCCTATAGAGAGACCATTACGGTGCCGGTAAAGGTGGAGGGCAGATTCATCAAACAGTCTGGTGGCCGGGGGCAATACGGTCATGTATGGATAGAGCTTCACCCAGGAGAACGTGGGAGCGGCTTTGAGTTTGTTAACGGAATTAAAGGTGGTATTATTCCCAAGCAATACATACCGGCTGTTGAGAGCGGGGTCAGGGGGGCTATGGAGGGTGGCGTTCTGGCTGGCTACCCCCTGGTAGATATCAGAGCTACCCTATATGATGGTAGCTTTCATGAGGTTGATTCATCTGAGATAGCCTTCAAGATGGCTGGTGCTATGGCGCTAAAGGAAGGAGTGAAGAAGGCCAAGCCCACGATCCTTGAGCCTGTTATGAAAATAGAAGTAGTCACTCCAGAAGCATTCATGGGCGATATCCTTGGAGACCTTAACTCGAGGAGGGGGCATGTCACCAGTTTAGATAGCCGTGGTGACACCAAGATAATCCAGTGCTTTATCCCTCTCGCAGAGACCTTCGGCTATGCTACCGACCTCAGGTCGATGAGCCAAGGGAGAGCGACCTTCGCCATGGAGTTACATCGCTATGAGGAGTTGCCCCAACCTCTGGCTGTTCAGCTTACAGTCAAAGTAGGGGGAGTGGCCTGATGCCCAAACAGAAGATTCGCATTAAACTTAAGGCATACGACCATCGCATATTGGATCAATCGGCCGGGCAAATCGTGGAGGCCGCAGAGCAGACCGGGGCTAAGGTAGTAGGCCCGGTACCACTGCCTACACGTATTAAAAAATTCTGTGTAATCCGCTCTCCCCATGTTGACAAGGACTCCAGGGAGCAGTTTGAGATTCGTACCCACAAGCGACTGATCGATATCCTTGAGCCCTCCTCCAGGACGGTCGATGTGCTGACACGGCTGGATCTACCGGCAGGGGTCGATATAGAGATCAAGCTTTAGGAGTTAGAAAGAGCGACTCGATAGAGAACAAGGCCATACATGTGTGTAAAAAGCGAGTGAATAGAAAGAAAGGGCACGGATAGCTCGAAAAGATAATGCAAGGAATTATCGGGCGAAAGCTGGGGATGACCCAGATTTTTATGGATGATAGAACGGTGGCGCAGGTTACCGCCATCGCCGCCGGCCCGTGCCTGGTGACACAGATTAAGCGGGTGGAAAAAGAGGGCTACGATGCCATTCAGCTTGGCTTTGGCGAGGCGAAACGCCTCAATTCTCCAGAGAAGGGGCATCTCAAAAAGTTGGGTATGTTTAAGCACCTCAGGGAGTTTGCGGCTGAAGATATCGCTTCTATACAGCTAGGACAGGTTGTGGATGTGAGCATCTTCAAGCCCGGCGACCTTGTCGATGTCACCGGTATCTCTAAGGGGAAAGGCTTCGCCGGAGTGGTGAAGCGTCACCATTTCGCTGGTGGCCCCAAGACCCACGGTCAATCAGACCGTCATCGCGCCCCGGGCTCCATAGGGGCAACCACCAGCCCGGGCAGGGTGCTCAAGGGGAAAAAGATGCCTGGTCATATGGGGAGTGAGCGGGTGACAGTGCGTCACCTCAAGGTGATCGAGGCGGATGCTGACCGCAACCTGCTCCTGGTTCGCGGTGGAGTGCCCGGTGCCAGAAACGGGCTGGTTACCGTCAGGAAATCGACAGGCCAAAGGGAAATCCTTGTTTAGATTCGCCATTTCCAACGCCTTCAGGAGAAAGGGTATCGCCATTTTCGCCATCATGGGTACTGCTCTGGGCATTGCCCTGATGACGGTGTTACTCAGCATTTCCACGGGCATGAACCAACAGATGGACGACATGATGGATGAACTGGCAGCGGGTATCGCTGTTTATCCCAAGGCAGCTTCTATGGGATTTATGGTGCCCAGTGGAATAGGCATGCCCATTTATTATGCAGATGAGATAGCGAATATAAAGAACGTAGAAAGGGCGAACCCAGAGATAACGTATTTTATACCCGCCAAAGATTATCCATTCGGGGACCCTATGGGTGTACTCATGTATGGTGTGGATCTGGAGCGTCAGACCGAGGAGGATCCAAACAAAACTATCATTACCGGAGAGGGCAAACCCCTAACCGCAGCCAGCGAGAATGAGGTCATCATAGGTAAATTGGCTGAAATAGGTGCCGCGGGAGGGGACTATGCAGAGGTCGGTGGTACCATGGAAATGGCTGTGCTGGGCAGTGGTAGTAGTACTATCACGCTCACCGTGGTGGGCATATTCGAGACGGGAAAAACCTTCTATGATTACGGCATATATACCGATATAGACACCGCCAGGAAACTGATGCCGACCATTGCTTC
Organism: Dehalococcoidia bacterium; assembly: GCA_034430255.1. Classification (GTDB taxonomy): domain Bacteria; phylum Chloroflexota; class Dehalococcoidia; order E44-bin15; family E44-bin15; genus DATKYK01. The sequence continues at coordinate 8,132 of DAOUEU010000046.1, read as the reverse complement.
CAATGAGGTGAATTACATCACTGTAAGGGCTACCGATAGGGAATACGTGAACGATATAGCAGATGAAATAGAAACGATGTTTGATGATAGAGACGTTCCTGTCAGCACCACCGTCGCCAGAGAAATGCTGGAGAGCTTCTCGGAAATGATGGGCACCATGGAGAGCTTCCTGTGGATCGTATCCCTGGTTGCGGCGATTGCCGGCGGTGTCTCCATATTTATTGTCATGCTCATCTCTGTTATCGAGAGGACAAAGGAGTTCGGCATACTCAAGGCATCGGGCTGGTCCAACAGGAACATCATCACCTCGGTGGTGTTTCAATCGATCACCATTGGCCTGCTGGGTGCTCTGGTGGGGCTTGCCATTGGCTATGGAGCGGGAAAGGGCATAGATAGCTACATTAATATGGATATTGCCGTTATTACGTGGGTGTTGGTTATTGAGATATGCGCCTTCGGTATTCTTGTGGGTGTAGTAGGCGGGCTCTACCCGGCAGTGCGGGCGGCGAGGGTAAGCCCCATAGAAAGCCTGAGGGCTTTGTAGGTGAGAGACTTGAGTGAATATCATAAAGGGCAGGAGAACCACTCTGGAGTGAAGTCGTTTGAGGAGCAGCGGGAGAGCATTGTGGTTGCCCAAAAGCTCACTAAAATATATGGCAGGGGGGCCACTAGGGTGGCGGCGCTCAAGGGGGTGAACCTCAGGGTGAGGAGAGGGGAAATTATAGCTGTACTGGGACCATCGGGAAGCGGCAAGACCACCCTCCTCAATATGCTGGGTGCTCTGGATCGCCCTACCGAGGGAAGGGTGATTATCGATCGGGTGGTGACCAGCATGGTGCCGGAGCGGAGACTTTATAAAATCCGCCGCGAGAAACTGGGCTTCATTTTCCAGACATATTATCTGGTGCCGACCATGAATGCCCTGCAAAACGTGCTCATGCCGGTGTTGCCCATAAGGAGAAACAAGCGGTATGAGAAAAGGGCTGAGAGGCTCTTGGAGATGGTTGGACTTAAAGGACGCATGCATCACAAGCCGGGGGAGCTATCTGGAGGCGAGCAGCAACGGGTGGCAATAGCCCGTGCCCTGATCCTGAATCCATCCGTTATCCTTGCCGATGAACCCACCGGTAATCTGGATTCCAAGACGGGTGCGGAGATTATCGAGCTTATGCAACGGCTAAACAGGGAGCGTGATAAAACCTTTATTATTGTGACCCACGACCGCCGCTTAGCCGATAACGCCGAAAGGGCACTGTACTTGGAGGATGGCAGGTTATCCGAGATCCTCCCTGAGGAGTATTGAAGTGGCGCAGGTTACCGTTCATAATGTAAAAGGCGAGGTTGTCGACCACATCGAACTCGATGATGACGTCTTTGGGGTATCCCAGAACGATGCGGTATTGCACCAGGCTCTAGTGATGCAGCTAGCCAATGCCCGTCAGGGCACAGCAAGTACCAAGACTCGAGCACAGGTTGCCGGCGGCGGGCGGAAGCCCTTCCGCCAGAAAGGAACCGGACGAGCGAGGCGTGGTAGTGAAACATCACCGCTACTTCGTGGTGGGGGCATAATCTTCGGTCCCCACCCCAGGAGCTATCGTCAGGCGATGCCCAAGAAGATGCGCCGCCTAGCCCTTAGGTGCGCACTATCGGCAAAGGTAGCCAGTGGTGAAGTGATCGTAGTGGACGATCTTGTCTTGAGCGAGCCCAAGACAAAGGAGATGTCCAGTATCCTGGCGGCATTAGGAGTAGGCCCCTCGGCACTTATTGTCACCGCCGAGCCCGATCTAAATGTTTATAAATCGGCTCGGAATCTTGAACGGACGAAGATACTGCCCGCCAATATGCTAAATGTCGGCGATCTACTTTCCCACCAAAAACTGGTGCTCACCCTGGCGGCGGTGCAGCATGTGGAAGAGATGGGGACATCAAAGCTAAGGAAGCCGGTCAAGACCTGAGCATAAAATAGTGTATAGATAGTTCGCCGGCAGATGAATATGGATAGCGCGGTTATCTTTGGAGACTAGCTAAAAGGGAGCAAAAAGAAAAATGCAGATCCTGGAAATATTGCGACGCCCTATAGTCTCGGAGAAGAGCACCGCGCTTCAGCAGCGAGATAAATACACATTTGAGGTGGCTCCAAATGCCAGTAAGCAGCAGATCAAGCAGGCGGTAGAGCTTTCGTTTCAGGTCAAGGTAATACAGGTGAATGTGATAACAATGCCCCCCAAATGGCGCGGGCCAGGCAGAAGACGTAGCCAGACATCTCCCTGGAAGAAGGCTGTGGTCACCCTCAAGCCGGGGCAGAAGATCGAGTTCTTCGAGGGGGGATAAGGACCTATTTTATAGACTGCCCATGCCGGGCGACAGATGTGAAATGAAGAGAAGCGATAACGGTATATTATACTCAGGGATAACAGGTGACAGAAAGATATCCTCACTTGTATGCCCAATTAATAAAATGAAACCGCCAGGATTATTAAAATTTTATAAATGCGATTCAAGAGCTAATTTCGAACAGGGGGGCAAGGGTGCCGCTTAAGGTATATAAACCCACATCGCCAGGGCGCAGGGGGATGACCGGTGCCACCTTTGAGGAAATTACTAAAACCAAGCCGGAGAAATCGCTACTTAAGCCCTTAAGAAAGAAGGGGGGAAGAAGCAACCAGGGACGGATCACGGTACGCCATCGCGGAGGTGGTGCAAAGAGAATGTATCGCGTTATCGACTTCAAGCGAGATAAGGTGGGTATCCGCGGCGAGGTGGCCTCTATCGAATACGATCCCAACCGCTCAGCGCGAATCGCACTCATTCACTACGCCGATGGGGAGAAGCGATACATAATCGCACCCCTAGGCCTTGAGGTGGGCAACGCCGTTATGGCAGGTGGCAATGCCGAGATAAAGATAGGCAATTCGCTGCCCCTAAAAGCCATACCCACAGGCACAGCCATCCATAATATCGAGCTTCACCGAGGTAAAGGAGGGCAGTTAGTAAGGGGCGCCGGTGGTAGTGCCCAGCTCATGGCTAAAGAGGATAGCCATGCACTGATCAGGATGCCCTCCGGCGAGATAAGGCGAATTCATGTAGAGTGCTTTGCCACAATCGGTCAGGTGGGCAATGTCGACCATCAGCATATTAAGCTGGGTAAGGCGGGGCGAAAGCGGCACCTGGGGATCCGCCCCGAAGTGCGCGGCTCGGCGATGTCCCCCCGTGCTCACCCCCATGGTGGGGGAGAGGGGAGATCCCCCATTGGTTTGCCCGGTCCCAAGACCCCTTGGGGAAAGCCAGCGCTGGGCTATGTCACCCGCAGAAACAAGCTCAGCGATCGCATGATAGTTAAGCGGAGGAAATGAGGTAAGCAGCTCAGTCTACCCCGGGCTATTTATCGATATGTAGCAGCTTGAGGTGCAGGTGAGAGGTATAAGAGATGTCTAGATCCATTAAGAAGGGACCCTATGTAGACTCCAAACTGGTAAAACGGGTGGAGGCGCTAAATGCGTCGGGACAGAAGGCAGTATTAAAGACATGGTCGCGTGCCTCGACTATCCTCCCCGATATGATAGGACATACTATTGGTGTTCATGACGGCAGGCGTCACGTACCTATATTTATCACCGAGAATATGGTAGGGCATAAGCTGGGTGAGTTTGCCTTCACCAGAACCTTCAGAGGACATTCGGCTAAATCGGAGCGGGTAGCCACATTTAAGAAGCGGACTAAGAAGTAGGTATTTAGGCATTATGGAGGTACAAGCTACCGCAAGATATATCGGGAGGTCGCCTCGTAAATTGCGTCCCATGGCAGATGCGATACGGGGTAGGAAGGTGGAGGATGCGTTGAATATTCTGAGATTTCTACCTTCACCGGCGGCTCGTACTGTAGCCAAGGTGGTGAAGTCGGCCGCTGACAATGCCGAGAATAACTTCGAGATGACGCCGTCGGATCTCAGGATTGTGCAAATCTTTATCGATGGTGGGCGTAGTATGAAGCGCTTTCGCGCGGGACCGCGGGGACGAGTAAAACCGATCCTTAAACGCTCCAGCCATATAACCGTGGTAGTTAAAGAGGAGGAATAATTGGGGCAAAAGGTTCACCCGATAGGATTCAGACTCGGTATAAGCAAGGATTGGCAGGCTAAGTGGTATGCCGATAAGCACTATACAGAGCTATTGCAGGAGGATATCAAGATACGAAAAGCCATCGAGTCGAATTATGCTGCAGATGATGTATCGCGCGTTGAGATCGAGCGTGCTGCCAATCAGGTGACGGTAACCATCTATACGGCAAGGCCAGGGATCGTTATCGGCAGAGGTGGACAGCGGGTCGATGAGATGAGGCTTATCTTGGAGCGGGTCGCTGGAAAAAGAGTACGACTGAATATTCTGGAAATTGCGCGGCCCGAGCAGGATGCTTATCTGGTAGCAAGGGGCATCGCACAGCAGATCCAGCGGCGAATTTCACACAGACGTGCCATGAAGCAGGCGATCTCCCGAGCTATGGACGGTGGTGCACAAGGGATAAAGGTCACATGCTCAGGTAGACTTACTGGTTCTGAGTATTCAAGGAAGGAGACATTGTATCGGGGGAGGGTGCCCCTTCATACCCTACGGGCAGATATCGATTTTGCCATAGCTGTTGCGCATACAACTCTGGGTTGTACCGGAGTCAAGGTATGGATTTATAAGGGTGATATCATTCCCGAGCGTGAAAAGCTCCCTATTGAAGCCCCGATAGTGGCACCCCTAGCGGAACAAGAAGGGATTGAGGAGTCTGAGATCGAGGAGGAGGAAGAGACTAAGATAGCGGAAGGGGTTAAGGAAGAGATTGTGGAAGAGGCTAAGGTGGAGAAGAAGCCCGTGGTGGAGGTTAAAGCAAAGCAGAAGCCCAAGGCAGTGGAAGGGGCTAAGGTAGATAAAGAGGCTGACATAAAAGAGGCGCCCGAGGCGGATATAAAGGCAAAGAAGAAGACCACGGCAAAGCAGAAGCCCAAGGCAGTTGAAGGGGCTAAGGTAGATAAAGAGGCTGATATAAAAGAGGCGCCCGAGGCGGATATAAAGGCAAAGAAGAAGACCACGACAAAGCAGAAGCCCAAGGCAGTGGAAGAGCCTAAGGGAGAGAAAGAGGCCGGAGTTAAAGAGGTGCCCGCGATGGAGACGAAGCCAAAGAAGAAGACCACGGCAAAGCAGAAGCCCAAGGCAGAGGAAGAGGACAATTTAGAGGCACATGATAAAAAAGAGGGTTAGCAGGCTGGTTATAGGATAGGGTCATGTTACAACCTAGCCGGGTAAAGTATCGAAAACAGCATCGCGGTCGTCGCCGGGGAGTGGCACACGCTGGCAATACTCTGTCATTTGGCGAGTATGGACTTCAAGCCCAGGGGGCTTGCTGGCTCACTTCACGGCAGATTGAGGCGGCAAGGCGCGCCATTATTCACCATGTAAAGCGTGGTGGCAAGGTTTGGATCAGAGTCTTCCCAGATAAACCAGTAACCTCAAAGCCTGCCGAGACCCGTATGGGTAGTGGCAAGGGCACGGTGGACCATTGGGTTTGTGTAACTAAACCCGGGAGGGTCCTCTTCGAGATCGCTGGCGTTAGGGAAGAAGCAGCCCGTGAAGCAATGCGCTTGGCATCTCATAAACTACCCATACCAACCAGATTCTTACGGCGGGATACCGATGTCCCGCACCAGGGGGGTTCGTAGGTTGAAGATACAGGAGATACGTGAGCTTAGTTTGGGGGATCTAAAAAAGAAGCTCAGTGAGTCCTATCGAGAGCTATTTAATCTAAGATTTCGCCTGGCCACCAGACAACTGCTTAATTACCATGAGATCCGCAATACGAGGAAGAAGATCGCCCGGATCAAGACAATTATAAGGGAAAAGGAGCTCTCAATAGAGGAGTGAAGGTGCTTTGGTAGCAGAAGATAACAGGAAAAGAAAAAGAAGGACAGGATGCGTGGTCAGCAACAAGATGGATAAGACCGTCGTTGTGACAGTTGAATCCTATAGTGCACATCCGCTATATAAGAAACGAGTAAGGCGAATCTATAAGTTCAAGGCTCATGATGAGCAAAATACCTGCCGTATCGGTGATGTGGTACGGATCGAGGAAACGCGCCCTCTGTCAAAGGATAAACGCTGGCGGGTGGTGGAGATATTACAGAAGGAGGAGCCGGCATGATCCAGCACATGACCAGAGTAAGGGTCGCCGATAACACCGGGGCCAAGAGCATTACGTGTATTAACGTTCCCGGTGGTACTCGAAAGAGGTATGCTCGAGTGGGGGATATTATCGTAGCTTCAGTAAAGGAGGCAACGCCTGGGGGAGCAGTAAAAAGGGGTGAAGTGGTGCGGGCAGTTATAGTGCGTACCTCCAAGCCCTACCGGCGCAACGATGGTTCTTACATCAGGTTTGATGAAAACGCTGCCGTGATCCTCAGCGACAAGAACAATCCTAAAGGAACCCGTATCTTCGGTCCGGTGGCCCATGAACTAAGGAAGAAGAACTTCATGAAGATACTCTCACTGGCCCCTGAGGTATTATAGGATGAAGATAAAAAAAGACGATACCGTGGTCGTTATTGCCGGTAAGGATAAAGGTAAAAAGGGGAAGGTTCGCCAGTCATTTCAAAAAGAGGGTCGTTTGGTAGTGGAGGGTATCAACGTAGTGAAGCGTCACACCAAGCCGCGAGGCACAGTAAGGCAAGCAGGTATAATCGAGCACGAGGCCAAACTCCATGTTTCTAATGTAATGCTACTATGCCCCAAGTGTAATCATCCCATACGCCTCGGTTCTCACATCTTGGAAGATGGCAAAAGGGTGAGGGTGTGCTGCCGCTGCCAAGAGGTGATAGATTGACATCCCGATTGAAAGAGAGGTATCAAAAAGAGGTCATTCCCACCTTGATGAGCGAGTATGGCTATAAGAGCGTTATGCAGGTACCTCGCCTGGAGAAAGTGGTAGTCAACATTGGGCTGGGTGAGGCGACGCAACAAACCCACGCACTAGAGGCGGCGGAGAGGGATCTCGCCGCCATCACAGGTCAGCATGCTGTGATTACCAGGGCAAAGCGCTCTATTTCTGGTTTTAAGGTGCGTCAGGGAATGCCGGTTGGGATGATGGTAACATTGCGAGGAGCTCGGATGAATGATTTCCTTGATAAACTGGTAAATATCACATTGCCACGCATTCGTGACTTTCAGGGAATGCCTCGAAACTCCTTCGATGGCCAGGGTAATTACACCCTGGGATTGGCAGAGCAGATTATCTTCCCTGAGATCGAGTACGATAAGGTAGACAAGGTTAGAGGGCTGGAGATTTCGATAGTAAACACAGCCCGCACTAATGAGGAGGGTAAGAGACTACTTGAGCTCCTGGGCATGCCGTTCTCGAGAGATTAAAGGGGTAGAAAGAATTTAAGGGCGAGATGAATCCAGTTGCCAGAGTTCTCATTACTGGCTAACACTGAGGATGAGAAGAGCGAGAAAATGGCAAAGTTATCGAAAGTCATAAAGGCACAACGAGAACCAAAGTATAAAGTTCAAAAAAGGAATCGCTGCAGCCGTTGTGGCAGACCGAGAGCATATATACGGCGGTTTGGGCTGTGCCGCATCTGCTTCAGGGAACTGGCTCTCAAAGGACAGATCCCAGGGGTGAGAAAATCTAGCTGGTGAGAGGTGAAGCGATGGTTACAGACCCGATCGCCGATATGTTAACTAGGATAAGGAATGCCCTTCTTGCCAGGCACGATTTTACTCTCATACCCTCCTCAAGGATGAAGCTTTCCATTGCTAAAATTCTGAGGGAGGAAGGCTTTATCCAGGATTATGAGGTATTGAAGGGCAAGCCGCAGCGGGTAATTAAAGTACACCTCAAATACACGGATAAGAAGGAGCCTGTGCTCACCGGTCTCAAGAGGATCTCCAAGCCAGGGCTCAGGATATATGTTCAGCGGAAGGAGATCCCCCGAGTTTATGGTGGTCTTGGCATCGCCATTCTCTCTACACCAAAGGGGGTGATGGTCGGGAAGCAGGCGTGGCGAGAGGGGGTAGGTGGTGAGCTACTCTGTTATATATGGTAATGGAGGAAATTGATGTCTCGCATCGGAAGGATGCCTATTCCACTGCCTCAAG
>DAOUEU010000045.1:0-12906 GCA_034430255.1 Dehalococcoidia bacterium | reverse complement strand
TGGATGATGGTACGGTATTTGACTCGTCCGAATTGCAGGGAGGCGACCCCCTGGAATTTATAATAGGCGAGGGACAGTTACTCCCCAGCTTCGAGCAGGCGGTAATCGGGCTGACCATCAACGAATCGACAACTGTGTATATCCCAGCTGATGAAGCATATGGCCCGCTCGAGGTGGTGGCTAATCTAGACGAATTTCCAGAGGACGAGCCGCCAGAGGTCGGTCAGATAGGCTACTGGCAACTAGAAAACGGTACGGTAATTGAAGCCGAGGTCATTGAGGTCTCCGGTTCGAGCGTGACACTAGAGAACACCCATCAGCTGGCAGGGGAAGATCTAACCTTCGAGATCACGCTTGTAGAAATATTGTAACCGTCCTAGCACTATCGCCTAGGCGAAATATTCATCCAAACGCTCACACTTGGTAAAGACCATAATTCATATCCCTTAATTACATAGGATGCTTCATCGCGAGACGATGAAGTTGCAAGTTAATCTTTAATGTTCTAATCCCTGTAGTTATCGATGTTGACCCCTGCCTACCAAATCGGTCCGGGAAAATGTCGGGCATTCGGCCGAGAGGCAACTGTGATAATCAAGCCCATGACACCTTGATCAGAAGTTATGCAGTCCGTTTTTTACATCTAAAAGGAACTTTAAAAAGGGGGGTTCGACTCACTGCCTTGTTTTTCCTAAGCTATAAAAAGGATATCTCCCTTGCTAAGATTACCTTGTCAGAGTAATGCACGCATTGCACAGTATTCCGAGGGACCTCTGGTCTCCTAAATGAGACAAAGGTTGCATACAAGTAGTACCACAGATTTGTAAGATAAATAATTGAAACAAGAGAAGTAATACCTAAAACTAATAACTGGAATAAAGAATGGGTAACAAACATCAGAATAGACTAATTCTTGAGAAAAGTCCCTATCTGCTGCAGCACGCTTTAAATCCTATTGATTGGTATCCTTGGGGAGACGAGGCATTTACTAAAGCTCAAAGGGAAAACAAGCCAATATTTTTATCTATTGGATATTCAACCTGCCACTGGTGCCATGTGATGGAGAACGAGTCGTTTGAAGACCCAGAAATAAGCAGTTTAATGAATGAGACTTTTGTTTCTATAAAGGTAGACCGTGAGGAGCGACCTGACATAGATTCAGTATATATGCAAGTTAGTCAGATAATGACAGGCAGTGGGGGCTGGCCTCTTACCATCATTATGACACCCAATAAGGAGCCGTTTTTTGCAGCCACCTACATTCCTAAGGAAGCGAAGTTTGGACAAATTGGAATGCTGGACCTTATACCACGTATTAAGGAACTATGGCTAACTCGACATGCCGAGATTCTTAATTCAGCTAGCCAAATCACTTCAGCTTTACAACAAACATCTATGACTATGCCGGGCAAGGAATTAGGTGAACCTATACTCCATCTTGCTTATGAGCAGCTTGCAGAACGCTTCGATGAACAGTATGGTGGTTTTGGCAGCGCACCGAAATTTGCGACTCCGCACAACTTGCTTTTTCTACTTCGCCACGGCGCCCGTACTGGTAACCAGAAATCTTTGTATATGGTTGAAAAAACCCTTCAACGAATACGAAATGGTGGACTGTACGACCACATTGGGTTTGGCTTTCATCGCTACTCAACAGACTCCCAGTGGCTTGTGCCTCACTTTGAAAAGATGCTCTATGACCAGTCTATGTTAGCAATGGCATACACGGAGACTTATCAGGCAACGGGAAAAGTCGAATATTCTCAGACAGCCCATGAAATCTTTACCTATGTCTTGCGTGATACGGCAGCTCCAGATGGCGGCTTTTACTCTGCCGAGGATGCCGACAGTGAAGGTGAAGAGGGAAAGTTCTATATATGGAGACGTGAGGAAATCAACCATATATTATCAACGGAAAAAGCAAATTTGGCCTTTAAGGTGTTCAATATACAAGATGATGGCAATTTTATGGAGTTTACTGGGAGGAAAACTGGCAACAACATTCTGCACCTCACCTCATCCTTTGAAGAAATCGCCTCTGATATGAAGATGTCCGTACCAGAGCTGCAAAGGCATATGGAGGTAATACGTCAGAGACTATTCGCCTACCGTGAGAAGCGCATTCACCCTTATAAGGACGATAAGATTTTAACCGATTGGAATGGTCTTATGGTCGCTGCATTAGCCAAAGGGGCACGCGTGTTTGGTGAGTCCAGGTATACAAGCGCTGCTGAAAAAGCAACGCAGTTCATCCGGAATAATATGATTACTGCCGATGGGAGACTTCTTCACCGCTATCGAGATGGTCAGGCATCAGTACCAGCTTATTTGGATGATTACGCTTTCTTAATCTATGCAATGCTTGAACTATACGAGACGACTTTTAAGGAGAGTTACTTAGAATGGGCATTATCACTGAACCAAGATTTAATAGAGCACTTCTGGGACAAAGATAACGGAGGATTTTATTTTACAGCGGATGATAGTGAGGATCTCCTAATTCGCCAGAAGGAGATTTATGATGGTGCAATACCGTCGGGGAATTCGGTCGCAATGTTGAACCTGCTGCGCCTAGGGCGGATAACTGCCAATCCTGATCTAGATGACAAAGCGGCTGGAATAGGCCGTGCTTTTGCCAATAATATCAGACAATCACCATCATCTTATACCCAACTTATGGTTGCCTTGGACTTTGCTTTAGGACTGACTTACGAAGTCGTACTCGCTGGCGACCCCAAAGCAGAGGATATGAAAGAGATGTTGGAAGCAATTCAAGCGAGATATATACCGAATAAGGTGTTAATTCTTCGTCCGGTGGATCAGGAATCTCCTAAGATCAACCATATTGCCCCATTTACTAAAGACCTCGTAAGTATTAATGGTAAAGCCACCGCTTATGTGTGTCTGAACCACTCTTGCCAACTGCCGACAACAGATGTCAATACAATGCTGGGGTTTTTCAATTCGAACTAAGGGCTAGTTTTATTTACTGTGAGCCGAGCTTATCACTACTTTGCGGCGACTACCTCTCTTAAAGCCTCAACTGCCTTATCATAGTCAGGATGCTGTATAACCTCTTTTACGTACTCAACGTATCGTATAGTGTCATTGCGGTCAATAATGAAAACTGCGCGGCTAAGTAGGCGCAGTTCCTTGATTAAAACCCCGTAGGCAGCACCAAAAGACGCTTCACGGTGATCAGAAAGAGTCTGCAGGTTGCTAATACCGTGTGCACCACAGTAGCGGGCTTGGGCAAAAGGCAAGTCCATGCTTATCGTATATATGACCACATCCCTGAATTTGCTCGCCTCGCTTTCAAATCTCTGCGTCTGTAGATCGCAGACCGGCGTATCCAGGGATGGTACGATGCTGAGAAGCCTGACCTTACCTCCACTTTGCGATAGCTCTACCTCCTTCATATCTGTTGACAATAGTCTGAAATGAGGCGCCTTCTGCCCCACTTCGATCTCTGGCCCCAGCAATGTTAGTTGATTGCCGTGGAAAGTTACAACTGCTTTTCTTTCTTCCATGTAACTATCCTTACTGATATTATGATAGATATAGCCAGTACGAACCGCCTTGCTTATATAAGGTGGTTATAGAACATCTCTAGCCTTTGATTCCACCTCTGCTCCTAGAGTGTATGGTCGCTTAAATAAAAATCAGCTTCTAATGAATCTCCTCGGATCGGTATCTATGTCTACAATAACTGGCGTATCGGATGATAGTGCATTTTCAATAGAACTATCGAGCTCCTTAGGATCCACCACCTTAATCCCGAGTCCGCCACAGTTGCGTGCATATTCCGCAAAATCGCAGTTGTATAGGTCTGTCTGCCAATTAGGATAATTCTCAACCTTCTGCTCCTGCATAATCATGCCGAGTTGCTTGTTGTTGAAGAGTATGACCTTAACAGGCAACGCATATTTCACAGCCGTAAGGAAGTCACCCATTACCATTGAGAACCCTCCATCACCTGTAATACATACAACTTGTTTACCTGGATATGCAATCTGTGCTGCCATAGCTCCGGGCAACCCAGCACCCATTGAAGCTAAATAACCTGACATGACCATTTTCTGAGTTTGTTTCATCCAGAAATTCCTGCCAAACCACCAGCCGTTCTCTCCTACGTCTAAGGAAATCACAGCGTCACTACCTATTCTATCATTCAGTACTTTGATTATGTATTGCGGTCTTATTGGGGTTCTCAATGCATCCGCTTCTCGCATCAGTTGAGAAACCCATTCCCCCTTTAGTCTGATTATTTCAGCCAGGTACTCGGTATTTGGCTTTTTCTTTACAGCTTCAGTGAGTTTTGGTATGAGTTCAGCACTGTTGCCCCATAACCCAACCTCTACAGGGTAATTCTTAGCTATCATCATTGGATCTATATCTATCTGTATTATTTTCTTTTGTGGTATTTGGGTCATATCGGAGAATGACGATCCAATCACTATCAATAAGTCGCTCTCTCGCACTAGCCTAGCAGCAGCAGTCGATCCAATTGCCCCATGGCTTCCTACATACAGTTCATTTTCTTCATCAATAACTCCCTTACCTCGAAATGTAGTCACAATGGGAGAGGAAATTTTTTTAGCAAGCTGCAATAATTTATTTCCTTGGTCTATAGCACCAAACCCAGCTATTATTACAGGCCTTTTCGCATTATTGATGACCAAAGCCGCTTCCTTAATAAGAAGATCGCACTGCAAGATATTTCTATTCGGGATTCTACCTTGCATGGGCAAAACGTCCCCATTATATGGAAGCTTCTGAAGATCACTGGGTATACTAATGTGTGAAACACCTCTATCAACCAAAGCATGCTTGATTGCTAGAGTTACCAAGGTCGTTGTCTGATCTTCTGACATAAGGACTTTATTAAATACACATATAGGTTCAAAAAAGGAATGTTGGTCTATTTCCTGAAATGATCCAGGCCCAATCAATTGCCTCTTGACTAATCCGGTTATAGCCAATACTGGAGCATGATCTAACTTAGCATCATACAGACCAGTAGCTAGGTTAACTGCCCCAGGCCCTGCCACAGTCAGACAGGCAGCTATATGTCCAGTGAGCTTTCCATAAGCGGATGCCATAAAGGCGGCTGTTTGCTCGTGTCGTACTTGGTAGTATTTCAGTCTCGCATTTTTTCTGATAGCATCCACCAACCCTAATGAGGATGTTCCAGGTATGCCGAAGATGTAATTTATACCCCACTCTGCCATTTGTTCAACTAGCACATCAGATACAGTCTTCTGTTTAGAAGGTATTTCCTTGCGATCTTCTGAGAGTGGTACAAAGGCATTCTTGAGAGCATTACATACTGGGCAAGTCCAATAATCTGTTAGTATTGAAAACTCCCTGCCCTCTTTCGCTTCATCATATATGTAATTGCAAACGGTACATCTGAACTTCTTCATAGTCATCCCTCAGCTTTACATTTAATACCAAACTAGGTAAATTGTGTTATGTTCGTTTGTGTGCACATCGTAGATGCTAAGAAGGATGATGTCAATAGTTACTTATAAGTAGAGACCAAATACATCGACACCATAATCAGAAGTTATGTAGTCCGTTTTTTTACCTAAAAGGTGTTAAAAAAGGGGGGTTCGATTCCTTGATTCTTCCCTTGAGGTAGCGTTTGTCCCTGGATCCGGTTTTTCCACGTCTCTTCTATAGTGACGATCCATCAATCCTGATTAAATAACCCCTTGATGAGAGTAGGCGTTAACTCCTGGATAGCGGAGAGCACCTGCAGGTTTGTCAGTTCATTGTAAAGCGGGGTTATGGTAATCTTATCACTGGTGAACGCCCATATATCGGTGCCCTCCTCCGGCAGCCACTCCGGCCTGCCTCGCACGATCCAGTAATAGTCCCTCTTACCATCATGCCCCGGCTGAATCTCATCGCTGTAGCTTCGCCGTCCCAGACGGGTAACCTCTATACCCTTGATCTGCTCTAGAGGCAGGTTGGGCAGGTTTATATTCAGGAAGGTCCCAGCGGGTAAATCCGCTATGAGTGGCGCCAGGACAACTGCCAGCCGGGACGCAGCATTAAAATGGACATCCTTTAATGCCCCTACCGATATGGCTACCGAGGTAATACCCTTAAGGTATCCGTGGAGCGCCGCACCCACTGTTCCGGAGAGGAGAACATCGTCGCCGAGATTTGACCCCTCGTTTATGCCAGAAAACACTATGTCAATCTTTGTATCGAGCAGGTGGCCCAGGGCCAGGATGACACAATCACCGGGGGTACCCTCCACTAGGTAGCTCTTTACATCCTTTATCGGGGATCGTATCTCCTTTACCCGTAGCGGATTGTGAAGCGTCACCGAGCTGCCTACGGCGCTCTGTTCCCTATCGGGAGCCACAATGCAAACCTCGCCAACCTCACAAAGCGCCCTGGCCAGGTCCCACAGCCCCCTGGCCAGAAATCCGTCGTCATTTGTAACCAGTATCCTCAGTTTTCTCAAAATAAATCGACCTCTATTGGCCTTTATATTGGAATTTTTCAGTTACGCCAATTTCCTAACTACAACCGTAAAATTCGAAAAACTCGCCTGTTTTCCCCCTGCAAGCACTATACCGGATATACACTTCGCGCCACGGCACCGATCTCCGCCGGGCTGGAGGCGATGATGGCTCCGGCAGCACGAAGCGCCTCGAACTTCTCAGCTGCGGTACCCGAGCTACCGGTGATGATCGCCCCAGCGTGCCCCATTCTCCTCCCCGGCGGCGCGGTGCTCCCCGAGACGAAGGCGACAACCGGCTTGGTCATCTCCCTTATGAATTCCGCTGCTTCCTGCTCCGCTGTGCCGCCGATCTCCCCGATAAGCACCACCAGCCCCGTTTCGCTATCCTGTTCGAACAGCCCCAGCACATCGATAAAGGTTGTGCCGATTAAGGGATCGCCACCCACTCCAATACAGGTGGATTGACCGATCCCCTGCTCTGTTAGCTGGGCCACCGCCTCATAGGTAAGTGTGCCGCTCCGGGAGACCACACCCACGCTCCCGGCCATGTGAATATCACCTGGCATGAGCCCTACCTTTGACTTACCCGGCGAGATAACCCCGGGACAATTGGGGCCAATGAGACGTGTAGATTTCCCCTTCAGATAGCCAAGAACGGTAACCATGTCCAGGGTAGGGATGCCGTCGGTAATGCATACCACTAGGGTTATGCCGGCATCGACAGCCTCTAGAATAGCGTCGGCAGCGAAGGCGGGGGGGACGAAGATCATGCTCGCATTTGCCCCGGTCTCCTTCACCGCACGCTCCACCTCATTGAAAACCGGCACCCCATCGAACGATGTCCCTCCCTTACCCGGGGTAACCCCAGCAACGACCTTGGTGCCGTATACCATACACCTTCTGGTATGAAAGCTTCCCTCACTACCGGTTATACCCTGGACCAGAAGCCTGGTATCCTCATCGATAAGAATGCTCATTCTAACCCCCTATGCCATTTAGATGAGAAACTGTATAGCAAAAAACCCCGAAGCCAGCGCAACGATGACGCAAATCGCGGCGCCAAATTGCTTTATTAACCTAAAATTCCGTATTTCATAAAGCAAGATACCCACACCCACACCTGCCACGAGAATTGCCAGGCTGAGTAATATTTGAAAGCGAATCGTCAGAATTCCGCTTATAATAAAGTCGAGACCTTCAGCGAGCCCTCCGCTCACCTCTATACTAGCCAAATTAGCCCAGACCACAATTAATGATCCAGTGCAGACCAGTAGCAATGCTACCCCGACAATCATAATCCTATCCCCAGAACCATAGGTCTAGTGTTTCCATCGAAAATAATGCTCATTACAATCACCCTCTTAGCTCTGCCACAATTCAAACCGCCCCACCCCTTGCCACCACCACCTTCTCCGCAGCATCCCTCAGGTCCTTAGCCATAACTACTGGGAGGCCAGATTCGGCAAGGAGCTTCATCCCCTCCTCGACATTCGTCCCCCTCATCCTGACCACTATCGGCACCTTGATCTCCATCTGTTTTGACGCCTCGATCATACCCCGCGCCACGATGTCGCACCTGAGTATTCCGCCGAAGATATTGACCAGCGCCGCCTTGACCTTAGGGTCGGAGAGCAGCAGGGTGAAGGCACTGGTAACCATATCCTCGCTGGCTCCACCGCCCACATCGAGAAAGTTTGCCGGCTCACCCCCCACCTGCTTGATAATGTCCATGGTGGCCATGGCAAGTCCAGCGCCATTGACCATACACCCCACATCGCCATCGAGCCGTATATAGGAGAGGTTATGCTTTGCCGCCTCCAGGTCCAGCTCGTCCTCCTGAGCAGGGTCCCGGAGCTCGGCGTAATCGCGATGGCGAAACAGGGCGTTGTCATCGAGGTTAAGCTTGGCATCCAGCGCCAGCAGCCTGCCATCCGAGGTAACCACCAGCGGGTTAATCTCCGCCAGAGAGGCGTCCTGCTCCCTGAACATACGGAACAGGTTGCCGATAAGCTGTCCCATAGGCCTTACCTGCTCCGCCTCTAAATTCAGGCCGAAGGCAAGCCTCCGGCCTAAAAAGGGCTGAAACCCGATTATGGGGTCGATATATACCTTGAGTATCTTCTCCGGGCTCCTGGCAGCCACCTCCTCGATGTCCATACCCCCCGCCTCGCTTGCCATGATTACCGGCAGTCCTTTCCCCGAATCGATAACGATACCGAGGTATAACTCCCGCTCAATTGCCCCCTCCTCCTCGACCAGCACCTTGTCTACCGGCACCCCGTCAGGAGATGTCTGATGGGTAACCAGCCTCATCCCGATTATCTGGCCCGCCAGTTTTGCCGCCTCATCGGGGGACTGTGCCGTCTTGATCCCACCACCCTTTCCCCGGCCGCCGGCATAGACCTGTGCCTTTATTACCACCGTCCCGCCAAGCTGGGCGGCGATCTTCTTGGCCTCTTCCGGGGTTGACGCAACGCCCCCTTTGGGCACGGGGACACCGTATTTGGCGAATATCTCCTTGGCCTGATACTCATGGATCTTCACTCCTTCACTCCTTTCGATGTACCTTCGCCCCTAGCGTCAATCGATTGGCTTTTCTCACACTAGTAAAAGGTTATCCTGCCTCAAGAACCACTTCATAATTAGTCGATTGGAGCCTGCTTCCCACACCCCTTAAACATCGACAAAGCGGAGGGGGTGGGATTCGAACCCACGGTCCCGAAAATCGAGACTGCGGTTTTCAAGACCGCCACCTTAAGCCTCTCGGTCACCCCTCCCTCTTTTCATACTATTCGATATGATATTTTCATCCTCCGCGCTGAGCTCTTCTATTTGGTAGTTGGCTTCATACATCATGGATAAAAGTATCTGGTGTGGCGGAAAGTTTCATAAATTTGGAAACCAGCTTTATTGACTACGGCTAACGATCCATTCGGACGTAACTTGATTTTAGAAGTACTATACATCCGCTATTTTATAACCTCAAACCGGGTATATGGGTGTAGAACTTCAGGTATCACTATGCTGCCATCGGGCTGCTGATAGTTCTCCAGAAGCGAGATGAGCACGCGGGGCAGAGCCAGACCCGAGCCATTCAGGGTGTGGACAAACTGGGGCCTGGCACCACTCTGGGTGCGAAAGCGAATATTGGCGCGCCTCGCTTGAAAATCGCTACAGTTGGAGCAGGAGCTTACCTCCAACCACTCGCCACATCCGGGGGCCCAAACCTCGATATCGTATGACTTGTTGGCGGCAAAACCAAGGTCGCCGCTGCAAAGCTGTAGTACCCGATAGGGGATGCCCAACCGGCGGCATACCTCCTCAGCATCACCTACCATTTTCTCCAGCTCCCCGTCCGATGAATCGGGCACGACAAATTTGTAAAGCTCCACCTTATCGAATTGATGCCCCCTTTTAATTCCCCTGGTATCCTTGCCCGCAGACATCTTCTCTCGGCGAAAGCAAGCGGTATAGGCCACATAATATAGAGGAAGGGTGCCCGGGGGGAGAATCTCGTCGCGGTGAAGGTTGGTCAGCGGCACCTCAGCGGTGGGCACGAACCAGAAATCGTCCTCCTCATCGTGGTAGAGGTTATCTGCGAACTTGGGAAGATTCCCCGACCCAACCATGCACTCTCGCTTTACCATAAATGGGGGATACATCTCAGTATAGCCATGTTCCTGCACGTGCAGGTCGAGCATGAAGGAGATCAGGGCACGCTGGAGGTGTGCCCCCAACCCTTTGAGCACATAGAAGCGGGTGCCCGAGAGCTTCGACCCCCGCTCAAAGTCGATGATTCCCAATGATTCGCCCAGCTCCCAGTGGGGCTTGGGTGTAAAATCAAGTTTTAGAGCTTCCCCCCAGCTTCGCACCTCTATATTACCGCTTTCATCCTTACCTATTGGAACGCTGGGGTGAGGAATGTTGGGCACACGAAGGAGGAGGTCGTTAAGCTGCTCTTCGATCCCCCCCACCTGCTCGTCGAGGGACTTTATGCGATCCCCCATCTGTCGCATCTCCTCTATCAGTTGTGGAGGCCTCTCGCCTGTTTTGCCTATATCTCGACTCACCTCGTTTCGCCGTGCCCTCAGTGCCTCCACCTCGGTAAGCAGGCTGCGGCGACGCTCATCAAAAGCGAGGATATCATCGATATCCTCGCTGGACTGACGCTTCCCCAGTGCCTCGCGAACCAGGGCAGGGTTTTCACGGATGAACTGCAGGCTAAGCATAACTGCTTCTTGTTATTTAGTACGTAACTGCGGGAAGAGGATAACATCTCTTATCGAATGCTGGTCGGTGAGCAGCATCACCAGCCGGTCGATTCCCATGCCCAGGCCCCCCGTGGGCGGCATGCCACTCTCCAGTGCCACGAGGAAATCCTCATCCACCCTCTCCGCCTCCTCATCGCCCAAAAGGGCGCGTAGCCTATCCTGCTCCAAGAAGCGCTCCCGCTGCTCCACGGGGTCGTTGAGCTCGGTGAAGGCATTAGCGAGCTCCATCCCCCCAGCAAAGGCCTCAAACCGCTCCACCAACCGCTCACTCTCAGGCTTTCGCTTCGCCAGCGGCGATAGCTCAATGGGGTAGTCCATGACGAAGGTGGGCTGAATTAGACCTGGCTCCACGAAAGTGGAGATGAGCTTGTCGATGAGCTTGGCCCAGCTTGGGCTGTCTTCCACCTCTAATCCTTGATCTCGAATCGCTTTACGCAGTGAGTGCTCATCAGCATGTTCGAGAAAATCGATACCACACCCTTCCTTAATGGCATCCTGCAATGTGATGCGCCGCCAAGGAGGCGCGAAATCTATGCTATTTCCAGCGAAGCTGACCCTGGTCCTGCGTAGAACCCTCCTGGCAACATGGGAAACCATCTCCTCTACCATCGCCATTACATCGTTATAGTCGGTATAGGCTTCATAGCTCTCAAGCGTGGTAAATTCCGGGTTGTGCTTTGTGGATATGCCCTCGTTGCGGAAGATGCGCCCAATCTCATACACCTTATCTAGGCCGCCCACGATGAGCCGCTTCAGGTAAAGCTCGGTGGCAATACGGAGGTATAGGTCCTGGTCTAGAGTATGATGATGTGTGGTGAAGGGGCGAGCCAGAGCGCCGCCCGCCGCGGGATGAAGCACCGGCGTCTCCACCTCGATAAAACCACGCGCGTCGAGAAAGCGTCTTATGGCAGTAATAATCCGGCTGCGCAACACAAATATCCGACCTACCTCTTTATTGGAGATTAGGTCGAGGTAGCGTTGCCTGTAGCGCTTCTCGACATCGGTAAGCCCATGCCACTTCTCAGGCAGTGGATTGAGGGACTTGGCGAGCAGGGTGAAATCGGAAACCTTTAGTGTTACCTCTCCAGCATGCGTTTTAAATACATTACCGCTTACACCGATGATGTCTCCAATATCACACTGCTTTATTAGTTCATACCTATCCCCCAAGAGGTCACGGCGGAGGTAGGCCTGGATGTTACCCGATAAGTCTCGGATGTCAATGAATGTAGCCTTGCCCATATCTCGGCAAGCCATTATTCGCCCGGCGAGGCTCACCCCCCTATCATCTCCCCGCTTGAAGAGGGCGATGGCCTCCTTTGTGGTGTGGCTGCGATGGTAACGATGGGGATAAGTATCGATTCCCTTCTGGCGAATTATCTTTAGCTTTTCGCGGCGCTGACTGGTTATGTCATCGATGCGAGCCACTACTTAATCTCCAGGATCCTCAGCTTGAGCGGCCCTGCAGGTGCCTCCACTTCCGCCTCATCTCCTACTCTCTTGCCCAGCAACGCTTTGCCCATCGGTGATTCGTTGGAGATCCTCCCCTCGCTAGGTTTAGCCTCGGCACTACCCACAATGGCATAGTGTTCCTCACTGCCGTCCTGAAGTTGCACCCTCACCTCGTTCCCCACCTCAACGAAGTCCACATTGATGTCCTCATGATGGATGATTTTAGCATTCTTGATGATCCTCTCAATCTCGAGGATCCTCCCCTCGACGAAGCCCTGCTCGTTCTTAGCCTCCTCATACTCCGGCGAGATAACAGAGCTGCGCAATTCCTTGGACTGCTGAATTTTATCCGCCACCTCCTGGCGTCGCACCGTACTCAGATGCTCCAACTCCTCCTCGAGCCTTGCCAGACCCTCGGGGGTGAGGAAATTCTCTTTATTAGACATCCTAACCTTCCTTCCACCGCTACTAAAAAAGACTGAAGGTCGACGACCCTCAGTCGCATATCTCATATCTCTTTATTTTTTACATATTATACAGGCTATTGAGATATTTGTAAACCCCCCGAATTGACTCATAATTATTGTTACCGAAAGTGGTATCATTGCCTCAAAAAAAGTGTTACCAAAAGGAGGAGCATGACGAGAGGCAGCATAAAGGAATACACTGAGGCAGTGCGAGGGCGATATATAAGAGCATCAA
>DAOUEU010000044.1:0-2811 GCA_034430255.1 Dehalococcoidia bacterium | reverse complement strand
TCATACAAGCGCACTTCTGCTTCAAGCGAGTGGGCAGCAGAAACCCAGTGCAAGGTTCCCTTGACCCTGCGTCCATCTGGAGACCAGCCGCCTCGAGTCACCGGATCATAGGTGCAGTGCAGTTCAACCACTTCGCCGGTCTGCTCATCCTTCACCACCCCTACACAGGTGATATAATATGCATATCTAAGCCGAACCTCACGACCGGGGGCCAAACGGAACCACTTTTGGGGTGGGTCCTCACGAAAATCCTCTCGTTCGATGTACAGCACCCTGGAAAAGAGAACCTTCCGTGTCCCCATCCTGGGATCCTCTGGATTGTTCACGGCGCCCAACTCTTCTACCCGGCCTTCTGGATAGTTATCTATGATCACCCGAAGCGGACGCAGCACGGCCATAACCCTGGGAGTTCGTTTATTCAAATCCTCCCGCAGGCAGTGCTCGAGCAATACGATATCGACTAAACTATCTGCCTTGGCCACCCCAATGCGCTCACAAAAGTTTCGAATTGATTCCGGTGTATAGCCGCGTCTCCGCAAACCCGATATGGTGGGCATCCGTGGGTCATCCCACCCACTGACATACCCCTCTTTTACCAACTCCAGCAGCCTGCGCTTACTTAGCACGGTATAGCTGAGATTAAGGCGAGCGAATTCGATCTGCTGAGGATGATGGATGCCTAACTCTTTCAGATACCAGTCGTACAGTGGGCGATGGTCTTCAAATTCGAGCGTACAGATAGAATGCGTGATCCCTTCGATGGAATCCGACTGACCGTGAGCGAAATCGTACATCGGATAGATACACCACTTATCACCAGTTCGGTGGTGCGTGGCCTTGAGAATGCGATAGATGACCGGATCTTGCATATTCAAATTTGGTGAAGCCATATCAATTTTCGCCCGCAACACGCGGAAACCGTCAGCGAATTCTCCAGCCCTCATACGCTCGAACAAGTTTAGGTTCTCTTCAATTGACCGGTTGCGATAAGGGCTTTTCTTGCCGGGTTCACTAAAGGTGCCACGGGTCTCTCGGATTTCATCCGCACTCAGATCACAAACATAGGCCTTACCCTCTTTAATTAACTGCACAGCGTATTCGTACAACTGCTCAAAGTAGTCGGAGGCGTAGAACAGCCGATCACCCCAATCGAATCCAAGCCACCGAACATCTGATTTGATCGATTCCACATATTCAGCTTCTTCCTTACTTGGGTTGGTATCATCAAATCGCAAATTGCAAAGGCCTTTGTATTTGACAGCGAGACCGAAATTGAGGCAGATGGATTTGGCATGGCCAATATGCAGATAGCCATTCGGTTCCGGGGGAAATCGAGTATGAACCCGGCCATTGTATTTATTGGTCTTCAGGTCTTCCTCGATGATATCCTCAATAAAATTGGTGGTTTGGACAGAATCTTTTGTGGTCATATAGATAGTCTCCTCCTCATTTTGGCCCCCGTAGTTGTTTTGTTCAATGTGCGGGGGCTTTGACAGATTGTGATAGCTCACGGGAGTCAGTTGTCACGGATCTTCCCTGACTCCCCTTCCCTGTTCTGAAAGAGGTCTCCTGACCTCGACAATCGGCATCAGGAGATGCCTCCCACATCTCCTTGAAGAGGGAACACGAAAGCCTCGAATAAACGAATCTACTCGAATGGAGAGTAGAATACAAAAGAATTATGAATTAGGATTTGTCTTATTCGTCCATTCGTGGAATTCGTGTTCAAGGCCTTATCAGATTGAGGTGGCAAAACCCTGATTTTACCACAGCCCTTCTTGCCGTCAGAATCGGGGTTCCTTCGGCTCGGCCCCATTCATAGTCGGCCCCGGCGGTTAGTATTTCACTAACTCCAGCCTG
Source organism: Dehalococcoidia bacterium (assembly GCA_034430255.1). Lineage (GTDB taxonomy): Bacteria > Chloroflexota > Dehalococcoidia > E44-bin15 > E44-bin15 > DATKYK01. The sequence goes on along the minus strand of DAOUEU010000044.1, from coordinate 951 downwards.
GGATTAGGATTAAATCTCCTTCCTACCTTGACACAGGGCTTACCCTCCACCCGGACTATATCAGCGGTGAAATCCATCCTCTCCTTGAACAAGGAAGAACCTACTCCCACAGCATCAAAGGGAACTCCGAGCCTGATGAACTGTTCCAACCTTAGCACATTGAAACCTCCAGAGACAACTATCTTCACCCAGGAAAATCCCTCCTCATCTAACTTCTTTCTCACCAGCCAGCAGAGCTCTGGACAAACCCCTAAAGATTCCACCCCCCGTGGAATTACAGATCTATCCCGCAGATCCCCGGCGGTATCCAGCCTTATCCCCCAGAGTCTCTCTCCCATTGCCCTGGCTACAGCCAAAGATGTGTTAACGCAGTCATTGTCAAAGTCAACCAGAACAATCCTCTTAATTTCCTTGGGCATCTGGCGATCAAAGGCCAAGGCAGCCGCTAGGGTATCACCTCTGTAAGCAGCAATCAGGCCATGGGGAATCGTCCCCAGACCCTCCTCCCCCCACCAGGTCCCCTGCGCACCAGTGGAGACCCCGGTTGCCCCGGCGACAAAGGCCGCGTATCCATCCGTTGTCTGGATCCGATAATGGTCAAACCTGGCGGGGAAGAAGAGGACCGTTCTCCCCTGGGTAGCCTTAATAACCTTACTTACAGAGGTAGCCACCGAAGTGGCTCGGGCCATAACACCCGAGTAGACGGTCTCCAGATGGGCAAAAGTGCTATAATCTCCCTCAATGGTGAGAATCGTCTCCCAGGCTTTAATGCTATCCCCATCCCTTAGAGCCCTGATCACAAGCTCCTCTGGTTGTTCTGCACAGAGGGTGAGAATGGCAATGGCCTCATCTATCCCGCAGAGAACTCCATCCTGGCGCGGGAAGACCTGCATAAGAACCGAGGAGTGATGGTTGTCCTTGATGAGGACATCTTTTGTGCGAACGAAATAC
>DAOUEU010000043.1:0-5818 GCA_034430255.1 Dehalococcoidia bacterium | reverse complement strand
ATAGCCTGCCTCCACATTCAATTCTATTCAAGGCTGAGGGTATGTGTTTATGGGGAGGTTGGAGCATCCGCTACAACAAAGCCTGGAGCCGATGCTCCAGGCTACCCAAGGACAAGCACGTCTCATGGTAGGTGGGGAAGGGGCCTTGTATCATTGCAAGCCACATTCGACACAAACACTATCGTCATTAGGAGATGCGGAAACAAGCTCAGCATGACAATTATGTCATGGAAGCAGGAACCTGGAGACCGATGGGCCTGGACTACAGCCTGCGGCGCTTAGTGATATGGGAAATTAATTCGAAGTGACAAAGGGTTCGGCAGAGTTATACATGCCAAACTGTGTGTTCCATCCGAAATAGCTATACAGGGGAGTCCAGAGGGGAGTCCCCTCTGGAGGGGGTTTGGGGGTTTCCGCCAAAATTCTACCTGCCAGGGCGGGTGGGTGCGAAAAGATAAGTTTCTCCTCATTATCTTCTTTTCTAGAATCTGACGAATGTACCGGACGATTACACAAAATTGACACCGATTTACCGTTGATGTAGTGTGAACTGAAACCCCCTGGTTAGAGTGAGAAATGGGTAAGTCAATTCAACTGGGCAGGATATTTGGAATCCCCTTCCGGCTGGACTATAGCTGGTTTCTCATATTTATCTTTATCACTCTTCTCCTCTCACTATCCGTCTTCCCCATTGGCTATCCTGACTGGTCTGCTGTCTCCTACTGGGTGGTGGGCATCGCCACAAGCCTGCTCTTCTTCGCATCGGTTCTGGCCCATGAGCTGGCTCACAGCCTGGTGGGCAGGAGAATGGGAATCCCGGTAAAGAGCATCACCCTTTTCTTCTTCGGTGGTATTGCCCACATCGGGAAAGAGGCATCCCGCCCTACCGCTGAGCTCAAAATGGCTATCGCCGGGCCACTATGTAGCCTTGCTCTCGCCGGTATATTCTACGGAATTTCCTGGCTCTGCAGCGGATTCAGCGAACACCTGACCGCCTTAACGGGGTGGCTTTACATGATCAACGGGATCCTGGCCGTGTTCAACATGATACCGGGCTTCCCCCTCGATGGTGGAAGGGTACTACGCTCCATCATCTGGCTTGTCACCGGAAACTATCTGCGGGCGTCACGTATTGCCACCATGGCAGGGTATGGGGTTTCATATATATTCATCCTCGGTGGCATTCTACTTCTTCTCCTGCTGGGCCGGCTCGATGGCCTTTGGTTCATATTCCTCGGCTTTTTCCTCAACAGCACCACCCGCATGACCTACCGCCAGGCCACGCTACGCGACTCGCTAAAGGGGTTCACCGCTCAAGAGGTGATGACCAAGGATTTCCCCCGTGTTCCTCGCCACATCACCATCCGGGAACTGGTAAATGGGCCGCTTCTCACCTCCTCAAGCCAGTGCTACCTAGTTGTCGATGGAGATAGGTTGGCCGGGCTGCTTACCGTGCAACAGGTGAAGGAGGTGCCCCGGGATTACTGGGAGCTCACCACCACCGGACAGGCGATGACACCGGTGGAAAAAATGCAGATAGTCCAGCCCTCGGATGATGCCCTCGGTCTCCTGGAGAGAATGGATGAGGAGAACCTTGAGCTGGTAGCTGTAGTCAGGGAGAGCAGGATTATGGGGATTATTCTGCGCGATAACCTGGTACGCTTTTCCCAGAGACTCCATGAGCTCAAGACCTAGACTGCGCCAGCCTATAAATCTCGGTGGCAAGCTCGATTATCTCCAGCCTTCCGTCAAGCGGCTCCTGCCACCTCGATGGTATCTGATCCAGACCGTACCAGGCTCCAGCGAGGGCGCCACATACCGCCCCGATGGTATCGGTATCGCCACCCAGGTTCACCGCAGATACAACAGCATCCTCAAATGAGTCGGTATTCATGAAGCACCATATTGCAGCCTGAAGGGTGTCCAGAACGAAGCCCGAGGGCACCAGGTCCTCCATTCTCATCCCCCCAGCCCAGGCTACCGACTCCCTCACCTCGGGCTGCTCGACCCTGCCTAAAAGCCGCTCCAGAAGTGCCTCCCTCCCCCCACAGAGTAGCTGGGCGATGGCCAGGTTCAGCGCTGCCGCACCCCAGCAAGCCCTGGGGTCCCAATGGGTGATCAGGGAGCTATCGATGCTATCCCCTATCAACCGCTCCGCATTATTGGCATTCAGGAGGGCAATGGGCGCACACCGCATGATGCTACCATTACCCGCGGATAGCCCCCCCAGCCTCTCATGGGCAATCCTCCCTGCTTCCCGCCAGGAGGCGCCTCCCCCCAGCGCATCAAGGGCTACCCAGGTGGTGCGCCCTATCCCCAAAGCCCCGGCTCTGAACCAGCCCAGAAACTTTTTAGCGACATCCTCGGGATCGAAGCGCCCCTTTTCCACAATGCTGCGGGCGATGCAGAGCATCATTGCGGTATCGTCGGTCCACTCCCCCGGTCCCAGCCCCAGCCAGCCCCCGCCAAAAAGATCCTGCACCCTACCGTATCGCCGCGCTATCTCCTCCCGCCCCATCCCCTCCACCGGGGCTCCCAGTGCGTCCCCCACGGCAACCCCCACCAGACAACCTCGAAAGCGCTCCAGGGTAAAACTATTCAACTACTCCCCCCCAAACAGGCGGCGCAATTATACCCTGCTCCCAAAATTGGGTCAACACCGAATCCACCTATGAAGGGGAGTCCCCCGAGGCTGACAGGTCGGCCGACGCTTCAACCTAGATCGGGGTGGGTGGACGTGGCAATCCCAGTGATGTTCCATCATGAAACGTTGGGATTGCCACGCTTCGCTCGCAATGACAATATGGGGTGTGCTTCACTGTCATTGCGAGGACCACGATTTATCGGGGGAATTGTCAATCCTAGTGGTGTTCCGTCCGAAACAGCTATAAAGGGGAGTCCAGAGGGGAGTCCCCTCTGGCGGGGGTTTGGGGGTGTCCCCCAAATACAACATCCCAGGGCGGGTGGGTGGGAAAATTTCGTTTGCTTCGCATACGGCTGGCAACCTAACATGCCGCTTTCTGTCGGCACCACCGATGATGAAAATGTCGCATGTTTGCACCGGCCTTGCCTATCAGTACTATGGAAGCAGGAAACCGGAGACCGATGGGCCTGGATTCCCGCCTGCGCGGGAATGACAGGAGTGTTAAGCTTGTCCCGATATATCCAAGCTCTATTTTCGTGGCAACGGCGACAGGGGTAGGAACGACAATGGGGATTCTGAAGGGTGTGTTCGTCCAGGGGTGGGCGAGACTACTCTGGAGCTGGCTTCCGTTTTTTGCCCTGGCCACTATCCCCATTCATGGCACGGCAAAACGCCTCCACCAGCTCGGGGTCGAACTGGGTGCCCGAGCACCGTCTGAGCTCCTCAACGGCCTCCTGATGAGATACGACTTCTCGATAAGGACGCGCCGTGGTCATGGTGTCATAGGCATCGGCCACGCTTATAATCCTGGCAGCTAAGGGTATCTCCTCGCCCTTAAGTCCGTCCGGGTATCCCGTCCCGTCGTACCACTCGTGGTGGTGCAGGATAACCGGCACCAGCGCCCCCAGTCCCCTGACGTAGCCGACTATCCTCGCTCCTTCAGCGGAGTGCTTCCTAATGGTTACCCATTCCTCCGCTGTCAGTGCCCCGGGCTTGGTCAGGATTGCGTCGGGGACACCCACCTTGCCCACATCGTGGAGGAGAGAGGCAGCGTAGAGGTTTGCCAGTTCCTTCTCCGACAGCCCTGTGGCTTTGCCTATCTTCTGTGCTATACCGGCGACCCTCCCTGAGTGGCCGTATGTATAGGGGTCTCTGGCATCAACCGTGGCCGCCAGGGCGTAGACCTGGTCCAGCGTTGCCGTTCCCAGGATCTCCGGCGGGATCGCGCTCAATGAAGACACCAGTATATTTTTGCCTCCTCCTTCCTTCTTGGCGTAGTAGAGGGCTGAATCGGCCAGGAATACCAGGCCATCTGCCGTATCAGCATTCTCGGGGAACTGGGCGATGCCGGTGCTGAACCCGAGTGGAGTCTCCAGTGGGGCATACTGCGCTTCAACCAGTCTAAGCCATCTCGCTCTGATACGGTCCATGATCTTCCTGGCCCTTTTGGCATCCGTCTCCGGCAGGATGATAATGAACTCATCGCCGCCGTAGCGGAAAGCAGTATCGCTCTTACGCAATGATGACTCGATGGTCTGGGAGAAGGATTGTAGCACGCTATCGCCGCTGGCGTGGCCCATCCTGTCATTGTACTCCTTGAACCCGTCAAGGTCGAGCATTACCAGGCAGAAGGAGCGGCCTTTACGCAGCGTGCGGTACATCTCAGGCTCAAGCATATGGTAGAAGTGGCGGCGGTTATAGAGCCCGGTCAGCTCATCGGTTAGCGATAGCTCTTTCGTTCTCCGGAGCAGCATAGCATTCTCTATGCCCACCGCCAGCTCGTTTCCTATGTCCGTGAGCAGCTCTACCTCATCAACTCTGAACTGGCGCTCACCGTGGTTGGCAAGCAACAAAGCCCCTATCATCGTGCCCCCGGACCGGATGGGCACAGTGATATGCGCTCGCATCCCTCCCTTTTTTATTGCTGCTGCTATCCGGGCAGCACTGGCCCCGGTGGACAAGCTGAACGGTGTCAAGGCAGGCTCCTGCCACTCCAGGACCCGCTTGACTTCCTTCCCCTTCAGCTTAATAAGTCCAATGCCGGCAACAGCATCATCTGAAACCCCGATGTGGGCCTTCAGGGTAAATTCGCCAGATTGCATATCAAAAAGGTAGATGCCGCCGATATCGGTCTGCATGACATCGAGCACAGTTGCCAGGGATTCATTTAAGAGCTCGTCCAGTTCGAGGGAACGGTTCACCGCCTGGGCAACATCACGTAGGGCCTCCACCCGCCGGGCAACGCTCTCGCGCTCCTCCTCCGCCCGCTTGCGCTCGGTGATCTCAATTGTGACCTCGACTACACCTATGACGTCGCCATTTTCATCTTTAACGGGATAACCTCGTATGTCCCATACTCTACCATTGGATGTAGTCATTTCCGCTTCCTGTATCCGACCAGTTTTAATAGCCTTAGTTACTGGACAACCTATGCACGGTTCGGTCCGTTGGCTCCATACTTCAAAGCAATGACGTCCCACCAATTGCTCAACTGACAAACCCACCGATTCGGCTGCAGCTCTATTTGCCCATATTACTCTGAGTTGCTTATCTTCATAGGCTACCAATTCTGTTAGACTACTTAGTATGAGAATTTTTTCCTCTTCTGACCTCGATAGAGCCTCCTCCGCTCTCTTGCGCTCGGTGATGTCTTCATGCGTTATTACAGCGCCAATCACCTCTTCGTCCTGAAAAAGGGGCATTCCTTTCACATTGAAATAGCCATCACCTCCCGCCATTAAGGTGGGGAAATAAACGTCCTTTATATCAAAGGGCTCTCCTTCAAGCACTCTTCTGTACGTCTCAGAGAGGCCAGCATTAACAATAGTCGGGTGTGTTAAAATATTTTTACCCACAAGGTCTTCCTTGGTTATTTTACCTCTGCCTATGTTATTTATATGATAAGGACTGACATCTACCATTTGCCCTTCACTATCTATCAGGATTATAGATGCAGGGGCTGTGTTAAAAACGGTTCTGTATCGTTCTCCGCTCTCCCGCAGCTCCTCCTCCGCCCACTTGCGCTCAGTGATGTCTCGTACAACTCCGAAAAGTCTTATTGGTTTTCCCTGTTCATCCCGAGTTACTGTTCCCTTAGTATGGTGTATTCGGATCTCTCCATTACGCACAATCCTGTGTTCATTTTCATATGGTTTAATTCCATCCAATGCATCT
>DAOUEU010000042.1:0-10359 GCA_034430255.1 Dehalococcoidia bacterium | reverse complement strand
ACAGTAGTAGAATCCTTTGTAGGAAGATAGTGAATTTACTGGAGGGGCAAGGAGCAAGACATGGAAACAGGAACTTGGAAAGTAAAAACCGGGCTGGCCCAGATGCTGAAGGGCGGGGTAATTATGGACGTGGTCAGTGCCGAACAGGCCAAGATTGCCGAGGAGGCCGGTGCCTGCGCGGTGATGGCGCTGGAGAGAGTCCCCGCCGATATTCGTGCCGCCGGCGGGGTGGCCCGTATGGCTGACCCGACTATTATTGAAGCCATTATGAAAACGGTCTCCATACCGGTAATGGCCAAGTGCCGTATCGGTCACTTTGTGGAGGCTCAGGCCCTGGAGAGCCTCGGGGTAGACTTCATCGATGAATCTGAGGTATTGACCCCGGCCGATGAAAGACATCATATCTGGAAGCACGACTTCAAGGTTCCCTTCGTATGTGGCTGCCGTGACCTGGGCGAGGCGCTACGGCGGATCGCTGAGGGGGCGGCGATGATAAGAACCAAGGGAGAGGCAGGCACCGGGAATATCGTGGAGGCGGTGAGGCATATGAGGGCAGTTATGGACGAAATCCGCAAGCTGGGGAGCATGACCACCGACGAGTTGGTAGCTGAGGCTGAAGCCCTGGGTGCTCCCCTGGAACTGGTTACCAGGGTACAAAAAACGGGAGGGCTGCCGGTGGTGAACTTCGCCGCTGGCGGCATTGCCACCCCGGCGGATGCGGCACTCATGATGCAACTGGGGGCGGAGGGCGTGTTCGTCGGCTCCGGGATCTTCAAGTCCAGCGACCCGGAGGTAAGGGCCAAAGCCATCGTTAAGGCCACAACCCACTACCGCGACCCGGAGATTATCGCCGAGGCCTCCAAGGGTCTAGGGGTAGCGATGCCAGGTCTTGACATAAAAACTATAGCCGAGGAGAACCTACTCTCCTCCAGGGGCTGGTAAGAGGATAAAAGGCGCTTGGGCGGATAGCTAGGAGGTAGCGTGAAGAAAATCGGCGTCCTAGCCCTTCAGGGGGACTTTGCCGAGCACATTGCTCTCTTACTCCGCCTCGATGCAGAGGCTTTTCCCATTCGACTGCCCCGGGAGCTTGAGGGCCTAGACGGGCTCGTTATCCCCGGTGGGGAGAGCACCACCATATCCAAATTGATGGTGGAGTATGATTTTATGAAGCCCATCAGCAGGCTTTGTAATGAGGGCTTCCCCATAATGGGCACCTGTGCCGGCATGATTCTGCTGTCAAGAAAAATGGTGGATTCAGGTGCTAAGCCTCTGGGGGCTATGGACATAGAGGTGAGGCGTAACGCCTTTGGCCGGCAGGTGGATAGCTTTGAGGCCGACCTTGAGATACCCGCTATCGGTGAGCCCCGCTTTCACGGTGTGTTTATTCGGGCACCCTTTATCCATCGGGCGGGGGAGGGCGTAGCAGTGCTGGCACGGCTGCCGGACGGCTCCGGCGTGGCGGCGAGGCAGGGCAATATGCTGGCTCTGGCCTTCCATCCTGAACTGACCGATGACCTAAGGCTCCACTCCTATTTCCTGAGCATGGTCAACGGTGACCTGAAGCGATGATTCGACCCCTTTATCCCACTGACCTGCTATCATATCTTTTCCTTTCACGGGAGGAGCTTCCCAACCAGGCTATCACCCGTAATAGCCTTCTCAGAAGAAGCCCTTTCTCTCCAGTGGTCTTCCTGGAGCACTGGCTCCACTTGAGAGGAAGACGGCACACCCTGGTATCAGTGGAGGGTGGTCGCCCGAGCAGTGTGGTTTCGGTTAAGCGATGTGCCGCGCCCACTGTCTGGCAGATCGATTATCTCAAGGCCGATGATGAGGAGCACTGCATTGCCCTTCTGGACCAGCTCAGCACCGCAGCAGCGGAGTGGGGAGTACGAAAACTCTTCCTGCGCCTCCCCGCTGCTACACCCCTTGCCGATGGGGCGAGGCGTGCCGGCTTCTCATGCTACACTAAGGATTACCTCTACCGCCATGTTGATAAACCAAGACATAATATAACTGCACCACCGGAGCCCTACCAGATCCGCACCAGAGACCGCAGTGATGAGCATGGACTCTTCAAGTTATATATTGCTGCTGTCCCCCTCCCGGTGCGCACCGCCGAGGGGATGACCCTGGAGGAGTGGCAGGGAAGCAGGGAGCAGGGCTCCTGGCTTGATGAGCGCAGGGAATTTGTACTCCAGGGGCGAGGTAGCCTGGCCGGCTGGCTGCAAATCACCGCCACCAAGGGAAAGGGCTGCTTTAACATTGTGTCTCATCAATTGGGGGAGGATGGGCTTGGGTGGTTGGTGAACTATGCTCTTATGTTCCTCGACGGTAAGTCTCCCATATACTGCGTTGTTCCTACCTTTCAAGGACAACTGACCGGTATTCTGGAAAGTAACGGCTTTGAGCAGGTAACGGAGTGCGACACCATGCTGAAGGAGGTCGCCTTAAGGGTCAGGGAAGCGCAGGCGATACCGATTAGAGCCTGAGGTAAGCAATGTTTAAGAGAATTACTGACGATCTCGATGCACTGCTAGAGCGGCTGCCTCCCCACATTGCGCAGCCGCTCCGGGAGCGGGAGAACAGCAGCGAGCTCCTGGAGGTTGTATTGGACCTGGGTCGCCCACCCGAGGCCCGTTATCCCGACCGCGAGGTAGTGCTCAGCAATAAGGAGGTCTCCCAGGAGGATATCGATTATATTGTTTCCCGTATCGCCCCCTTCAGCGATGACAATCGGGCGGGTATCGAGCGCACCCTCCACCGAATATCCGCAATCAGAAACCGCGAGGGGCGCATCGTGGGGCTCACCTGCCGCGTCGGTAGAGCGGTATACGGCACACTCGGTCTAATTGCCGACCTGGTGGAATCGGGCAAGAGTATCCTACTGCTGGGCCGGCCCGGTGTAGGTAAGACTACCATGCTTCGCGAGGTGGCCCGCGTGCTCGCTGACGACCTGAAGAAGCGAGTGGTGATTGTTGATACCTCTAACGAGATCGCCGGCGATGGCGACATCCCCCATCCCGCCATCGGGCACGCACGGAGGATGCAGGTGACCACCCCCAAGCTCCAGCATGCCGTAATGATCGAGGCGGTGGAGAACCACATGCCCGAGGTTATCGTCATCGATGAGATCGGCACCGAGCTTGAGGCCCAGGCATCGCGCACCATCGCCGAGCGTGGGGTGCAGCTTATCGCCACCGCACATGGAAACACCCTGGGTAACCTGATCATGAACCCCACCCTTTCCGATCTCATCGGCGGCATCCAAACGGTGACACTTGGCGATGAGGAGGCTAAAAGGCGGCGCACCCAGAAGTCCATTCTGGAAAGAAAGGCACCGCCCACCTTCGACATCGTGGTCGAGATTCAAGACTGGTATCACGTGGCGGTTCACTCCGATGTCGCTGAGATAGTCGATTCAATGCTGCGCGGGCGTCCCATCTCTCCGGAGGTGCGCTGGATGGACGAGACCGCCGAGGTGAGAAGAGAGCAGATGAAACCTGCAGATGATCCCTCGGCAAGAAAAGCGCTTGCCGGCACCACTACCAGAATCTACCCCTTTGGCATCAATCGCAGTCGTCTTGAGCAGGCGGTGAAGCGCCTGGAGCTGCCGGCGAAGCTTGCCAGCGACGTAAGCGGGGCCAATCTACTTATGACCTCCAAGAGCTATTACCGAATGAAGCCGCAGGCCATTCGCGATGCCGAGGCTGCAGGCATCCCCATCTACGTGCTCAAAAACAACAAGACATCGCAGATGGAGCGTTCCCTGTTCAATATATTCGATATGGAAGTGACCGAAGAACCCATTAGCCTGGCCACGAAGGAGGCGGAGGAGGCCATCGCCCAGGTAATCGAGGGGCAAAAGACAGTGGAGCTCAGCCCGCAGAACTCCTACCTGCGCATGCTACAGCACCAGCTCGCCGAGCGCTACCACCTGTCCTCGAAGAGCACCGGCCGCGAGCCAAAAAGAAGGGTGCGGATTTTTCAAACAGGCGATCTTGCAAAAGAGGATAGATAATGGAAGGGTCTATCTATACAATAGGTCACAGCAATCATCTGCCTGAGACATTCGTACGGTTGCTGACTCAAGCCGAAATAGAAGTTCTTGTAGACATACGGAGCAATCCTGGCAGCCAATGGGCTTCATACGCAAACCCGCGCGATTTGGAGCGGATTCTTGGGGCAGCTGGTATCCAGTACATCTATTTGGGCAATATGTTGGGAGGTCACCCTAATGACCCAGAATGCTACAAACCGCAAACAGGTAAAGCAGACTATAAAGCAATGCAAAATAAAGAGTCATTTAAACAGGGAATTAATAAACTTCTGGAAGTAATGAAAACATATCGTATCTGCGTGATGTGTGCCGAAGAAAATCCTTCCTCTTGCCATCGCAACCTTCTAGTTAGCGAGAGCCTGCGGCGAGAAGATGTCAGAATCTTGCATATCCGTGGAACAGGGCAGATTCAAACCGATGAAGAGCTTTGGAAAGAAAATGCAGGAGTAGGAAAAAACCAACTTCCACTTCCAATATGAGTTTATTGGTGACTATTTACACAATTGGTTTTACCAAGAAATCGGCTCAAGAATTCTTTGAGACTATACGTCGTAGTGGAGCGAAGCACCTCTTCGACATTCGCCTTCACAATAAATCGCAGTTAGCCGGGTTTACAAAGCGAGATGATCTACGTTATTTTCTCAAAAAAATTGTCAATATGGAATACCACGAAGTGCCGATACTGGCACCCGAAGACTCCCTTTTAACTGAATACCGAAAAACAGGAGATTGGGCCAAATATGAGCAAAATTACCTAGAGCTAATTGGGCAACGACAAGTCGAACGCTATATAGACCTAACATTATTTAAAGATGGAGTTGTCCTGCTTTGTAGCGAGGCTGAACCCGATCACTGCCACCGACGGCTGGCAGCAGAATACCTGGTACATTCAATGCTGGTTGGGTCTAATATCGAACACCTCTGAGTCGAACTGCAAATGCAAAAGGCAATAGTAATAACTGACTTAACCCAAATGCCTAATCCAGACGAAGTCTGCGTAGTCGGCATTGGTCAATACAACCAATGCATCCGCCCAATACTACCAGGTGTCATGCGCCGAGAGCATCTCTATATCAAAGGCAAAATCAGAAATAAATTGGCTATTCGCCCAATGGCTAAAGTTATATTTAACTTCAATAAAGTACCAATTGAACCCCCACATATTGAAGACATGGGCTTTGATCCAAAGTCAATCGTTTATGAAGGTTTATGCACTGATACTGAGTGGGAGAAAGTATTACTAGACAGCTCATTCAGCACAGTTGATGACATCTACGACGGCCTTCTTCAGGAGCATCGCTGGGTAGAACCGGGAGCCAATACAAGGTCAATAGGCACGTTGTCACAGGTATATAATATTGTTGTTCAATTAACAGAGTGGTCGGGTAAATTAAGATATCGGTTGTTGTTTAGAGACAGCACAGGCTTTCTATACGATATTCCCATCTCTGATCTGGCTTTCCGAGAGTTGTCATATACAGAAGTCAAACGACGCAATCGTTCTCGTGCGATTGTCTCACAAGAGATTACGAGCCTTCTTACGGACGCTGATCGTCTCTATCTCCGACTGGGATTAGCTCGCCCTTGGGTAAATCCGAATACCGGCAAACGAGGTTGCTGGATGCAGGTTACTGGAATCTACACCTTCCCTGACTACTTGGGAAGTAAATCATTTGCGGATTTTGTAGGCTAAACAGAACTATTAAGAGGCTAGGTAAACTATTGTCATTGTTCATTACCTTTGAAGGCGGGGAGGGATCGGGGAAGTCCACACAGGCGAGGGCGCTCCACCAGCGCCTTACCAGTAAAGGCATTCCCGCACTGCTGACCCATGAGCCGGGGGGCACCCCTCTGGGCAGGGAGGTCAGGCGCTGGCTCAAGGGGGAGAGGAACAACGAAACGGGGGATGTCGACCCACTCGCCGAGCTCTTGCTCTTCAATGCATCGCGTGCCGAGCTTGTCTCCAATATGATTCAACCCGCCTTGAAGAGCGGGATCACCGTTATCTGCGACCGTTTCTACCACTCCACCATCGCCTACCAGGGCTATGGCCGGGGCCTTTCCCTCGAGCTCGTCGAGGCCGTCAACAACATCGCCACCGGCGGGCTGAAACCCGATCTTATTGTATTCTTAGACCTTCTAATGGAATACGGTCTATCACGGAAAAAGATAAAGGACCGCTTTGAGCAGGAGGAGCCTGATTTCCATAAGCGGGTGAGGCAGGGCTATCTGGAAATGGCAAAGCAAGAACCCCAGCGCTGGCTGGTGCTCGATGGCTCCCTGCCTAAGAAGGAGATCGAAAGCCTCATATTAGAGAGGATAGGGCAATTTCTTCCTAAGGTTTTAAAAAAGGGTTGAAAAAAAGTTGGTAAAGTGGTATATTCTTTTTAGTAGGGATTAGGTCGAACCTTTAAATCCAGTCCAGCGAGGCTGGCAAGGGTAAGCGGCAGCACAAGTTAATAGGACAGAACACCAGAGTCCCCTTGCCAGCAAATAGGCGAGGGGTTTTTTTATGCCTGATAAAGTGATCCTAGACCAGGAAGATATCCGCCGTGCCATAACCCGCATCGCCCATGAGATCGTGGAGCGAAATCACGGTTGCGACGGCATTATTCTCATGGGGGTGCACACCCGTGGCGTACCCCTAGCGAAGAGGATCGCTGCAAGTATAAAGGAGTTCGAACATACCGAGGTCCCCGTTGGCGACCTGGATATCAGCCTTCATCGCGATGACCTGCCCTCTTTCGAGGTGCAACCGTTCCTCCGTCCTACAAATATCCCCGCCGATATCGAGGGGAAGCGTATCGTCCTGGTCGATGATGTCCTCTATACCGGCCGCAGCATCCGTGCTGCCATGGATGCCCTTATCGACCATGGTCGGCCACGGTCCATTCAGCTGGTGGTTCTTATTGACCGCGGCCATCGAGAGATACCAGTCCACGCCGACTTCGTGGGAAAGAATATGCCCACCTCAAGGGATGAGGAGATTGAGGTGCGTCTCAAGGAGATCGATGGCAAGGATGAGGTGGCCATTGTAAAAGATGGGAGCGAGCGGGATTCAATAGCTAAGAGATAGCATTCTTGCTTTGCATAGGAGTTGACCATGAGCCTAGCAAACAGAAGTCTTATCACCATAGACGACCTCTCAAACAAAGAGATTGAGGCGGTCTTTTCTCTAGCAGACGGGATGTCTTATTCGATGAATGAGCAATCAAGCGTGTGTCAGGGCAAGATCATGGCCAGCCTGTTTTTCGAGCCCAGCACCAGGACCAGGCTTTCTTTCGAGGCGGCGATGCACCGGCTAGGTGGAAGGGTAATATCCGTGGTGGAGATGGGAAACACCTCGCTGGCAAAAGGCGAGAGCATCGCCGATATGGCAAGGGTGGTGGGAAGCTATGCCGATATAATCGTCATCAGGCACCCGTGGGAGGGGGCCGCCAGGGTGGTCTCCGACTACGCTGGCGTCCCGGTAATAAATGCCGGCGACGGGGGACATGAACACCCCACCCAGACCCTGTGTGACCTCTACACCATCAGGAAGGAGAGGCATACTCTTAACGGGCTGAAGATTGCGCTCTGGGGCGACCTCAAATACGGTCGAACCATACATTCCCTAGCCTACGCGCTGGCTAGGTTCGGGGCAACCATCCACTTCCGTCCCGGCTCAGGCCTTGGTCTACCGGAGCATGTTATAAGGAAGCTGACTAACGAATATGGAGGTATACTGGAAAGATATAACAATACCAAAGGCGTGGATAAGGAGAGGACTTTTCCCCTGGATGCAATATATGTAACCCCGAGCACGCCGCATCAACTGGCAAATATACCCGATGTCAACATCCAGATCGAGATGAAGAAGGGCGTTGATGCCCTTTACGTCACCAGGCTTCAGAAAGAAAGACTGGAGAGTACGGCAAAAGGACAGGAATTGGATGGTGAGTATCCGGTAGTGGATAAAAAACTCCTGAAGGGAAAACAGTTCAAGAAGACACTTGTTATGCATCCATTACCACGTATCGACGAGCTTGCCTGTGAGATCGATGCTGACCCCAGAAGCATGTACTTCAAACAAGCAGCCTGGGGGTTACCGATTAGAATGGCCCTCATGTCCCTCCTTCTCGGAGCTAAACAGTTAGATATCGATGAGCAGGAAGGGCAAACCTTCCCCTTAAAAAAAGACTATCCCGTTTACAAGCGCGATTTTGGGGTCAAGTGCCAAAATAAAAGATGCGTGTCCGCCCAGCAGACGGAAACAAGGTATATTAAGCCTGTATTCAAAATTGTGGCCAACGAGCCTTTGACGCTCAGGTGCATCTATTGCGAGCACGAGACGCAACCGCCCTATATCGCCAGCTCCAAGTGGCATCAAGGGACCATAGAACACAAGAGATACTACGATGCAGATAGTTACATGCTTGGACGAATAAAACCGGAGAATCTCATTATATTTGATTCAAAAACAGCCGCTCAATCTGAGGGATTCAAGCCGGGCAGAAAGGCCCTTCGGGAATGATCCAGCAGTGAGGTGCCATTGATCAAGGAGCGCCTTGACCGCCAGCCTGAGAGCCTGCTTATCAGCGGTGGTCGTATGATCGACCCCTCGCAGAATTTCGATACCATTGGAGACCTTTTTATGGCCGATGGTAAGGTCCGCTGGCTCAGCACGGAGGAGAGCGAACCAGCACCTGAGAACTGCCAGGTAGTCCATGCCAAGGGGATGGTGGTCTGCCCCGGGTTTATCGATATCCATTGCCACCTGCGCCAGCCCGGATTCGAGGACAAGGAGACCATCTATACAGGTACCCGCGCCGCAGCCAGGGGCGGGTTCACCACCATTTGCTGCATGCCTAACACCGAGCCGCCTTTAGATACCGGAGCTACGGTGCAATACATTACGGGGGTAGCTGCCAACGAAGGCGTGGTTCGCGTCCTGCCGGTTGGTTGTGTTAGCAGAGACAGGGCAGGAAGCGAGCTCGCCGACCTCGGCGAGCTTTCCACATGCGGAGTTATAGGCTTCAGTGACGATGGCAACCCGGTAGCCGACCCTCTGCTCATGCGGCGCGCCCTGGAGTACAGCAGGGGCTCCGGCTTACCTGTTACCGATCACTGCGAAGACCTAAACCTCAGCGCTGGTGGGGTGATGAACGAGGGCGTGGTGGCGAGCCGGCTGGGGCTCAAAGGCACACCACCTGCTGCTGAGGAGGACATGGTCGCCAGGGATATTGAGCTGGCAAGGGCAACCGGCGGCAGGCTGCATATCGCTCATGTGAGCACCGCCGGCTCGGTTGCGCTGATCCGCCGTGCCAAAGATGAGGGCATCTGGGTTACTGCGGAGGTAACCCCCCATCATCTAACCCTTACCGAGGAGGCAGTTGACGGCTACAACACCAATGCCAAGGTGAACCCTCCGCTCAGGACAGCGCGGGATGTCCAGGCACTCATCGCGGGTCTGAAAGAGGGGGTGATCGATGCCATAGCCACCGACCATGCTCCGCACACCGATATGGACAAGCGGTGCAAGTTCGAAGACGCCGCCTTTGGCATCAGCGGATTCGAGACCGCATTGGGCAGCCTGATGGGGCTGGTGCATCAAGGAAGCATCGATCTAGTGACACTTATCTCAAAACTGACGCATGGGCCGGCGTCATTCCTGCAGCGGGATGACCTGGGTACGCTAAAGGCCGGTGCCACGGCCGATGTCACAATATTCGACCCAAATATGGAGTGGGTGGTAGACCCGTCAGCCTTTGTTTCCAAGGGGAAAAACACCCCCCTCTCCGGCGAGACCCTCAAGGGGAAGGTAATGGCCACCATATGTGGGGGGGAGTTTGTTTATAGAGACGAGACCGTGAAACTGGAAGGGCAGTAACAGATAACAGGGTAGGCTAGACTAAATAGGGTAGGCTGGCCGACGTCGGCCAGCCTACCCCGCAGATGTAGCCGATCCGGCAGGCCCAACCTACCGAGCGGATCGAGCCCAAGCGGTGGTATATTGGTTAAAAACGACTGGAAGCTAGGTGTAGAAGGTTAAGAATGATCCAATATAGAAGCCTTCCTAAATTCGATGACAATTCATATGCCCATTTCATCACTACGAACACCTATAAACGTTACCCCTTCTTTCGGGATCAAAGACTCTCCCAGATTCTTCTGGAGGAACTGGGGTTTTATAGTGGGAGGCTTGGTTTTACACTGGTGGGCTATGTGATAATGCCTGATCATGTGCACCTCCTGCTATGGTGGTCTAGGGATGATAAGCAATTATTGGATATTTCGAAGATAATGCAAGTGATAAAGAGGGC
>DAOUEU010000041.1:0-3032 GCA_034430255.1 Dehalococcoidia bacterium | reverse complement strand
TCGGTCACGAAGGAAAGAGCCAGATAGTCCGGTTTCTGGCTTAGAGCGAAAATCAGGTCTTCCCGCAAAGTGTCGGTGAGAAACGGCCCGGAAATACGCATACCTGGTACCACCAGGCCCCGCTCTTCAGTCAGAATTCCGCCAACGGTGACGCGGCTCGTTACCTCGCCGCCCGCTATTTTCAATACTTTGGCCTGCATCTCACCATCAGCGATGAGAATAATATCCCCCGGCTTTACATCTCTAGGTAGATTGGGCAGGTTTACCGAAACCCTTGTCGCGTCTCCGTCTATTTGCTGTGTGGTAAAAACTAACTGGGCACCTTTTTGTAAAAGGGCCTGGCCCCCCATCAGCTTTCCGGTACGATATTTGGGACCCGGTAGGTCTATAAGAACGGCAACATTTGTATGCAGACCCTTGCTCAGATTTCTTACAGCCTGAACATATCGGGCATGCTCATCCAGCGTGCCGTGCGCTAGATTAAGCCGGGCAACATTCATACCAGCTCTGATTAACCTCTCGATCATCGTTGTCGAGCTGGTCGCCGGGCCAATGGTGCATACAATTTTGGTACGTCTTCTATTTAGTTTTGACCGACTCATTATCTTTCCCTGCTTTGAGAGTATTTCCACATCAGTAGTTCTTATACCAACCTTCAACTAGGTCTGAGAACTAGCTATTTGTTGAAGGCCTCTTAGTTTGCCTATCGATAACCTATCCATTTTATCTTCCTTTTTCGTTTTTATGCCGCAAGCAGTCTGGCCAACTCTTCAAGTCGTGTACTTAGCGGCTTCTTCTTTTCCCAGGTGTCCCGCAATGGGGTGTAGCTTATTTCGTTATTTATCTCGCCAACCATATAACCGTTTTTGCCATTTGAAAGAGCCTTAATAGCAGCAGAGCCTAAGCTACTTGCCAGCATACGGTCGCGGGCAGTGGGCGAACCCCCACGCTGGACATGCCCCAGAATACATACTCTCGAATCAACATCTATATTTTTCTTTACCTCTTGAGCAATCTGAAAGCTGTAACCAGGTTGTTCAGCCTCGGCTACCACACCGATGGCGCTTCTTTTACCCCACTCAACAGCCTCCTTCAATTTTGCACATAGTTCTTCACTGCTGAGCGGCGTTTCAGGGATAATTAGCTCTTCAGCACCCCCGGCGATGCCACTTTCAAGAGCGATAAATCCCGTGTGGTGTCCCATGACCTCCACAAAGAAGAGCCGTTCATGGGATAGGGCGGTATCACGGATACGGTCAATAGCTTCAAGTGCCGTATTTATGGCAGTGTCAAAACCTATGGTGTAATCCGTGCCATATACGTCGTTGTCTATGGTTGTCGGCACACCGACAATGCTGACGTCGCACTCATCTGCCAGCAGGGTACCACCGCGGAAAGTACCATCGCCACCAAGTAGAATCAGCCCGGTAATTCCTGCTTCATCCAGCACTCCTACTGCCTTTGCCCTGCCCTCGGAGGTCTTGAATTCAGGACAGCGTGATGTTTCAAGTATAGTTCCACCCCTGTGAATGATATTAGCTACGCATCTCCTATCAAGCGCAGTCATCTCATTATGAATGAGTCCATTATAACCGCGTCTTATGCCTAGAACCTCCACATTAGCAGCCGTGGCGATCCGCACGGCTGCCCGAATACAGGCATTCATGCCCGGGGCATCTCCTCCACTCGTCAATATGCCAATCCTTTTCATCGAACCTACTCCTTTCTGCTCATTTTCGCATCAACTTTAAAGTGACATCAAGAATCCATAATTATCTTACTAATTATCCTATAACACGGCTACCCCAACTAACACCTTGCCTTGCAGGAGTTCCGGTGACGCCCCTCCTCCTGTGGATACGTACGACACCAATCCCAAATGTTGTCTCACGCACACATTGTTTGACCAGCTAGGGTTCATACCACAGTATTTGTCTTGCCTCCAGCGGCACCAGAGCACCATCAAAATGTGGAATAACTCGCGGTGTATAGTCACTCACCTGACGACGCGCCGGTAAGTGAACAGAGTACAGATAACCATTCAAATCACCTGTCAAACCTTCATGCCGTTCCAATGCGTGAATCTCTGGTTCCTGGGAATTGCTTGGCTCGGCATAAAGCTCCACCCTTACAGCATCCGGATCAAGCTCGCCCATATGGAGTTGAACCGTGAAGGCATACTCACCGTTTTCCTCCTGCACATGTAACTCTCCGAAATGGAGCTCAGCCCAGTGCTTTTCTAGTGAATCACGCCAGTGGCAGAGGAGCGAGGCCTGGCGAGCATCATCAGCGATGCGGGAGTGATAAAGTTGGCTGGCTGGCAAGTATAGCCGTTCGACGTATTCTCTGACCATACGGTTACTACTGAAGTGAGGAGTGAGTTCCGCCATGCTGGCTCGCATCCGTGCTACCCAAGCCTCCGGGATGCCATTAGCGTTCCGGTTATAAAAGCAAGGAACGACTTCTTCTTCCAATAGATGGTATAACTGTTCCGCCTCTCGAGCATCCAAACTTGGGTCATCCCCATGTTCCTGACCATCACCAAGAGCCCAGCCAACATCAGGACGGTAAGCTTCAGCCCACCAGCCATCTAATTCCGAGAGGTTCAAGCCTCCGTTAACCAGGACCTTCATGCCACTGGTACCACAGGCTTCCCATGGACGGCGCGGTGTATTGATCCAGAGATCCACTCCCTGGACTAGTTGCTCAGCCAGAGACATATCATAGTCAGCAAGGAAAGCTACGCGAGGGCGTATCTCAGCGCGGCGAACAAAATCTGACCAAGACTGAATCATAGCTTTGCCTTCCCCGTCTCGGGGGTGGGCTTTGCCAGCAATGATTAGTTGTACGGGTCGCTGTGGGTGGCATAGGAGTTGGGCCAATCGCTCCGCATTATGAAGCAACAAGTTGGGCCGCTTATAGCCAGTGAAGCGACGTGCGAAGCCAATAGTGAGGATATTGGGATCGAGTAGCTGTCTTGCCTGGCTTATCTCTTCTTGGGATACACCGGCTGTTGCCAGTTGCCAGACGAG
>DAOUEU010000040.1:0-12524 GCA_034430255.1 Dehalococcoidia bacterium | reverse complement strand
GGTTCAGCCTGAATCTGCGCCAGGAAATCGATTAGCCTCTTCTTGGTGAAAGTTGCCCGTCTCATGTGTGGACGTAATGTGGCTAGATTTACATCGTGGAAACATGATAAGCCTTACTGGCAGATGAAGCAAGTGATAAATCGTAAAAAAGTGCCGTTTTCCTCCCTCCTCAAAGAATTCTTTAAGAAGAGCTTTAAAAGATGAGTTTACAAAGTTGAAGTGCAATTCGGGGGACGAAATGTTGTGTGCTTTGCAACTGGGTGCACGTCAATTTATTTCCAATATCTATCTTTAATTGACATTCGTGTGGTTTATATCTATTATTTATTCTGTAATTTTTTAAAGGGATGCAATGATAGGGAGGTTAATATAATTTTACTAAGAGTCTTCTTGCTATTCATTATGTTCGCCACTTCACTCTCAATGTCATCATGTATTGTAACCTCGCATGATTACAATTTTGAGCTTTCTTGCGAACAGTTTGCCGAGAACAGTCACCACAGTAGCGATTTAGTATTGGAAGTCGGTGACAAGATTAGACTGGAACTATGTTCAAATCACACAGCAGGTTTCCAATGGGACTATGAGATTACTACGGAAAACATAGTAAAAGAGGAAGACCATGACTTTGAAGAACCTGAAGAAGGTGTTGAGGGTGCTGCGGGTAAAGAACTGTGGACTTTTGAAGCAGTTAAGAAAGGGACTACTGAAATACAAATGGAATACAGCCAACCGTGGGAAGGTGGCTTGAAGGCAGAATGGACATACAACGTAACGGTCACGGTGGAGTAGGGTTAATCAACAGCTGTGCTATATTAATTACTCATTACTCTAGTACTGGATGTTAGTGTTTATAATCTTATATATCCGCTAATCAAGCCCTCTGGGCTCAAAGCTAGAGGAGCGTGATTTGGCTACGAGATTTCAGTGACTAAGCAGGGACTCCTCTTGTTGAAGAAGGTCGGTGGAATGATCTCCATTTATTACGCTTCTTCTAACACCTCCTCAAAGCGGTTTGGGATCGCGGTAGTATAACAGCCGAAATTGAGAACCATGCTGACCAGAGAGGGACTGGCCATACTAGTAACGAAAGGGAAACTAGGGTTCCAGTACTACCTTGATGGCACCAGCTTTTCTATCGCGAGCGACCGCGAAGGCCCTTTTAACCTCCGCCAGCGGGTAACGATGCGTGATCAATGCCCTGGCGATCTCAGGATGGCGCGAAAGCAGCGTTGCAGCGATATCAAAATCCCGCGCTGCGCCGTTTGCGGAATACATATAAGAGGGTAGTATTGCTATCTCCTTCAGCATGATTGCCATTTGCGGAAATGAAATCCCTTCCCAATATGTACCGAGCAACAGAACCTTCCCCTTCGGCTGGCACAATTTAATCGCCTCTTTCATCGTGTCCTTTGCACCGGTGCATTCAACAACAAGATCGTATTGGCCGTTGATACCACCGGCACCAAGCAGTCTGCCAGCGGCTGTCTGATGCTCGTAGCGTGCCGACAGCCCCACCGTCGCTAAGTGCGCTCCGGCAACCGCGACGGCACAAAGGCCGATAGTGCCTCCCCCTATTACCGCCACGCGACGCTCTGGTTCCAGACCGGCTTTGCGCATCCCGTGCACCGCCACGGCAAGAGGCTCGATCAGACAGGCGTCCTTCACATCGACATTTGACGGGAGGTAAACAAGGCTACTTTCCGGCACATGGAGCTCATCTGCCATGCAGCCGTTCCGGCCGATGCCAAGCGTCGTTGCCGCAACACGCTGACATAAATTGTAATCGCCGCTCTGGCAATACACGCATTCGTTACATGGCGACATGGGTTCCACGGCGACAGGAGTGCCGTCATCGAGCACCCCCGCGACTTCATGGCCAGCCACGAATTTCAGGGGGAACTTCAATTCAAGCATACGCAGATCGGAGCCGCAAATGCCGATAGAACGTACATGCACCCTTACTCCTTCATCAGAAGGCTCCTGAATCTCCCGTAGTTCTACTTCTCCACTCTTGAAATAGACTGCACGCATTTACCGCCCCTTCAAAATAATAGAAGTGTTAAATACTCCCAGTCATCTCCATCAACCCAGACTCCTCAACTATCTTCCTGAGAGCATCTAGATTGGGTTGGGGTGTGGGTTCGTAACCCGTCAGCGGGTAAGCCCTTCCATACTGAGCGTATTTCGAAACCCCCAGCCTGTGGTAAGGTATCAACTCGAGTTGCCTGAAACCCAATCCGGCCACAAATTCTGCTGTCTCGCTGATGTTCTCCACCGAATCAGTGCATCCCGGGATAACCGGAATTCTTATGATGACATCCTCAGAGGTTTTAACGGAGAGGACTCTCTTGAGGTTCTCGATAATCAGTTCATTCGATTGCCCCGTCAGCTCCCGGTGCCTCAGCGGATCCATATGCTTGAGATCGAACTGCAGCAGATCGACGTGTTTAAGTACTGTCTCAAAATGATGCCACGGTGCATGGCCGCAGGTTTCAAGGGCGGCATGCAGATATGCTTCATGTGCGGCTTTAAGAATCTCAGTGGTGAAGAGGTATTGCGCCAGCGGCTCGCCGCCCCCGATGGTGACGCCGCCGCCAGACCTGCGGTAAAACGCTCTATCCTTTTCAACCTCCGCCATAACTTCATCAACGACCATCTCGCGGCCGACGACCTTCAGAGCATCTCTATTGCACGCTTCAGCGCACGTGCCGCAGGCGTCGCACCTCTCCCTCTCGATGGTCGGTTTGCCCTGTTCATCTAATCGGATGGCCTCAATGGGACACGCGGAGACGCAGGGAGCGCCACAGGTCTCAGCTCCAACGCATCGCGATTCGATAAAACCCAGCTCAGGCTGGCTACTCTGCGATTCCGGATTGGAACACCAGTGGCATCTCAGCGGACAACCTTTTAGAAAGACGAGCGTCCTGATCCCGCCGCCATCGTGTATAGAATACCTTTGAATA
The DNA here is from genome assembly GCA_034430255.1 of Dehalococcoidia bacterium. Taxonomy (GTDB): domain Bacteria; phylum Chloroflexota; class Dehalococcoidia; order E44-bin15; family E44-bin15; genus DATKYK01. The sequence continues at coordinate 9,558 of DAOUEU010000040.1, read as the reverse complement.
TTGAACACCCGTCCGGTTTTTTTGCTTTCCATGATAACTTTGTTGTGGTGTTACACACCGTGTTCCGTTCTTTTGATGATATCATCCTGTACCGCTTTCTCGAGCTCGACAAAGAAGGCGCTGTATCCCACAACCCGCACCACGAGGTCCTTATAGTCTTCCGGGTGTTGCTGGGCCGCTTTCAGGGTCTCGGCACTCACGACATTGAACTGAATCTCCCATCCCCCCAGGTCAAAATAAGTCCGGATCAGATTCGCCCACTTGAGCATGCCAGCATTAGTCTCCAATGGGCCAGGGTGCATCTTCATGTTAAAGATCGTTCCTTGAACCAGGTTTATGTGCTCCAGGTTGGAAACCGACTTTATTGTAGCCGTGGGCCCGCTGAGATCGGTGCCTTGAGACGGGGAACAGGCATCGTTCAGCGGAGTGCCAGCCTTCCGGCCGTCAGGAGTGGCCCCGCAGATCAGCCCATAGCTCATATGAGCGGCCACCGGAGCGATAGTGGCTCCATAGCCCTGGCCCGGCATGGTCTGGTACTGACGCAGTTCCTTCAATACTATGTTCAGGCAGTCTTTGGCCATATTATCCACATATGGGTCGTCATTCCCGTATTTCGGGGCGCGGAGGCACATTTCCTGAATCGCTGGACCGCTGGGATTCGTTGTGGAGTCTTCGAAGTTGGTTTCCAGCGCGTGCTTGAGTTGAGACATGGTAATGACTTGATCATCAAAAACCAGCTTTCTGATTGCTGCCATGGAGTTTGCCAGGGTGGCGATTCCTATAATGCAGGCGACTACCGCACGGTTTCCGTATTTGGCACCACCGTCATAGTAGCTCTTGCCCTGGCTTATACAGTCTCTTGTGAGAGAGGACAGATAGGGACAGGGCCGGTGCTTTGTATGCGCCTCTACCAGTGGAAGTACCTGTAAAAACATGATTCTGGAGAACAGCCGTGCCTGTTTCGAGAACGCCTGCATCATGTCATCAAAGGCTCCCCACTTCAACATGTCGCCAGCACCTGACATCAATTGCGAGCCGGTAACAGGGTCTTTACCCTGCAGCATAAGCTCAAGGAGTCTGCCTAAACTCATGGCATGGTAAGGAATTCCCTCCGTTCCTTTTCCGGCGAAGGATATCTCCGAGCACCCGATAATACAGTAATCGTAGGCATCCTCTTTCGTTATGCCGGGGACATAGGCCAGCTGGCTGGGGATGATCACCTCATCGTTGAAAAGGGCCGGATGCCCTCCCCCGTGAGCCTTAATCGCCTCACAGCACTTAAGCAGGAATTTGTCCGGAGTCCCTTTGTGTATCCTGGCCGATACCGTTGGCTCATGGAGTTGCATATTGCTGGACACATCCAGCAAGAGATAGGACAGTTCGTTGGTAGCATCGTACCCGTCCGAAGTCTGCCCGCCGATGGGTACTTGAATCCAGAAGGGGTAACCGTTGTGTGCATAGGTGAGGATTTCGGGGGCAGCGCGATTCGACTCTGCCACCTTAAGCCACAGGCATTCCAGAAGCTCCAGTGCCTGGTCTTTGGTGATCACCCCCTCCCTGATGTCCCTTTCATAGTACGGATAGAAGTATTGGTCCAGCCTGCCGGTGCCGATGGAGACGCCGTTCGACTCGATCTGTACCGAAGCCATGATGAAGGCCACAACCTGAAGTGCATCCCGGAAGTTCCGGGCCGGATTGGCTGGTACCCAGTTACATATGTCGGCTATCTGCTCCAATTCCCCTTTTCGCTCGCCATTCTGCTCGACTGCAGCCTTATCCCGGGCTAGAGCTGCAAACCTCCCAGCCCACTTGATCACGGCCCTGTCCGCGATGACCGCCGCCCTAAGAAAAGGCAGCTTCGCATAGTCATCTGGATCGGTGAGATCGAGATGAGTTATATGATTTTCCGCTGCTTCGATAAATGCGTTCAGGCCACAAGAGATGACCCCTTCAATATCGGGGGCAATATGGCCGATACCACCCTGCTTTCCCATGCGGATATCAATAAATGAGTTTCTCTCGGCCTGTCTGACCTCGTCTGTGGTGAGAGCGTCAGCAATTGCGGCCAGATTCTTGCCCTTCCAGTAGTCCATGCAGCTTATTAATCGGGTCTTGTCTTCATCACTCAGCAGCCAGGGGTCCCCTTTTCTAGTCGAGATGGTGTCCAGCTCCTTTTCTAACCAGCTGTCGTCATACTCCGGGAAAAGGAAGGCTCCTCTTGGTCTCGAAGCGATATTGCCCACAATGAGTTCGCCGTCCTGGATCCAGATAGGCATTTCACTCAACACCTTGTCAAAGGCGATCGCCTGTCTGAGCACCGGCGGCATGGCCTCTGTCTTCTTGAATGAATCGGTGACCAGTACACTGCGCTCAGAACATATGTTCGGTTTCTGCACCATGTAGGCCTGCTTCAGTTTCTCAGTCCTTGTTGTACTAGGCCTGCATAGCTTCTTGCGTATCCTAGTCGTCTTCTCTTCCAAAACCATTTCTAGTTCTCCTTGCGTTACTTCTGACTTTACGGTTCTAACCGCACCACTCCGATCTTATCGGTCGTCTTTATAGGTCTGTCTTTCCGTAAAGCAATTCCAGCATCAGCCCGCCGAACTCCGCCGTATCGTAATATGCGAACTTCATGACGACCATATCGCAGGAAAAGAACGGCTCAAGTCCCTTTCTAGCGAATTCAGCCTTCGCTACTTCCATATCGGCAACCTTGAATCCGAGATGGTGGATACCGTCGCCTCTGCGGGCAAGGAATTCCGTATACGGATTGTCGCAGTCCAGCGGCTGAATTAACTCGATCTGTACACCCCCCGATTTGGAAAAAGCCGCTTTAATCTTCGTGTTGACTATCTTGCCCATGAAAATGGCATTATTCATAGGAACTTCTATCGGGCCGGCGAAAGGGCCTATACCGAAGGCCGATTCATAGTGCTTGCAGGCCTTTTCGACATTTGCAACAACATACCCTAACTGATAGATTGGTGAAAGCCTGAAAGGTGTTTCCGGTTGTCCTGTCATTTTTTCTCAATCCTTCCAATCTAAAATATGATATTCGGGCTCAGTACGATCGAAGACTTTTTATCCGTCTCGTTGATGTATAAAGATCAGATTAAACGACATCCTACTAATTAGCTCCAGATATGTCTAACGATAGCACTTTATGGCGAATATGTCAAATATGTGATATAATAATGGCGCTAATATCGAAATAAGATATTATTTGTGGCGTATATGCTAATGAAGAAGCGAGGGCCTCAACAGGACAGGTTAGGACCATAGTAAGTGGCTTATTACAGCTGGTTTGCGGTAAACTGTATTTTCTTAAAGTCAGGCGGCTTCAAGGCGGAAATAAATGGATGACTCTCTGACACGGAATATGAAACCGCTCGATCTCATGCTGGTGCGGGAGATGGCGATCGATGCCACGCAGACAACCACCGACCTTGCTAAAAAACTCGGCAAAAGCAGGTCCACGGTGCAGTGTAGGCTGCAGGAGCTTCTCGATAAAAAGATCATTAAAATAGTTCCGGTTCATAACCCGGTCGCCGCCGGATATAAGATTGGGGTGCTGATAGGATTAGAAGCCGTTCCAAACAAAGTTAATTCTATAACGGGAGAAATATCAGCTGTGCAGAACGTTCATAATGTGATTATATGCGGTGGCCGTTACGATATAATCATCGGCGCGGTTTTTGAAGACACGGATAAACTCTCCGGATTCTTAATGAACGAACTCAGCAGCGTCACTGGTGTGACCAGCGTCGAGGCGATGGTCACCCTCAAAGTAGTAAAGGCCTCATTTACATTCATGACACCTGAAGAATTGCCGTCGGTGGATATGCCCGTGAAACGAGGCATAGACGCTCTGGACATAATGATAATACGCGAACTCGAGAACGATTACCAACAGCCACAGGCCGACATTGCCAAGAAGCTCGGCGTCGGCGCGACAACTGTGCGCAGGAGATTGAACAGGCTGATCAATGATAATATTATCAGGATTGTCGCGATCGCCGACCCGCATGCCTTGGGATACCATGTGAGGGTGATGATAGGGATTAAGATATGCCCCGGTAAAATCGATGACATAGCTGATAAGCTGGCCTCATACGCAAATGTCCATTACGCGCTCATAACCACCGGCCCCTATGATCTGGTAGTATGGGCGGTGTTCCGTGATACGGACGAACTGTCTAATTTTATTAGACATGAGCTGGGCAATATCGAAGGACTTGTCAGCTATGAATGCATGCTAACCTTGAAGGTCATAAAGGATCTATTAAACTCCCCGACACGCAATCTTTAAAAGGCACTAAGCACATGATTCCGTTCTTTAGTAATTGAGCAGTTTTCCATAATGTGCGGTTATGCCTCTATGTTTTTCATAAGATCCTCCATACCTTGACGACATCAGTCATAAGTTATACTATTGAACTGATTAAAAAAGTACTGGGCGGGGTAGAAAAAGGGGTGCCTGCTTCGTTAACTTTTTGATGAAAATGGAAGCCTCAAGTGGCTAAAATAGCTATGAAAACGCGGGAGTAACTCAGCTGGTAGAGTCCCTGCCTTCCAAGCAGGTTGTCGAGGGTTCGAGTCCCTTCTCCCGCTCCAATAAAGAAAAACGGTGAGTTCCTGAGAGGGCGCTCCGTTTAATTTAGAATGAGTTTTACTGTCGCGGCCGTTAAATTCCTTTTACCAAGTTTTATTGTCATCACTTGGGCTTTCGACAATGCTTATTCTCAATAGCGGCCGCGAGATGTCATAGCGAATAGGTGCCCTCCCATAATCCTTCAAAAAAAGCGCGGATGTTAGTCCCAAGAATCCGGGTGCCATATCCTCCTTCTTGAGTGACGAGCGTAGGCAGGCGCAGCAAACCTATTATTCTCCCATTAGCCTCGAAATCCTTGGTATTCAATAACCATGAACCAGTGGGGTCACCTTTAGCCGTGTCAACGCCTAGGGCTACTATGAGAAATCGAGGCTTAAATCCCTCCACTCGTTTTAAGACATTCATCAATACCTTACGGTACTGTTCGCCGTCGATGTTCTCTCCCAGTGGAACGTTTAAGTTGTATCCCCTTCCTGTTCCAGAACCTTTTTCATCGCTGAAACCACTGAAGTAGGGATAGGTGATATTCGGATGGCCATGAATCGAGATGGTAAATACATCAGAGCGCTCGTAGAATATGTATTGTTGTCCATTGCCGTGGTGATGGTCAACGTCAAGGATAGCTACTTTGCCGTACTGGCTTAGATACTGGGCGGCAACAGCTGCCGAGTTGAAATAACAAAAACCACCGAAGGAACGGTACTCAGCATGATGTCCCGGTGGCCTCACCAGAGCGTAAGCTAATCGATAACCTTTTAATATTTCCTGTGTTGCTGTTAAAGCACAATCGACCGCACTCTTGGCTGCGAGATATGCATCGGAGCTAAGAGGTGTGAAGGTATCTATACAGTAGTAGCCGGCACGAATGGGAAGGTCCTTTGGAGGACGGGATATATTCCTAATGGGGAAAACATAGGGGTAGACGGCTTCTTTTGGCTTAATGTTAGCGCATACCTTTTCAAAATATTCCACAAACGCAGAATCGTGGACAGCCCTTATATATTTCTCCGGAAAATGCCGATGGGGTAGTCTCACGAATATTTCAGTCTGTTCAAGCTCTTTTATAATCGAACTTATCCTCGCCGGTGATTCCACATATCCCCGTTCTCGTACGTGATGGATTGTATGCTGATCATTGACGACAAGCACGATCCGTTTATCAAACGGGATGAACGTTTTTATCGGTATGGGCTGCTCTTTCTTAATATACCTTGGTTCCCTGAGACGCACAGGGTCATCCTTGAACGACTCAATGACCATCTCTACGTAATCCGTGGGGCATACGCTGCCGTATTTACGTTCAAGTATCGCTCGCACAATGGATCGCGCTGCATCTCGCCTCAATTTGACATCTTGTCCCAATCCATCGAAAACTAGGTAGGGCGGACAATCACCTCCTGGTGTAACGGGAGTCTCATATGCGGTATGGACGATTGGCCGGGCACCGTACCTCTCGTAGAAACGCAATCTCTTAGCGTTTTGTTTTAGGGCCTCCGGCGCATGGCATAACTTGGGATCGTCTGGAAGGCATTCATAGAAGATGCCTAGCACTTTCAGGGACAGCGCTTCCTCACGAATTCTCGCATATATGGCCCCACCGATGCCTCTCCCCATGCCCAGTTTGGCAGTTGAGATGAAATCCAGATAGGCGAAGTTCAAGACCGGCTCATGGGATACCAGAGCAAAACCCTTCACGCGCCCCCGCGTATCATCGGCGACGAATAAGATAGAGCGAAAACGATATTTTAATGGATTGTTCAGCTTTTCAGGCAGTCTCGCTATTTCCTTCTCTGAAATTCCGATGAATTGAGATCGCAAGATATACTGAACCTGTAACATCGCTTCTTTATCAATGGGAAGGACACAATCATAAATGCGTCGTATTCGAAACATAGGTAATGCCTCTCTTTAAACTTAGTAGCATCATGACTTATAATGACTACCCCTTAATGTCATACCTTTGCAACTTCATCAATTCATCTTCAATTATCTACTGCTGACGATATCATGATAGCACAGATTTCCCGTCGTAGTGCCTTGGGCACTTTATTAAAAATATTGTGTAATGTTGTAGTGCTCAATTGTGAGCTGAATGATCGGTGGTACCGGTAAATTACTGACCTCAGAACAACCGGTTACTGACGTTCATCACTTCAAATGATTGCTGAGTACAAATGTTAAAATCTATACAGGAGATATGTGGCTCGCCCTCGGCGATTTGAAGTACAGCCTATCCTGACCTCTTTTGAAAGATAAGCTTATCATCTCCAATAGCATAGAAATCAGCTATGCTGCAAAGAAGTTCGTAGCCCTGCGAATAATGAAAACGTCTTATCCTCTCATACTCTGGCTTGGAGGATGTCTCAATGAAGGTTGATCGCCCTCCATGTCCCTTAATTTCCTCCTCGGCGAATGTGAGCAGCGCTCTTCCAGTTCCCCGGTGCTGCTGATCCGGCTCAACCGCCAGCCAGTATATGTCCCAGGTTCCTTCAGTAAGCGGAGTAGGCCCGTAGCAGATATATCCCACAACTTTTAAATCAGTCTCTGCTACAAGGATACTATAACCCGACCGAAGCGGATCGCGCAGGTAGCTATCGACAACCTCCTCAGCGACAATAACCTCGGACGGTTTGAATTCCGGTATGGACCGTAGGATTCTACTTATGGTAGACCTGTCCTGACTGGCCATAGACCTTATTTTAAATCCCATTGTTATCCTCTCTCAAGAGCAAACAGTACAATCGCTTCGATAAACCGGTTATAGGTCATATCATGAGCCTTAGCCTGTCGCGCCGCGCCAGAATCCGGAGATATATCGGGATTGGGATTCACCTCAATGACATTGAGCTCTCTCCCTCCATCAAGCCTAAAATCCACCCTGGCATAACCGAAGCAGCCCAACAGACTGAAAACGGACCGGGCAGTCTCATCTAGGCGCTCTCGCATCTCGAGATCTATTTCGGCGGGGCAGATCGTTCTCGTGTGTCGGAAATACAAGCTTTGCGGCTCCCACTTGGCAGCGTACGTGAGTATCCTCGGCATCCCGGGCGGCAGTGAATACTCTATCTCAGATATAGGGAGGACCGTGAGTTCCTTATTCCCCATGATTGTGGCATTGAATTCGCGACCCCCTACAAACTTCTCCACGAGAGCCTTTCCCTCATAGAGCTGACATATCCTCGTGACTTGCCTCTCTAGAGCTACGGAATCGGTGACCATACTGTCTTCCGAGAGTCCATGGCTTGCGTCCTCTCCCCGTGGCTTTGCAATACAGGGATAAGCCAGATCGAATGTGGTTAAAGTATCAGGACTCAGTAACTGGTACCCGGGTGTGCCAATTCCGAAATCATGGAGAAGTTCCTTGGTCCTTGGCTTATCTAAAGCCAGTGCCAGTGCCGATCCCGGACAGCCAGTGAAGGGAACGCTCATTCCAGCCAGGGTATTAGCCACATCCGCCTCCGTTTCGGGACAGCCATCGATGCCTTCGCAGAGATTGAATATAACATCTGCTTGTATGCCCCTGAGTTTCTCCATCGCTCGATCCGCTGGTGGCAACAGCGGAACCCGAACCACGGCATATCCCAGGCTGGTTAGTGCCTTGTAAACGGCACTCACCTCTTTAACGACGCCGAGTACTGCTTTCTCCTCCCCTATAGCCTTATACCGGAATGAAACCGGCTCGTTGTAGATGATGGCTACTGTCGGACGCACTGTGGATATCTCTCCAGGGCTGCAGTAAGTATGCCTGATATCAGGGCTTCGTAGGTCCAGCCCATTTTACTCGCCATAATGGGTAAATCGCCGCTATGCGGATTAAGCCCGGGAAGTGGATTTATCTCCAGGAAGTATGGTGTGCCCTTTCGGTTTAACCGAAAATCGATGCGGGCCATATCCCGGCATCCCAGAGCTTCAAAGGCCTTTAGACTGGAATCCGTGATGTCCTGGAGAATGCTCGTTTCCATCTGTGCAGGACATTCGTATTCTACCAGGGATTCCCATTCCCTCTTCACATCTAACGAATACACGAAATAATCCCCGCTTTTCTTGGGGAGAATGCGCATTATCCCCAGAACTTTCGGGGGATGGTTACCCACTACACCAACAGTGACTTCACTCCCCGCGATGAACTCCTCCACCATCACAGGCTGCTGGTAACGTTCTAACAACACTGTCGTCACTTCGGTCATTTTCTCTATATTATCGACCCTGGAGCTGAGGCGGATGCCTTTGCTTGAACCTTCTTGAGCTGGCTTAATAAAAGCAGGGAATAGGAAATCGTACCAGTCTATTTGATGCAGATCTTCCTCACTGTTGATGACGTGCCATCTCGGAGTACAAACACCCGCGAGCGCAACCAGCTTCTTGCTCAAGGGCTTATCAAGGCATATGGCCAGGCACTGGGGGTCTGACCCGGTATAGGGTATTGCGAGCATTTCCAGGACAGAAGGTACCTGGGCCTCCCTGCTTCTATGGTTGCCCAGTCCTTCAGCGATGTTGAATACAAGATCAATATCCTCGAGAAGAATATTGATGATAAATTTTCTGCCCCCGCCCAACCTGACAACCGAGTGTCCTTGTGATTTAATTGCTTTTATAATAGCCGCTACTGTTTCCTGAGAGTCATACTCCTCAAGCGCGTCCTCAGGCTGGTCTTGCTCTGGTGATACCGCCTGTTTAAGATCGTACGACAGCCCTATCTTCACTCGTGACCCCTGTCGGTTGAGACTGATATGTTGCCGGTGTACCCGTTATCGCCATTGGTTCAGTTACCCTCTTACCGTTGCAACGGCCCTTTCCATGGTGGTTGGATCCCAAGGGATTTCGGTAGCGTAAGATGCGTCCCTGGTAGTTTCTCAATATGAACTCACCTTCCGTTTGCGAACGAATATAGTTCGGTTGGAGAGGAACTTTGCCTCCACCCTGAGGGAGGTCAATAACAAAGGTAG
>DAOUEU010000039.1:0-4774 GCA_034430255.1 Dehalococcoidia bacterium | reverse complement strand
TCCTTCGAGTTCGATGGTCTCATTGGTGCTGTTGAAGAGCTCCACCCATTCGAATGAGGCATCTGTGCCTGTTTGCAGGGAATCGTATTGGATCTCATTAATCAGCACATCGCCAATATCTGCAACCGTGCCGTTGTAGGTTGGTGTTGGCGTTGGCGTAGGAGTAGGTGTAGGTGTTGATGTCGGAGTTGGTGTAGGTGTAGGAGTAAGTGTTGGCGTCGGTGTTGGTGTCGGAGTTGGTGTAGGTGTAGGAGTAGGTGTTGGCGTAGGAGTAGGAGTGGGAGTGGGCGTAGGTGTTGGTGTAGGTGTAGGAGTAGGTGTAGGCGTTGGTGTTGGTGTAGGCGTTGGTGTTGGTGTAGGTGTAGGCGTTGGTGTTGGTGTAGGAGTAGGAGTAGGAGTAGGAGTAGGAGTTGGAGTCGGCGTGGGAGTAGGAGTAGCTGGCGGAGGCCCTTCGAATTTCAGATCGTCAAAATAGGCAATTGCTGCCACGTCGGATACCGGGTTCAGTATCACTTTAACTCGTGCCGAATGTGCATTTACTGGAGCCGTAATCTCATCAGTGGTTAAAAGATGGTATTGGGGCTGGTTATCCGTCAGAGTGGTGAGGGAGTCGTGGTGAGCAATCTCGGTTCCGAAGCCATCTTGGCTCTGGTACCAGGAGATCCGCAGGAAAATTGTCTCAATATCGGGATCATTTTTTATAGCGTAGCCTGAAAAGGTATAGCTTTCTCCCTCCGATACAGGTACCACCTGATGAATCCACTTTGTTGTTGCGGTGTTGCTTTCGAAGGCAGCGGCAAAATCTCCGCTGTGGATTTGTGACCCAACTATTAAGAGGGCGCCACCATAAGTTGACCAGTCTGAAGCCCCATCCTCGAAGCCTGGGTTCTGTAAGAGATTATCCCCGGCTCCAGCGGAAAGGGTACATACCGCCAGCGATGCCATAATTGCCAGAGGAATAAAAGAGGTTGCGAATCGAAGAGCCATCTTTTGTAGAAGCTTGAACCGAAACACGGACAAATCTAACTGCTCTCAGGGGGAAAAGTCAAGTCTTTCTGAACTATTTCTCTATAAAACCAGGTTCAACAGCCCGCCCACAACTACTGTGGCGGCGAGCATTATTCCGATGGCAGCCAGCAGGCCCTTGAGGCCAAGCTCCCTTGCCAGGACTACGAAGGCGGCGATGCAGGGGAAGAACATGGTCAGCACGACGCAGCCCACTACCAGTTGGCCGGCGCTTAGTGACAGCGGTGCCAGCAGCCCGATGGCCACGTCCTTGCGTAAAAAGCCAACCACGATAGCGACAACGCCGTCTTCAGGAAGCCCGAAGAGCCCGCTCACCACCGGGGCGGTAAAGTTGGCGATGGCATCGAAGACCCCCAGGTGATAGAGAATGCCGATAGCAAATATAGCTATCAGAATTATGGGCAGCGCCTCGCGGAGGAAGCCATAGACCCGCATCCAGAGTTTAGTAAATACAGCTCGCCAGGAGGGTCGTCGATAGGGAGGAATCTCGATGAGGAGTTCGGGGCTGAATCCCCTGGCCACCCGGTTGAGGATGAGGCCCAGGACAAGCCAGACTAAAAACAAAGTGCCATAAATCATCGCTACATACTGCCATCCCTCGGCCCCCACCAGTCCAATGATCATTGCCTGGGAGGCAGCACATGGTAGGGCAATGGAGATCAGCGTGGCGGCGATAAACCTCTCCCTCTTACTCTCAAGGATGCGGGTGGACAGTATTGCCGGTACAGCGCAGCCCAGTCCCAGCATGGTGGGGATGATGGCGTAGCCGTGCAGGCCCATACGGTGCATGAGGTTATCCAGGAGCACCGCCAGCCTGGGGAGATAGCCGACATCCTCGAGCAGTCCCAATATCAGGTAAAAGGCAAGAATGTATGGTAATACAGCACCGAGCGGGATAAAGAGGCCGGTGGTCAGGACCCCCATGGACTGGAAGAAGTCTATCTCCCCGTCGAAAAGCTTGCCGATGAGCATATCGTGCCAGAAACCCGTGCCTAAGAGACCGCTCAGTTTCATCATTAGGGGGGCCCATAGATTTTCAAAGAGGGGCTCCGTGACATAGCCGATCAGGCCCTCGCCGATAAAACGGATCACAAAAAAGGAAGCGGCGAGCATAAAAGCGGCGATGGGAAGGCCGGTCCGGGGTTTTACCGAAGCATCCTGAAGGTGCTCCAGCCAGGTATGGTGGTGATGGGTTATGGTCTGGACATTCTCTACGGTATTGCCGACGGCAGCCCACCTCTCATCATGGGTGCGTTGGGTTAGCGGGGGGGATATAGCTTCGGGGATACGATCTACCAGCTCCTTTATCCCCTGCCCAGTTACCGCAACCGTGGGGATAACCGGAACCCCCAATAGCTCTTCCAGTTTGGCGTCATCGATGCTTATCCCCTTGTGTTTGGTGTCATCCCAGATATTTAGCGCCACGATAACGGGGACTTGTCTCTCGAGTAGCTCCAGGGTTAGGTAGAGATTACGCTCCAGATTGGTGGCATCAACGACATTTATTACCAGGTCACCATCCTGGAGCATCCGGGAGGCTATCTCCTCTGCCTTAGAGGTGGGCTCCAGGGTGTAGGTGCCGGGGACATCGATAACCTCAACCACCTCCTCACCCAGCTTCATGGAGCCCTTGCTAAACCCCACAGTGGTGCCCGGGTAGTTAGAGGCGATCACCTTCACCCCGGTGATGCGGGAGAAGAAGACGCTCTTGCCTACATTGGGATTTCCCATGAGCAGGATACGCACTATTCCACCTCGACCAGTATCTTTCTCGCCATACCAAAGCCGATGGCAACCTGTGCTCGGCCTACCTGGAGGGTAACGGGGCCCCGCATGAACATCGCGCTTACCTTGGTTATCCGCACACCCGGTCTGATGCCCAGGGAATGGAGGCGATCGACAAAGCCGCGGCCATACCCACGACCCCTATGATAACCATGCCCCTCCAGTACCTGGACCACGGTTCCCGACTGGCCGGGCCGCATCTGGCACACTGTTATCTGTCTCATTTCGTTCATTTTTTCCTACTACTCGATATGCTTTGCTACTTGGAAGATATTTTTATTGGAGCGACGACATTGCTTCCTATCGTCACCAACGACGCGCCCGTGACTTCCTTTTGATCCACTACAGCAAATCCCGCTCTCTCGAAAAATTCTCTGAATTCCTGGGACGAGTATAAATTTTCCTTGTAAGGCGAAAATAAATTAAAAAACTTTTCTGGAATCCTCACCCAAAGTTGAGCCTCTTTGTGTGAATTTACCACGTAGAGTTTTCCACCCGTTTTCAGAATCCTGTTTATCTCTGCCAGACCCCTCTTCGGTTCACTCCAAAAGCCAAATGACTCAGAAACTACTACGTGGTCAAAATAGTTGTTCGGGTAAGGTATATCTTCCGCACTGGCAAGCACAAATACTAAATTTTTATAATCGCCTGATTTGTCTCTTTCTATAGACCGGTTTAGTGTCTTGATATATCCTTCCGCGATATCTAAACCAACCACTTCACCCTCGGTGACTATCTGAGCTAATTTTCTAGAAAGCCCACCTGCCCCGCAGCCTATGTCGATTATCCTGTCTTTCTTATCAAGTGCGGGGTGAAATATCTCCTTCATAAGCCGGTTATGATAAGGAGGATGGGTATATTTTGAATCAAGCCACATGAATTCATGAAACAATGCTTTGTATAAGCCTTTTACTCCGCTCATTTTTCCCCTCGTTCAGTATCCCCTCTTGTTAATGCTTCTCCTTTGCAAAAAGATCGGTAAAAATAAAATCAATCCCTTTCCTGGCGGCAGCGCTCACAGTATCCCTCCAGAGAAACCGAAGCGTTGAGGATCTTGAAGCCGCTTTGCCGGCTCACATCCTCCTTCATCTGCTTGGTTAAGGGGGACACAAACTCGACTACCCTGCCGCAGCCCAGGCAGATTAAATGGTGGTGCTCCCTTTTCCGTTTGACCTCGTAGTGGTGGTGTTCCTCGGCAAAATGCCGCTCCTCTACCAGATCCAGCTCCTTGAACAGATTGAGGGTGCGATAGACCGTTGAAAGGCTGATACGGGGTTCCCGTTCCTTGGCCAGGCGGTAAAGCTCCTCTGCATCTAGATGACCTTCCGAGTGGCGCAGCAGGTCGAGAAGTAGCTTTCGCTGGCTGGTCACCCTCTGCCCCTTTAACTCACGAACTTCTACCATGATCACTATCCTCCATATATAAATGCTAATGAGAAGCACTTGCAATAACCATTATATTAGGCTTCTTACCGCTTGTCAAGGGCCTAAAATCTCAGATCTCATTTGAATAGATAGTTGGTGACTGGTACCGTGGATTTACCTTCACTCAAGATGACAAACACAATGGGCGAAGGGTAATGTGTATCTAGTGTACTGGACGGGTACAGTCCTTTATATTGATATTCTAGGTATGGTAGAATGAATGGCGAGACTTGGGGGAGGCCCTAGGATGGCTTTAGTAAACTCAGGAGGAGCAAGTCTATGAACTGGTTCGACATTGTCCTAATAGTCGTTTTGGCGATATCAACACTAATGGGTCTATGGCGAGGACTAATAAGCATGGTCTTCCCCCTCATCGGACTTATAGTTGGCGTTGTCTTGGCTGGTCATTACTGCGGAACAGTAGGCGGGTGGCTGCCTATTGAGAACACCGAGTATGCCGGATGGGCAGGCTATGCCATTATCATTGTCGGCACCCTTATAGTGTCGGTTATCTTGGCTGCTTTCCTGAGGAGATTTA
>DAOUEU010000038.1:0-12149 GCA_034430255.1 Dehalococcoidia bacterium | reverse complement strand
ACTATCTATACCTCTTCACCTCAAACCGGTAGAGCTTCACCGGCTCGTGGGGCTGTATGCCCGCCTTGGAGCGGCAGATCTCGATCTGATGGCGCACCGTGTCCACCCCCTCGAGGTCGGGGAGCAGCAGCCCCTTTCTCCCTCCGCTCTCGACGATTACGCCGTATCTCTTGGGGTCAAGCTCGGCCTCGCTTGCGACTGGCTCAGGCTTGGTGAGGACATCTACGCTGTATTCCAGGTCGGCCAGCTCGCCTGGGGTTACCTGGGGGAATCGATGGTCCCGGGTGGCTGAACTGATGGCATTGGTGATGATTTCCTCCGCCACGTTCTCCTTCGTCGGCTCATAAGTTCCGATGCAGCCCCGGAGCATGCCACCCACCTTCAAGGAAACAAATACCCCGGCACGCTCCATCATCTCCGGGGTTAGCTCCTCAGGCCGGGGAATGGTCCTATCCCGCACATAGCTCTCGATGGTCTGCTTCGCCAGCCTTACCAGCGGGTGCATCGGGCCGGGGTTCTCCACCCGTAATGCGGCCACGAGGTAGCCCACACCAAACGGCCCCTCATATGAGAGAACGCTCGATTTCACCGGCAGCCCCTCCAGAGCACCCAGCATGATAGTGATGGAGCGAAGGCCGCACTCACCGGCATGCTCGATAAGCTCCTCGTCCATGTTCAGGATTGCCGGAACATCGTAGGAGGCAATGGCTTCGACCAGCTTCTCATCGAATACCTTTCCATCGGGGTGAAAGCCGGCGGGTGCACTCGGTATCAGGCGATGGGAGAGGTCACCACTGGCGATAATAGCCACCCGCTTCCCCAGCCTCTCGGCTGCCCGCCGCAGCGCGCGACCGAAGGCGAAATGTCTCTCCAGAGGGAGCCAGCAGAATGTCAGCGGCACCAGACTAGCACCTGACATACCCTTTGCCAGAAAATATATCGGCACCAGCACTCCCCAATCCAGTTCGTACCCTCTCTCGCCAATGGACCGGATGGGGATACTGTCAGCCCTTGCCTCCTCCTGAATAGCCTCCACCGCCTCGAGGTCGTTCTCGAAAGAGTAGTCCTGGCCGCTTGCTCCCCAGCTCCGCATGTCGCCCGAGGAGGACTTTGCCGTAGCTATCCCCATGGCATCGTGATGATAGACACCATGGGGGCTTATCACCAAAACCGTCTCGGGGCGACTCTGAGCCAACTGCTCACTGAGCTTCTCCATTGCATCACTTGTCGCCTTGACTTCCTGCTCTGACCCACGACCGACATCGGGGAAAAGGAGCGGGGGATGTGGTGCAATGCACCCAAAAGTAATCCCGGCCATCACTCACCTCCTGCTCGGATCATCATATTGAGATCGGCGCCGCAGAAGCGGCACCTGGAACCATCCAGACCAACTATATTTATATGATAGCCCGTCCTGCCGACTATCACGTTGCCGCAGGAGTAGCAGAAAGTGTTCTCCTTCTCATGACCGGGCACATTACCGGCATACACAAATCGAAGCCCAACCCTTTTGCCGATGTCATAGGCGTGCTCCAAGGTTGCTATGGGGGTAGCCGGCAGATTAAGCAGCTGGTGTTGAGGGTAAAACCGGGTCACATGCCAGGGGGTCAGTTCCCCCAGACTGTCGCGCACCCAGGTAGCCATGCCCTCAAGCTGCGCATCGTCATCGTTCATGGTGGGTATGACATTGGTCACCACCTCAACATGCATCCCCCACTTGTGCTTAGCCCGCTCGGTTACCTCAAGAATTCCCTTCCAGCGGGTGACCTTTGCCAGCTCCCGGTAGAAGCGGTCGGTGAATCCTTTTACATCGACACAGTAGCCATCAAGATAGGGGCCGATCATGTCTAGAGCCTCTGGGGTGATATATCCATTGGTCACATAGACAGTATAAAGGTCATTCTCCTTGGCCAGCTTCGCAGAATCCAGGGTATACTCAAACCATATACTGGGCTCATTATAGGTCCATGCAATCCCCTGGCAACGCTCTCTCTTTGCCATGGAAATGGCCTCCTCAGGAGAGATGTTACGTGATCCCTCTAAAAAGGAAGGGTCGGCACAGGATATCTGCCAGTTCTGGCAGTGCCTGCAATGAAAATTGCATCCCCATGTGCCCAATGAGAAGACCCGGCTTCCTGGGAAGAAGTGGAATAAGGGCTTCTTCTCGATGGGGTCCACTGCTACCGAAGAGGCCTCGGCATAGTTCAAGTTATAGAGCGCACCATCGATATTTCGGTACATCCGGCATACGCCCAGATTGCCGGGGCCAATGGTGCACCGCCACTGGCAGATATTGCACCTAACCTGGGAGCCGGGGAGTGTCTCAAAAAGAAGTGCCTCACGCATCTCTATCTCTCCCTCCCGTATTCTAACACATTTAGTATGCAGTGCAACCCGATGTTAAGACAGCTACGAAATCAAATAACCCCCGCTTCTTCTGGGGCAATCACACTTCTAAACTTGACTGTCCGGCCTCACGTTGATAGACTAGTTTAGCTCTATATATCCGAAAGTATTTTTAGTGTATGGCGCCGGGATACTTCAACAAGTTAAACGCCGATTCGATAGCGTTTTAAACATAGCGCGAGGTTGTGAATAGATGGTTGTTATTGGTCTTACTGGCGGAATCCTCAGCGGTAAGAGCACCATATCCGGTATGTTGGCCGAAAAAGGGGCTGTAATCGTAGATGCCGATAAGATCGGGCATGAGGCCTATAAGCCCGGTACAAGTACTTGGCAAGAGCTCAGAGATGCCTTTGGCGATGGCATCCTCAAGGTAAACGGTGAGATAGACCGCAAGAGGCTGGGTGAAATCGTGTTCGCTTATCCCGATGCACTTATCCAGCTAAATAGGATCGTGCATCCGCGGATGCGTGAAATGGTGCGGGAAGAGATCGATCGACTGAAGGGGGAGGGAGTCGCCTTAGTGGTAGTGGAGGCCGCTCTGCTCATCGAGGCAAGCTGGACCGACCTGGTCGATGAGGTTTGGGTCGCTGTTGCCCCCGAGCAGGTGGTGGTCAAGCGCCTTAAGGAACGTGGCGGGCTCAGCGAGAAGCAGGCAAGGGCTTGTATCCACTCCCAGATCTCCTCGGAGGAAAGGGCAAAGCACGCCGATATAATAATAGACACCGATTGCGAGCTCTCCGAGGTCAGAGCTAGGGTCGATGAGCTCTGGGGTACACGCAAAGACAAGGAGATCTATCATTGAATACCGTTGAGCTGATGAGGCTCTTCATGGAGCCGAGGTCGGTTGCACTTGTGGGGCTCACAAGATCTACTGGTATAACGGGCTGGAATGTCCTCGAGCATTTGCTTAGCTATGGTTTCAAGGGTAATCTTTATCCGGTGAACCCCGCTGCCGATGAGATTTTGGGACTTAAATGCTACCGCAGTGTTAAGGAAATATCCGGCGATATCGACCTTGCCGTGATATTAACCCCGCGTTCCACGGTCCCGCGACTGGTTAAAGAGTGTACCGAGAGGGGGATAAAGGCGATTACGGTAGTGGGTCAGGGGTTTGCCGATAGCGATGAGGAGGGTAAGGAGCTGCAGGTAGAGCTGTTGCGTATCGCCAGGGAGGGTGGAGCAAGAATACTGGGGCCGAACACCTTTGGGACAGCGAACGCGTTTATCAACTTCAGCTCAGCTTATGTTCAGATGGAAATGCAGAAGGTCCCTATCGGGATTATATGCCAGACGGGGTTATTTTTTGGCGGCCTGCCCAAATTTCCCATATTGGGTAAGGGCATCGATATAGGAAATGCCTGTGATATCGATTTTTCCGATGGGCTTGAGTACTTCGAGGATGACCCCGAGGTCAAGGTGATCCTCCTCTATATTGAAGGCATGAGGGATGGCAAAAGGTTTCTGGATGTGGCCGGCCGGGTATCTAAGAAAAAGCCAATTATCGCTCTCAAGTCAGGTCAGTCTGAGAAAGCTGCACAGGCTGCCCAATCTCACTCGGGCAGCCTTACCGGCCGAGATGAGGTCTATGATGCCGCTTTCAAACGATGCGGGGTGATTCGGGTGACATCTACCGAGGAATTCGATGACCTCTCCAGAGCCTTTCTGCACCTGCCGTTGATGAAAGGGAGAGGCATTGGCATAATCACCAATACTGGCGGCGGCGGCATTATGGCAACCGATGCCTGCGCGCGTCATAACCTCTATCTGGCTGAGCTCTCACCGGATAGCTCGAGGAAATTGGATGCCATCGCCCCGCCATGGCAGGATTTTGAAAACCCTGCCGATATATGGCCTCCGGCAATGATTGCCGGACACCCCTTACCTGAGGTAATCCGTGCCACAGTAGAGACATTTTTAACCGACGATAACATACATGGGGTGATTTTGATCATGCCCGGATTCCCCTTACAATATGCACCCATCCTCTTTGAGCCGGTCGTTCTCGACATCAAATTTGAAAAGCCCGCTGTTATATGGATCTATGGTACTGATGTGGAGGGCCTAGCAAGCTGGATAGAGAGAACGGGGAAAATACTGTATTACCCGACAATGGACCGGGCGGTGAACGTCCTCTCCAGGCTCAATCAATATTACGAATACCTAAATCGTGACGATGGCGGATAACCCATTGAGAGACGAAGATAGTAAAATGCTCGCTAAAGAGATCAGAGAAATCCTCGCCCAGCGGGAGAAGAGGGATATTGTTCTCTGCAATGCTCCCCTATCTCCCGCTGCAGTGCTTCTACCCCTCTATAAGAAGCATGGGGAATACCATATCCTGCTCACCAGGCGGACTCAGAAAGTAGAGCATCATAAGGGGCAGATCTCCTTCCCTGGAGGGGCACGCCACGAGCATGATAGAGGCATCAGGGATACCGCCCTCCGCGAGACCTTTGAGGAGATCGGGGTGCGTCCCGAGGATGTCCAAATACTGGGGGAGCTGGACAATATGGGCACGCTCACCAGCAACTACCTGGTCACCCCCTTCGTAGGTATTATTCCCTATCCCTATGAGCTCACAGTCAACCGGGATGAGATAGAGAAGCTTATTGAGGTGCCACTATCGGCACTGGCAGATGAAAAGAACCACCGGGAGGAAGTCTATGTTATCGAGGGAATTAAATTCAAGGCCATAATGTTCGACTATCGTGGCCATGTGATCTGGGGTGCTACCGCGCGGATCCTAGAACAGTTCCTCGACCTGCTCTTTCCGATTTTTCGGAACGTTCAGGACAGGTAAAAAATGGGGATTAGAACTGCTTCACTCACCTATCATTTGAGCCCACGGGATATAATTTACTGCGTTATTCAAAAAGAGGCGCTTGTAGAAAGAGCGTAAAACAGAAAAGGGGGCGAGCACTCGCCAGCCCCCTTTCACTAGGCTATCGAAATTACTGTTTCTTCTCCTTTTTCACTCCTTCGATAGCCTTTTTAGCCTTGACTTCGATAGTCTTTGGCTTCGCCTCCTGGGCTCTGGGAATGGTAATGGAGAGGATGCCATTATCAGCGGTGGCCTCCGCCTTATCGGTCTGGAGGGCATGAGGAATGTTTATGGAGCGAACGAAGCTACCATGGTGATGCTCCCGGTATAGGTAGTCCTCGCCCTTCACCTCCTCCGACCCATTGGTCTTTCCCTTTATAGTGAGAATGTCACCGGCAATATTGATATCGACATCCTCAGGCTTCACCCCGGGAAGGGATGCTTTGACCACCACCTCGTCTGGAGTCTGATACATGTCAATGGGCAGATGTTCTCCATCACCAAAGAGCGCCAAAGCATGAGAAGGTCTCACAAAGCTTTCCTCAAAACCCCGATCCATTGCCTGGCGCAGAGTCATGAGGTCCCTGAAGGGCTCCCAGCGTATAAGGTTCATCTAATTCACCTCCTTTCCATTTTTTCTAGCAATATTATAACAACATAACAACGGTTTGTCAAGTAAGATAACATAATGTTGTAATATATGCTATTGACAATATCAACAATATACTTTATAATAATCATCGAAGGAAGACTTAAATATGGCAGGTAAGGACTACTATAAGATTCTCGGGTTAAACCGTAGTGCCACCTATAAGGATATAAAGCAGGCCTATCGGAAGCTGGCGCGTAAGCATCATCCCGACGTCAATCCCGGTGATAAGTCAGCCGAGGCAAGGTTTAAAGAGATTAACTCTGCCTATGAGGTCCTCTCCAACCCCGAAAAGAGGAAGAAATATGATAAGTACGGCGACCAATGGCAGTATGCCGACCAGTTTGAGGCTCAGCAGGGAACACCCTTCGGGGGATTCGGTGGTTTTTCGGGCTTTAAAGCCGGCCCGGGAGCTAAATACGAGTACGTTGACCTCTCCGATATGGGTGACCTGGGAGACCTCTTCGGGTTTGACAGGGGATTTGGCACCAAGACTAAAACCCGCCGGCCGAGGCGCGGCCAGGATATTGAATATGCCACCGAGGTAACCCTTGAGGAGGCCTATAGTGGCAGCACAAGGTTGGTCACCGACATGACCGGCCACCGCCTAGAGGTCAAGATACCCCCCGGGGTGAATAACGGCTCACGGATAAAGGTAGCCGGCAAGGGGGAGCCCGGCATAGGCGGTGGCCCCAGCGGAGACCTCTACCTGGTGGTCTCGGTGAAGCCCCATAAGACCTTTCAGCGCAGGAGTAGCGACCTCTACGTCGATGTTTCTGTCCCGCTTGTCGATGCTGCTCTCGGCGGTGAGGTGGAAGTGTCCTCGATGAAGGGTATGCTATCCCTTAAAATCCCACCGGAGACTCAGAATGGAAAGGTATTTCGACTTGCGGGGCAGGGTATGCCTAAGATAGGCTCTGACAAAAAGGGTGACCTCTTGGCCAAAGTGAATGTGATTCTGCCCCAGAAGCTAACCGATAATGAAAAAGAGCTATTCAGTCAGCTCAGGCAGATGCGTAAAAAATAATATAGAAACGGTAACACACTAAATTGCAGGAATGCATGACACTGTAAGAAGGTTGGGTTAGGTAAGAAAATGGAAATTGAGGGAGTTAAAAATGAACTTCGATGAATCGGAACCCTGCTATGTGATCAGTGTCGTAGCCAGGATGCTCGGCGTTCATGCACAGACCCTGCGCTACTATGAGAAGGCGGGGATTATCGAGCCATCGCGCTCCCGGGGAAGGGTGCGCCTGTACTCGAATCGAGATATCGAGAAGCTGCGCCAGATCAGGACGCTAATGGACGATCTGGGAGTCAATATAGCCGGTGTGGAGGTCATCCTTCGTCTTACCGAACGTATCGAGGCTATGGAGAAGGAGAGGGAGGAGATAGAACGTGAGATCAGGCAGCTCATGGAGGCCGGGTTGTGGCCCAGGCGTTTGCTGTCAGAGACCAAGCGCCGACCTCAACCGGGAAGGCAGCGACAGAGTTAATATTAATAAAAAGATAAAAAGGAGCAACTGATGCAACAGGAACGATTTACCGAAAAGGCTCAGGAAGCACTGGCTCTCTCCCAGCAGTTGGCTCGTAGCTACCACCATAGCCAGTGGGATGTGGAGCACATCCTGCTGGCCCTGCTCCAGCAGGAGAAGGGCTTAACCGGTGAGCTATTGGGAAAGCTGGGGGTGAAAGCCTATGATATGCGTCGCCGCGTTGAGGAAGTGCTGCGGCAAACGCCGGAAATTACCCATGAAGCCTCTATGATTTACGCCACACCCCGCACGGTAAACCTACTGCAGAACGCCGGTGCAGAGGCCGACCGGCTGAAGGATGAGTTCATAGGCATCGAGCATATACTCATATCTATGGCTTCCGAGCGCGACGGCGAGGCTGCCAGAATCCTCAGTGATTTCGGCATTGACCAGGAGAAGCTATACTCCGCCCTACAGACCATCCGCGGCGGGCATCGGGCTACCGACCCCCATGCGGAGAGCAAATACGGCGCTCTGGAGAAGTACAGTCGTGATCTCACCATACTTGCCCGTGAGGGCAAGCTGGACCCGGTTATCGGGCGTGATGATGAGATAAAGCGGGTGATGCAGATCCTCACCCGGCGTACCAAGAATAACCCGGTGATAATCGGTGAGGCCGGTGTAGGCAAGACCGCCATTGCGGAGGGTCTTGCTCTAAAGATCGCTGCCGATGATGTCCCCGATTCCCTCAAGGGGAAGCGGGTTATCGCCCTCGATATGGGGGCATTGGTAGCCGGCTCTAAGTTCCGCGGTGAATTCGAGGAGCGGCTCAAGGCGGTTATGGATGAGATCCGTCAGGCTCAAGGTGAGATCGTTCTCTTTATTGATGAGATTCACACCGTTGTTGGCGCCGGATCTGCTGAGGGCGCCATCGATGCCAGCAATATGCTGAAACCGGCCCTCGCCCGAGGCGAGCTTCAGTGTATCGGAGCGACCACCCTTGATGAGTACCGCGAGCACATCGAGAAGGACGCAGCACTTGAACGGAGGCTGCAACCCGTCTTCGTCGAAGAACCCAGTGTAGAGGAAACAATCGAGATACTACGCGGTCTGCGACCCCGCTATGAGGCTCACCACAAGATACAGATAACCGATGCCGCTCTTGAGGCTGCCGCCCGTCTAAGCAACCGGTACATATCTGACCGCTACCTACCAGATAAGGCGGTGGACCTCATCGATGAAGCGGCTTCCAAGCTCAGGATCGATACCGAGAGTGCCCCCGCTGATGTGAAGGATCTTGAAAAAAGGGTTAAGAAGCTGGATCGCGAGGAAGAGGCGGTATCACAACGAGGGGACTACCAGCAGGCCGCCCAGCTCAGGACGGAGAGGCTCCGCCTCGATGAGGAGTATAACCAGGCGAAGACAAAGTGGCTCCAGGAGAAGCGGATCGACAGCGCGGTAGACGAGGAGGGCATCGCCGAACTCGTCTCCAAGTGGACCGGCATTCCGGTTTCACGAATGCTTGAGGGTGAGGCGGATAAGCTTCTTCAGATGGAGGAGCGTATCCATGACAGAATAGTAGGACAGGACGATGCAGTTAGAGTAGTCTCGGAGGCTATCAGGCGGGCTAGAGCGGGTCTTAAAGACCCTCGGAGACCGATTGGTAGCTTCATATTCCTTGGACCAACCGGCGTCGGCAAGACAGAGCTAGCGCGCGCCCTTGCCGAGTTCCTCTTTGATGATGAGGAGGCCATGGTTCGACTGGACATGTCCGAATACATGGAGAAGCATACCGTATCTCGCCTCATCGGTGCACCACCTGGCTATATTGGCTACGAGGAGGGTGGCCAGCTCACCGAGGCAGTGCGCCGACGGCCATTCAAGGTAATCCTCCTCGACGAAGTAGAAAAGGCGCACCCCAATGTATTCAATATCCTCCTCCAGATACTGGAGGACGGAAGGCTCACCGATGGCCACGGCCGCACCGTCGATTTCAAGAACACGGTGGTCATTATGACTTCCAACCTCGGCACGGAGGAGTTCCAGCACCAGGCAATAGGCTTTTCACGGCAGACCAATAGCGAGCAGGAGCGGCAGAAGAATGCTATCGAGACCGCTCTCAAACAGACCTTTCGCCCCGAGTTCCTCAACCGGCTCGATGAGGTTGTTATCTTCCATGCACTTACCGAAGAACAGATCAAGCAGATCGTTGACCTGCTGATGAAAGATATTCAAAAACGCCTTGCCGAGCGGAATATCACTTTTGAACTTACCGAGGAGGCCAAGGACCAGCTCGCCAAGGAGGGCTTTGACCCAGTATTTGGGGCCCGACCGCTGCGCCGCACCCTGCAGCGTAAGGTGGAGAACCCGCTGTCCACAAAGATCCTACAGGGCGAGTTTAACGAGGGTGATCATGTCCTGGTCGACGCGGGAGCTGAGGGGTTCACCTTCACCACCACCACTCCAGCAAAGGTAAAGAGATAACGCTAAGTAGTTCTTTGGCATTGGTGTTGACATGGTATTAGGTGCTGGTAAGCTATCCCTGAATACCCAAGTGGTGGTATGGCACATTGATGGGGCTTGGCGAAGTGTAAAAACCTTAGTAAATGAGTTGTCGACAAATGTAATTAAGTAATCTCCCCACTCAAGGGGTCTTATTTGGATGCCAGTAAAAACGTTGCGATAGTAAAGGCTGAGGAAGCTATCTTGTGTCCATCTGAATTCTGGAGAAGGGGGAAGCCATGAAAACTCCTGTGGAATTTTCCAAGTATGTAGAAGATGCAGCCTGGACAATTCAGAATGGCAAGTGTGGTGCTTGCGGGAAGAGGTTATACTCTTGGAGAAAGAATCGTGGTACTTGGGGTGCCTGGCATCCTCACCATCGCATACCTGTTCAATCGGGGGGTCTGGGAACTCTCGACAATTGCGTCCTTCTCTGCATAAATCCTCCGAACTGCGACCTTCATGTCGGGCATCGGGGAGATTACAGGAAGGAGGTTGCTGTCCCAAAGAGTCGTTTTCCCTATCGATACTACTAGGTTTACGATTATCGGCTCTCACATTTAACCTTCCTGTACCACATCCTTCCAGCTTTTGGCTGTGCTTGGAGGGTATCAATAATTTAAGAACCTAGGGGTCTGGTGAGGGGAGTCTATTATAGACTCCCCTCTGGTGTTGGTTTTCCATGCGCATCAGAAACGCATATCCTATACATCCTCGGCTTTGCCCAAAATCGGAGTGCCGGTGAATAGATTAAGGAGATTGGGGTGGGATACATGAAAATCTAACAGCCTATAACCACTTGACTTCTGTCCCCCTTCCCGCTACGCTTTAAAGGTTATTGGCATGAACCAGCACGACGACAGCTTAGGCGTCTTAGCCGAGGAAGACATCGCGCAGTTACAGAAACGTAGCTGGATAAGGCGCCACTGGATAAGTCTTGTTTCTATAATAATAATCATCGCCTTTAGTGCCGTCATCTATTTCACGGGGGCCCTATCAGGTGATCTCTGGGCCTATGGATATTTAGGGGTCTTCCTGGTCTCCATATTGGGCAGTGTTGTCATCCTGGTTCCTATACCGAGCTTGCCTGTGGTTTTTCTCATGGGCATGATATTAAATCCCTGGCTGGTGGCGCTTATGGTTGGGCTGGGTGAGCCTATCGGTGAGATCCCCACTTACTTAGCAGGTCGGAGCGGTCGAACTTCAATGGAAAAATGGGAGAAAAAGAGATTTCTTCGTTGGCCCACAAGGTTTATAAGGAATAGACCTTCTCTATTTCTCTTCTTCTTTGCTTTACTACCCAATCCTGCATTCGATCTCGCCGGCGCAACCACCGGGGCGATGCACTACCCGTTTTGGAAGTTCCTCATATCGTTGTTTTTAGGTAAGACAGGCAAGGGCTTGATGATCGCTTTCGCTGGCTACTGGACGTTGCACCTGCTGCTCAAGCTATTTATCGGTTAGGTCACTCACGTCTTTGCTTGTTGCACTTACACACCACTAACTACCGATACCGCTTAACCACCCCTTGAATGACAATCCAAAATACAGATAGAAATACTTGCGTTATCTATTAGCGGAGTTCGTTTATCATTAGTTTAACGAATTGCAGCTAACCACTTCAACTGGCGTGCTCGCCTATTCACAAATTAAAAGGGATGTATATCGAATCGAACGCTTGGTTCAATATAAATGTCCAACCATCCAAACCGTATTTCTTCACGCAACTGCAGTAAAAAATAGGTTACCGCTTATTTAAACCTAGTATGCGGGATGAGTGCAAAGCACAGGCTTTGACATGTCACCCAGTTTATGTTAATGTACGCGCATAAGTTGCCTCCCAGCAAACAAGGCAAGGCTATAATAATTCATTATCTTTATTTATCTTAAGCAGTTTTCGCTAGGTTGAGGTTGATCCGCTTTCTTGTTGGCTGGGCAGGGTGGAGGAGGTGTCTAAATGAGATCCTCTTATGAGCGGGATCGTCATCGTACCCTGCAAATTCCGACAGCTATTCTTCTCGCAGCCACTGTAGGTTTGGTTGTTGCCTTGCTTCTCTCCGTGCTGCTTACATTTCCCCTTTCCATGCTCCCCGGGCTCTGGGGACAAATCACCCCAATTGCAGTCAGCCTTTTCCTCTGCATAATTATCATACCAATTTCAGTAGCACGAGGAAGGGAGCTATTCCGGATGTTTGGCATCACAATACCAGAAGAAACAAAAGGTATCGGCAGTCCATTACCTCACAATGGACAGCTCATCGTCGATACCAGCACGCTTATCGATGGGCGCATTGCA
>DAOUEU010000037.1:0-4529 GCA_034430255.1 Dehalococcoidia bacterium | reverse complement strand
AAGGGTAAAATCGCTGTTACTAATACCGTCAGGCAAACAGTGAAGGATAGCGAGCTCATAATTCATCAAGGCAAGGTAATCGAAGGGCAAATATCAGTTCATGATAATGTCAAAGCACAGGTAGACGAAAAACGGCGCCTCGACATCGCGAGCAATCACACTGCAACACACCTCCTCCAGGCGGCGCTGCGTGAAGTGCTGGGAGACCATGTACGCCAGTCAGGCTCCCTGGTGGCTCCCGACCACCTGCGTTTTGACTTTACCCACCAAAACGCGCTTACCAGAGAGGAGCTATCACAGATACAGCATATAGTGAATGAGAGGATACGCCAGAACCTGAAGGTTAAGCATACCATGATGCCATACCAGCAGGCTTTGGATAGGGGAGCACTTGCCTTCTTTGAGGAGCAGTATGGCGAGGAGGTACGGGTGCTGGAAATTGGAAAGCCACCCATCAGCACTGAGCTATGCGGGGGCACCCATGTAAGGGCAACAGGGGAGATCGGCTTCTTCCACATCGTTAACCAGAGCAGCATTGGAGCCGGCATTCGTCGAATCGAGGCGGTTACCGGAAGTGGTGCTGAGAAACATGTCGATGGGCAGCTTGCCATTATCGATGAGGTAGTCGATGAGCTCAGGACTGCGCCTTCCGAGGTCATAAGCCGTATCTCCGCCCTCCAGAGCGAAATCGACGCTGAGCGAAAAAAGGCACTCTCCCTGGAGAGAGAGCTCCTGAAGATAACTGTCAGCTCGCTTCTCAAAGAGGTGGTCTCAATAAATGGAATCCCGGTGCTCAGTGCACGGGTGCCCGCCTCAAATATCGAAACATTACGCCAAACTGGTGACCTGATAAAAGAGCGATTGAAAAGTGTATTGATTGTCCTGGGAGCGGTCTATAACCACCAGGCCAACTTTGTGGCAATGCTTACCCCGGACATGGTTCAAAGAGGGCTGCACGCCGGCGAGATTGTGAAGCAGGTCGCCCGGGTCACCAGTGGGCGCGGGGGCGGCAGGGCAGAGATGGGGCAGGCCGGGGGCAAGGATATCGACAAGATCGATGACGCCCTGAGCCTGGTGAGAGATTTGGTGGCAAAATATGGCGATACTGGGACTTGATGTCGGAGAGAAGCGAATCGGGATAGCCCTCGCCGAGGGGCTCCTCGCCATCCCCCTCACTGTGCTCGATAGGGCAGGGGAAGAGTCAGACATGGAAAAGCTCCTCTCCCTTGCCAGGGAGCACGGGGCGGAGCGCATTGTGGTCGGGCTTCCCCGCTCAATGAACGGCAGTATCGGCCGGCAGGCAGAAGAGGTTATCGCCTTCTCGGGAGAGCTTGCTCAGCATGTGGATATCCCGGTGGATACCTGGGATGAGCGCTTATCCACCGTCGCTGCAGAGCGCATGCTGCTGGATGCCGGAATGAAGCGGGAGAAGAGGAAAGGGAAGCGCGATGCGATGGCAGCAGCAATTATTTTACAGGCTTACCTTGACGGGACAAGCAAATGACGAAATACGTGGGCCTCATCGGCTACCCTGTGGGGCATTCCGTATCCCCGGCAATGCACCAGTCTGCCTTCGACCACTACAGGCTCGACATTCGTTACGAGCTATGGGAGACGGAGCCATCGAAGTTAGGAACTATCGTAGAGCGACTGCGCCGATCCGATACTTTGGGAGCTAATGTCACCGTACCCCATAAGGAAACGGTTATGCCCTTAATGGACGAGCTCGATGACCTCGCCCTAGAGGTGGGGGCGGTGAATACCATAGTGAATCGGGATGGCAGGCTCATGGGCTACAACACCGATGCCAGCGGCTTTCTGCAGGCTTTACGAAAAGAGGGGGGCTTTAACCCTGAAGGAAAGGGCGCGGTCCTTCTGGGCGCGGGAGGGGTAGCGCGGGCAGCAGGTTTCGCCCTGGCAAGAGCAGGGGTGAAGTCCCTTATAATTACAGACATTATTGCCGAGCGAGCACACAGGTTGGCATCAGACCTGGAGCGGAGCCTAGCCCGTACTCAGGGACCACCGCCCAGGAGCTGTCTCGATGCCAAGGATGTGGGTGGAATTGCCTCGCTAGACTTCAAGATGCACCCCATCCCCGAAATAAGGGTGCTCCTGCCGGACGAGCCGCAGCTTAAGCAAGCACTATCGGGCTGTGACCTGGTGGTCAACTGCTCCCCGGTGGGGATGAAGCACAGCGATACTGAGGGCAAATCGCCGTTGGATGCACAGCTCATATCCAAGGGGACGCTGGTATATGATGTGGTATATAACCCACTTGAAACCAGACTGCTTGCGGATGCGAAAAAGGCCGGGGCACGAACCCTGAGCGGGCTTTCCATGCTGGTATATCAGGGTGCGCTCTCCTTCGAGCTGTGGACCGGCAAGGAAGCACCAGTTGACATAATGTATAAGGCAGCGAAAAAGGCGCTGTAGCAATGGTCGGTTTAAATCATCACGTGAAAGGGCAAGTGATAGTATGTTTCGATTTCTGACCGCAGGGGAATCACACGGCAGGGCGCTAACCGCTATCGTAGAGGGGGTGCCGGCAGGCCTTGCCCTAGATGAGGAGTACATCGCCCGCGACCTCAAGCGGCGCCAGGGTGGGTACGGGCGCTCATCCCGCATGGAGATCGAGCGGGATAGCGCGGAAATCCTCTCCGGGGTGCGCCATGGGCTAACCATCGGCAGCCCCATATCGCTGCTCATCTGGAACGGCGACTGGGATAACTGGCAGGATGTTATGTCAGTCTCAGCTGTTAAGAAAGAGGTCGAGAAGATAACTCGCCTGAGGCCAGGCCATGCCGACCTGGCAGGGGCGATTAAATACGGCCTGGATGACATACGCCCCATCCTGGAACGTGCCAGCGCCAGGGAGACTGCGGCGCGGGTCGCCGTCGGCGCAGTGGCAAGAATGCTTCTCCAGGAATTCAGTATTGAAATACACAGCCACACAATCGACATTGCAGGCATGTCGGTCAAGGGCAAAGAGATCGAAAAAATAGATTGGGATAAGGTGGAGAGATCGCCTGTCCGCTGCTCCGAGGCCAAAGCGGAGAAGGAAATGATGGCCGCTATCGATAGGGCAAAGGAGGATGGCGACACAGTGGGAGGGATCTTCGAGATAGTCGCCATCGGTGTACCTATCGGGCTGGGGAGCCATGTCCAGTGGGACCGCCGCCTGGACGGAAAGATCGCCCAGGCTATAATGAGTATCAACGCGGTGAAGGGAGTGGAGGTAGGGGCTGGCTTTGCCCTGGCAAACCTCCCAGGCTCTCAGTCCCATGACATAATTGAGAGAGCAGGGCGAAGATGGCGACATGCTACTAACCGAGCAGGCGGCATAGAGGGCGGGATAACGAATGGCGAGCCTATCACGGTAAGAGCGGTGGTTAAACCCATCCCCACGCTTGGTAAACCGCTTCCCTCGGTGGACCTCAAGACGGGCGAGACGGTCGAGGCACACTATGAGCGCAGCGATGTCTGTGTAGTGCCTGCCGCCGGGGTTATCGGCGAGGCAATGCTCGCCATCATACTCGCCAATGCCATGCTGGAGAAGTTTGGCGGCGACCATATCATGGAGGTACTGAGTAACCACAAGAGCTATCTGGATACATTGAATATCGACTAATAAAAAGAGTGTAAAGTTCCAAATATGAATCAACGCATAACTATCAAGGCTATCTGGATGTATTGACCAAGTGATATGAAAAAGAGCTAGATGGTAGAAAAAGGTAAAAACGTCATTATAACCGGCTTCTCTTTCACCGGTAAATCGGTGGTAGGGAAAGAGGTAGCACGGCGGCTGGGGCGGAATTTTATTGACAGCGACCAGGAGATCGTTGCCCTGGCCCGAAAACCCATCCCCGATATATTCGCCCAGGACGGCGAGGAGCACTTCCGAAAACTGGAGCGGCATGTCCTGGAGAAGGCATGTGCGGGGAAAGGAGCTGTTATCGCCACCGGCGGCGGGGCGGTGGTTGACACGCGAAACAGGGAGCTCTTCGCGCGGAGCGGGGTTGTAATCTGCCTTGAGGCAAGTCCTCAGACCATCTATAGTCGCCTCCTCTCCTCGCAGCAAGGCAATGGCACCCCGGTGCGCCCGCTGCTCGCCGCCGCCGACCCACTGGAGCGCATTACACAACTGAAGGCGTCTCGCCAGTCATACTATGCCACGGCCAACTGGTCGGTGTATACCGATAGCCTCTCCATTAACGAGGTCGTCGATGAGGTGATTCGCGGCATAGAGCAGGCAAGCGCCCGCAAGGGAGATGCCCCCTTCGTGGTAAACACGCCCACCGGGAGCTACCCGGTCTTCGTGGGCTGGGGCGTACTGGATGATATGGGCAGGAGGATGCTACAGCTAGGTCTCAGCGACCATGCCAGCATCATCAGTGACGAGAACGTCTTTCAGCACCAAGGCCACCGAGCCTGCACAGCCCTGGAGCAGGCTGGCTTCGATGTGGAGTCCTTCCTGGTGCCCTCTGGAGAAACGACGAAGACCATCGATACTGCGGTGAAGCTCTACGACT
>DAOUEU010000036.1:0-2371 GCA_034430255.1 Dehalococcoidia bacterium | reverse complement strand
ATTTGTCATTGCAAGCGCAGCGTGGCAACCTCCACATTGCATAAAGCATACATATCTGGGGATTGCCACGGCACTTCGTGCCTCGCAATGACGGGAAAATCTAGGGACTGCCTGCGGCGCGCAACACAACCGTCATTGCCATGAAAATAGAGCCCTGATATGGGCCGAAGCGTCGGCCGACCTGTCGGCCTCTGGACAGACTCTACACCCCTGTCATTCCCGCGCAGGCGGGAATCCAGGCCCATCGGTCTCCGGTGCCCTGCTTCCATAGTACTGACAGACAAATCTGATTCAAACATGCACCATTTTCATAAATCGCCCCTTGTCATTGCGAGCCCCGAGAAGTCGGGGCGTGGCAATCTCCACAACACATTCCTGCACCATCACGCCCGTCACTCGTCGCAAGGGTTCCTCGCAAGTGTTATTAGTTTTTTATCAATGGCCCTCATAAATTGTTCTTTTGTATTAATCTTGAGATTCCGAAACAAGTTCGGAATGACATGAAAAGTGGTGATTTCTTAGGGGCGCTCGCATATCCATGGTCGCGCTACTACGTTACAATGGTTATCTGTGTCTGTGATATAATCCCAGTACACTTGTAGCTTTGGCGACGTTTTCAATATTGCGGAGCTAATTTACCTCTTTGACCACTGCCAGGTGAGAGAAATAATATCGAATAAAGGGGAAATGGTAAAGGCCTACGACATAGATAACGATAGCGAAAGTGAGTTCGACTAAGGCAAATTTATAGTATAATGCCGAGCAGTTGCCCATAAGCGTGATTTACTGCCGAAACCATATGAAATCTGAAATCCGCCAAACAATAGAACGGGTAGTGAGAAATGGTCTCTGCACCGGCTGCGGAACCTGCGTGGCCATCTGCCCCAACTCGGCGATAGAGATGGTAAGAGACAAGTCCAATCGGACCTACATGCCCCAGCTAGATAATGAGAAATGCGACGAATGTGGGATATGCCTTGAGGCCTGCCCTGGCTATGCCGTTGACCTGGCCGGGCTGAACCTGGAGGTATTCGGCAAAGAGCCGGAAGACAGCCTGCTAGGTAACTACATAGGCTGTTATATCGCCCACTCCACTGACTCCGAGATTAGATACAGCTCAGCATCGGGCGGACTGGTGACCTCGCTGCTGATCTTTGCCCTCGAGCAGGGCTTCATTGATGGCGCACTGGTGACGAGGATGAAGAAAGACAGCCCCTTAGAGCCTGAGCCCTTCATAGCGAGGACAAGAGAGGATATCCTTCTGTCCATCGGCTCCAAGTACTGTCCTGTGCCGGCAAACATTGCTCTCAGGGAAGTTCTCGAAAGAGATGGGAAATATGCGGTTGTAGGGCTTCCCTGTCACATTTATGGTATTAGAAAGGCCGAAGCCGGCGACGAGATGCTAAGGGAAAGAATATACCTCCACTTCGGCATATTCTGTTCACATACGGTCAGCTTCGATGGCACCGAATACCTGCTGAGGAAGCTGGGCATCAGAAGTGAAGAGATGGCAGAAATATCCTACCGCGGAGGTGGGTGGCCAGGAAGACTGGGGATCAGGTTGAAAAATGGAGGCGAGAGGTTCATACCTAACCTCGGTCCATTATGGAACAGTATTTTCAGCAGCTTTTTCTTTACCCCACCCTGCTGCCTGTCATGCGGTGACGTGACCAATGAGTTGGCTGATATCTCCTTTGGCGATCCCTGGCTGCCGGAGATTGCTGGAGTGGAACGTGAAGGTAAATCCGTTGTGATATCCAGGTCGGAGCGGGGTGAAACCCTGCTGCATGCTGCAGGCTCAAAGGGGGCAATCGAACTAGAAGCCATGGATGCCAGGGATGTTATCAGATCACAGCGGGTATTCCTGCATTTCAAGAAGGTGAATATCAACTGGCGTAAGGGGCCGTCGCATGTCTCTGAGAATCGAGTTGATACACCTTCAAGGACAGGGGCCAGCTTCCCCAATACATTGATATCATCTTCAACACGTATAAACAGCCGTATAGGCTCCTCCAGAGCAGGCAGGTTCCTATTGAGATATATCCCGCTCAAGGTTTTACGGATGTATACCAACTCTTTCTATAAATACTACTCAAAGGTCATAAACAAAGATTTCGATAAAGCGAGGTAAAATGCATTGAAAATTCTAATCTTGCATGCTCACTGGAGTAATCGAGGTGACGAAGCCGCCATAAGGGCGATGATCGATTCTTTGAGAGCGGATCTCCCCGTCGAGAAGATGTGGATCATGATTGTGGGCTTGTCTGATCAGTTCCCCTATGATGATATTGAAATACTTGAGCTTTACCCAACATTTTGGTTCAGGTTGTCCCGCCGAGTGGACCGTCTAGATGCCGTATTCAACATTCTG
>DAOUEU010000035.1:0-37928 GCA_034430255.1 Dehalococcoidia bacterium | reverse complement strand
TGCTTCCTCTGCGCAACATACTCTATAGTTACCTGCCAACCATCACCATTGCCAAAATATTGGCGCACAGTGTCACCATAGTAGCCCACAACGAATATGAACTCCCTGATGCCTGCCTCCCTGGCCTCAAGCAGTAGGTGCTCCACTATAGGTTTATTGGCTAAAGGGAGCATTACCTTGGGCCGGGTATAGGTAAGGGGGTGCATCCTTTTCCCTTCCCCCGCGGCTAATATGACCGCCTTCATGCTTTAGCCCTTTTTACACTCCTTGATGGCCTGGATGCCCAGATCATATAGTTGCTTTGACCTGGACTGAGTCCTCGCCTCAACGGTTAGCCTGACCTTGGGCTCGGTGCCGGAGTGCCTTACCAGCAGCCACCCATCTTCAAAACTAAGTCTAAGACCATCTATGGTGTCAACCGAAACCGGCTCAAGTTCCATCAATCTCCGTTCCACCCCCTCCATTATAACCCCCTCTCCCGCGATACTGCCCCGAAGAACCGGGTACGATGCTAGATCATCAAGCAGCTTTGAGAGCCTTTTCTCGCAGGCTATATGGACAAGCTGAGCAGCGGCATAGATGCCATCAGGGCAATAGGAGATAGAGGGAAATATCCAGCTTCCCGAGGGCTCTCCGGCAAAATCCCCCCCCCGCTTAATCTCCTCGGAGACAAAGGCATCCCCCACCCTGGTCCTTATGACCTTAAAGCCCGACTCCTCTATAGCCATGGAAGCGTCAACCGTAGTCACTACCTGCCCCGCCCCGAGCTCCCGGGCGAAAAGGACCAGCAGCTTATCCCCAGAGACAAATCTACCAGCATCATCCACCGCCATCATCCTATCGCCGTCTCCATCATGGGCAATCCCCAAATCGGCATGGGTACCTTTTACCATCTGCACCAGCATGCCCAGGTTCTCCGGGATCGGTTCAATGCCCCTGGGGAAATGGCCACCGGGATCGCAGTTGAGTGCCAGCACCTCACACCCCATCCCCCTCAATAGACGCGGGGTTACCTGAGAGGCAGCACCACAGCCGCAGTCCAATACTACCCTCAGCCCCAACCCGCTGCCGAAGTCCCTCAGGATGCGTTCAACATGTTCCTCAATTGCTTGCGGGTAGATTCTTGAGGGCTCCATCGCCTCCCACGATGCCAGCTCCAGAGCCCCGTTCCCTATCATATCCTCTATGCGCGCTCTCTGGGCGGAATCAAAGGCGGAGCCATCGGGGTTAAATAACTTGATGCCGTTATACTGCGGCGGGTTGTGCGAAGCAGTGAGCATAGCGCCAGCCTCAAACTTGCTGGCAGCATAGGCCAGCGTGGGCGTGGGGATGGTTCCAGCATCGTAGCATCTGGAGCCCGCAGAGAGCATGGCAGAGATGAAAACATGCTTCAAGGCACCGGTTGATGTCCTAGTGTCACCGCCTACCACAACTTGGCGATAAGAGCTACCCACAGATAGTCCAACCTCAAACAATAGCTCGAGGAATTTCCTATCCACGACACCTCGTATTCCCGAAGAGCCAAAAAGTGTCATATTTATGCCGCCCCACCTCAGGGTTTACTCAGGCTACAGTATTGGCATGACTATCTGCGAACTATAGCAAGCACCTTAAACGATGTCAAGGTAAAAAACCCCATCCATTTAATCGGCTTACTCCACATATATAATTCTCAACGTAATAGAAATTTTAACCCCAGGGGATATAAGTACCAGCTACCACGCCATTATCCAGATTGAACTCCGCTAAGCACAAATAACACAAATGGCCTTGTCAAGCCATTTGGTCTAGGCACCCAAGACGTAAACTCCGATAAAACCCCTGCGGAGATTGATGATTAGTGAATCACTCCATACCAATCTGAGGGGCATTCTCACTAGTTTTAGATAAAGTGTTACTTAGCCCCTGATATTATCTCCAAGCTATAATCACAGATACCGTGCTTGGAATCTGTAAATGATGGGTCAGGCCGATTTGACAGAATAATTCAGGCTAGGGGGAGTACTCAAGAATTTTCACGTAGGAGATTTGCTCATCCCCCCATTCTATCTTCGAAGCAGACTCGTGAATTAGTTGGTAGTGTTCCATTTTCTCCAGGGGTACAGGGCTGATAAAGGGGTGTGCGCCTACTATAATATAGTCAGGATGGTCATCGATAAATTCCTTAGCCTCCTCATAGGTAGGAAAGGGCAGGCCTTCATTAGCGGCACCGGTGATTACCCTGTATTTATTCCCCTGTTCATCTACCCTTTCCATATATGTTATTGCCCAGGTGGAACTTTTTGGAACTACCGCCTCTCCCCCGAAATTGTAAAGCCTGGAACACATAGATTGATAGTATTCAGGGTAATAAAGATATTGATATCCTTGGATTCCTTCCGACGTTGTCTGATAGTACATCTCATAATAGTCAGATGTGTTTTCCCCCGCCCAGGTGGGCATGACATGGAATTTGGTTATAGACATCTCAAAGTCAAGGACTACGTATTTGGAGCCCAGCTCATCGAGCACCTGGTTTGCTGAGGCTTCATCCTGAGCGGTGAAGAATTGAGCTGCCTCCCTGGCACGTGACTGACCCGCCGGGCTGGCATTTGGTAGGCGGTGGGCGATGCGGGTAATCCAATAGCCATAGTCCCACCAGCTCATCACACCGTATGCCGATTCGGGATAATCGTATTCTTCTCCCGCTTGGGGTTTATCATATAATTCATAGTAGAAAGCAGGGTCTTGGAAGGGGTCGGCGGAATTTTCCCTCAACCAAACCAGCGAGCTATACCAGGCATCATTGGGGCCCCAGGGATTCTCAGCAGTAGTTTTTGCCTCCCCGATGTTGGGGTAAAATGCCAGGAAGAATACAATTATTACAGCCATGGCCCTGGAGATATATCTCGGTTTGAGGTAGATAAACCCCGCTTGCTCTTCCCTCTTTCCAGCTTTGCCCCTCTTCTCCCCTTTATCACCGGACGATGGCTCCCTGAAGCCAATCCAGTCGAAGAATCTCGAGATCCACCCCGGTATCCTCCAGCAGAAGTAGCCGGTTAACAGGGCGACATTCACCGCAAAATAGTAAGCAAATCGGACCTGCCCCACCATAGCCACCAGCATTACAACGCTCCAGAGAAGAAGTAATACTTTCTCAGCGCTCTTCTCCCTTACCGCAGCGTATATTAGTAGTAGGAGCGCTATGGGGACGATGAAGAATCCGGTGGTGAAATAGTACCATACACGGTGTTCCGTTAGTGAGGTGATATCAAACCCTGAGAATATCCCCCTCGCCTCCATAACGGTTTGTGTGGTAACCGATGGCGTAAATACTTTGAATCTTCCAAGCATCGAGTGTAGCAGGGAAGGATCGACGGCATAGAAGATACCCACCGCCGCTAAACCGAGAAACGCAAGCGCCAGAGGATAGTAGAATCGTTTCATATTCCTATAAGCCATCAGCCGGGAAACGCCGCTCAGTGCCAGGGGAATCAAAACAGCGATAGCAAGCGAAACGTTTAACATTCCCCCGAAGCCAGGTAAACTGGAAAAGGGAATAACCATAATTAGTGCGATAAGGAATATCGGCACCCCGATGATGCAAAGGTAGTCGGTTGAGCTGCCCCTCAGGTGATCGATGATGTACTGAATGATCATATAGGCAACTATTATGAATACGAATAGCAACGCACCAGTCCAGGAAAGGAGGTATATTCCCATGGCTAGCCCGGCTAACAGGGCATAGAGCAAGGGCTTCCTGATATTTGCCCAGTCCCTGCTAAGTATGTGACCAAATGATATTTCTCCTTCCTTTGCCCGCCTGATTGCCAGTATCAGGAACATGACCGCTGTAGTGCTGAAGAGGACCTCTGCGGCATGATGGTCGGTAAATCCCAGCAGGGAACGGAACAGGAATTCACCCGGCAGGACGGCAATCAAACCGGCAGCGAGCAGCCCGGCATTCCTGTTAAAAAGCTCTTTCCCGATAAAGTATACCGGCACCGTAACCAGTGCCCCTAAAATAGCGGGGAAGTATGCGCCCACCGTCTCTATGGTATATTGTGTGGGGCTGCCCAGTCCAATGATCCATATGAGAAACCCCAATAACAGGTCGAAGAGGGGGGCAACACCCACAACTTGTCCACCGGGATAAAGGGCATAGGGATCAAAGAGAATGCGGTGTGGGAAATTGTGCACCAGGTTCTCCACCAATCGCATGTGAGTCCACGGGTCGTTCCCCCCGAATCTGACCCAGTCGCCAAGGAAAACGTTATCCTGAGGCGGGCCTGTGCGAAGGTAGAGGGCAATACCAAAGATCGCAATCAGTATTAAGCCGTAGATCGCCTTCTTCGGGTGCGTTACCAATAAGAGGATGGCGCAGGCGATTAACCCCCATGCCACAAGGGGCATTATTGGCCCCCCAGCTACTAATAAGAGCAATGCAATACCTAAAAGGATTAAGAAGAGTATTATGCCTTGCCTTACCCTCTTGGGGAGACTGGTTCTAAGCTTTTCCAGTTTTTCTATTAGACTAACCATTACTCTTACTAGCAATCTTGCTATCCTTGCCTGGCATTCTACACCAGACATTCACTGTTGACAAGACAGCATATTCGTCCAGTACATTAGTGACGCGTCACCGTTCGCCGATTGCGGTTATCATATCGAGCGAAGAGGATCGATCTTACCTGACAAGGGGCTTGACAGCCAGAGGCAATGAGCGTATCATCACCAAGCCTGAAGCTGGGATGCAAGGTGAACAAGGCATGAGGTTTAGCAGCACTGTTGAGATTAATGCCGCCGCAGGTAAGGTCTGGGCGTTAGTTGACAGGCTTGAAGAATGGCCCCAATGGATGCCGTCCATTAAGAAAATCGAGAGGGTCTCGGAGGGACCTTTGGCAGTCGGCTCACAGCTTCATGTGACCGCTAGGGTAAGCAGGCTTACCGTCAACCTGCTTATGACAATCACCGAATTTGTCCCGGAACGTTCTGTGGTCATGCAGGGAAAAGCCCTAGGCACCAAGTTGACACGCTTCTACTTTTTAGAACCTGCAGATGACAAGACAAGGGTCACCATAGGTGGCGAGGTCTCAGGGCTACTGGCATGGCTGGCACGCCGAGGTGGGAAGGCAGTATCATATGAGATTGCGCAAGCAGCAAAAAAGAGGTTCGAGTAATGACTATGCAAAGAAAAATGAAAAGGCCCGGCAGATCAATCCCACTGAATTGCGTTGATAAATGCCTATTAGCTCTTGATGGCATAAACGAGCCGGTGACTACCTACGCAATTCTGGACATAGAAGGTGAAATAGACCCGGTTAGATTAAACCAGGCAATTCTGTCCGCCCAAAAAGCCCATCCCAGAATGAGGACTATTCTGTGCAGGAAACATTTCAGACTTTTCCGCGATGTACAGGAGGATCTTGGAGAGGGAGTCCTGACGATCCAAGCCCTACCTAGCCTCCCGGATGCAAGCTATGAGAATTGTCTTTTCGAATTTCTGAACCAACGCATAGATATAAGGAAGGTATTTCCATTTAAAGTCCTCCTGTTAAGGAAGACCGAGGTTGAATGTTCGCTGGTTTTCACTTTTCATCACTCTGCGGCAGATGCACTCCGCGCCCTTCTTTTCATAAGGAGGATCATTGAAAGCTACAATAACGAGGTTTCTGAGGATTCTCAACCGCCGGAAGATACCCGCATATACAGTAAGCGGGATGAATTACTGGAATTTGCGAACAGCCAAAGGTCAAGGGTAGAGCACTATTATGTGAAAATGATTTCCAATCTCCTTTACAGGTTTGTTATAGATGCCTTTCCTCCCCCAACAAGGGTTTTCCACGATAGGTCAGGACCCGCAAGGGAAATAGCCCATTATTCCACAACCATAAGTCCAGCGGAACTAGAACAAATCATGTCTAAAGCAACATCAGCCGGTGTTGAGCTAAACGATATTCTCTTAGCAGCGTGTTACAGAGTTGTAGAAAAATGGAATAGCATGCACGGAAAAGTCAGCAATAAGATACGCATAATGACCCCAGTAAATATGAGCCCAAAGGGGTTTCGTAATGTGGTTTCAAATCAGGCATCCTGGCTTTCCTTTTCAACCAAGCCCGAGGATAGGGCTGATCCGGCAAAGCTATTGAGAAAGATAAGAGCGGATACTGTATATGCGACCCTGAACAGAAAGGCTTTCTCCCTGGTCTATTTCTTTTACTTTTGCTCTCGCTTTCCTCTGGTGGTTATGAGAGGAATGTGCAGATTCTTAATGATTACTCGAACATATGTTGATAGCATTCTCATTACCAATGTAGGCCTGGTCTGGCCAAAAGTAGGCTCTGACGAGCATTCTGTGACCAACATAGGTAGCTCCAGAATAGTCAATATTACTGGCTCAACAGCCGTTGTAACCCCAATGGGATTCAGTATCTGCCTAGGTATCTACAATAAGAATCTATCTGTCTCTGTCGCTTATAGACCCGCCCTTTTCTCAGAGGAAAAAATGCAAATGTTTTTGGGTCTATATGTTGAAGAGATAAAAAACTACCCGGTCGGTGCGAAAGGGTCATGACAGTATCGCCAGGGAACCTAAAATGCATTGCCTTCTGGGGGTTAAGGACTCTTACATATCCTACCCTTTCACGGATGGAGAGAGTTGCCCAGAGAGGTGAAAAATGGGGAAAGAGTGATGGCTAGGAAATTATTAATAATTAATCCAGTTCCGG
The DNA here is from genome assembly GCA_034430255.1 of Dehalococcoidia bacterium. Lineage (GTDB taxonomy): Bacteria > Chloroflexota > Dehalococcoidia > E44-bin15 > E44-bin15 > DATKYK01. The sequence continues at coordinate 31,221 of DAOUEU010000035.1, read as the reverse complement.
AAGTCGAGCACCAGGAATTCTGGACTGAAGCTGCCGTCCGTATTATGCAGTACCCGCCGACAAATCTGGCCTATTTGGCCGCACTAACCCCCCCTGGTTGGGATATAACAATAGTCGATGAGACTATTGAGTCTCTAGCTTTTAAAGATGCTGATCTGGTAGGTATAACTACTCTGACCCCTACTGCTCCCAGAGCCTACGCAATATCTGAGCAGTACCGGCGAAAAGGCATTAAAACGGTGATGGGCGGCATTCATGCATCTATGCTGCCTGATGAAGCGATACAATACGCTGATTCTGTTGTGATCGGTGAGGCAGAATCTGTTTGGCAAGATTTAATCCATGATTTCGAAAGAAATGAACTGAAAAGGTTTTATAGAGGGGAGCACACTCCTTTAGAGAATCTTGTTAGACCCAGACGTGACCTCCTTTCTAATAAATATGCACTTAATTTAGGTGGTGTGGAAACAGCGAGGGGTTGCCCTATGGATTGTGAGTTCTGTTCGGTAACAGCTTTCAATGGTCGTATGTATAGAGCAAGACCGGTAGAAGAGGTGCTGGATGAATTAGAAGCCATAGATAGCAAGAACATCTTTTTTTCGGATAATACTATTTTAGGTTACGGGGGAAAAGCAGAACAAAGGGCGATTCAATTGTTCCAAGGGATGATAGCCAGAGGAATAGACAAGCGATGGTTTTCTCAGGTAAACATTGATATCGCATATAGCCCGGAGGTATTGAAGTGGGCTAAGAAATCCGGTTGTTCGGGTCTAGCCATCGGTTTTGAATCTATAAGTGAAGATGCACTTCAAGCTATGCATAAAGTTAGAAATCTAAAGGTGGGTGTGGAAAAATATAAAGAGGGGGTCAAGAGAGTACATGACTATGGCATCCCGATAGCGGGGGCATTTGTTCTCGGTAGCGATGGGGATACGAAAGAGGTGTTTCAGAGAACCACAGAATTTGTCCTGGACGCAAATGTCGATGCATCACAGTTTACAATCATAACCCCTCTTCCGGGAACAAGACTATACAGCAACCTACAACAGGAAGGAAGGCTGTTATATAACAATTATCCTGATGATTGGACGCATTATGATTTCACAGAGGTTGTATTTAAGCCTAAGCACATGACCCCTGATGAATTAATGGAAGGTGTTACCCAAATGTATAGAGACACTAGCTCAAGAGCGACATCATTAAAAAGAGCCTTCACTACCTTTATCCAGACAAAAAGCTTAATTGGAGCTTTTATCGCTTATGCATGGAATCGCGGATCTGGTCCACTTTGGCTGCAGAAATATGAATATATGAAAAATTTATCGCCTTCTGAGGTTAAGAGCTCTTGCCTATCCCACACCGTCTCTGGAAATTGACCCCAGGTAAAACTTCTTGGCAATCACCATAAGCGTAACCACGATCCGGTAGAAAAATCTTCTTACGTTTGCGCTTCAGTTGCTTATCCCCTCTAGCAGTTGTGGTTGATGATAATATTCTCCCATGCACCAGCTTTAAAAAGCCACCTGACTGTGATTTCAGGGCTTCATACCCTCTGAGAAGCTTTTGTTGATGGGATACCCCGCCGCTTCTTTATAGCTGAAATCACCATCGGTTTGTTGGACAATCGTTCTACTCAAGAGTTGGTTTTCCATGCTATAATTGAGATAAGGTCTGGATCAACTGCAGAAAACTCTATAAGGAGGTTCTATTATCGCAGAAGTTCCAAGTGCGTACCCAATGAGCCTGTCCATCGATTACCCGGATAGAAAGCTAAATAGGCTAACTACGTTTTTCAGGCTTTTAGCGGTAATTCCAGTTATCTGGTTTTCGGTGATATTAGTTGACCAGATCATCTTAGTCTTAGTTGCCTGTGTTACGCTCACCTGGGAGGCGGCTGAATGGAGAAACGAATTTCTCCTGGCTGGATTTATTGCCCTACCAACAGCGCTAATACTCCTCTTCCGCCAAAAGTATCCCAGGTGGTGGTTTGACTGGAATCTAGCTATGACTAGGCTTTTTGCCCGCGTTTGGGCTTATCTCATGCTACTGACAGATGAATTTCCTTCGATTGATGAAGAGCAGGCAGTTCATATTGACATCCCGTACCCGAATGCCAAAGAGGATCTCAACCGCTGGCTGCCACTGATAAAATGGATAATGGCTATTCCCCATTATATTGTTCTCTTCTTTCTATACTGTGGTGTCCTAGTAGCGGCAATAATTGCCTGGTTTGCCATTTTATTCACTGGCCGTTACCCAAAGTCCCTGTTTGACTTCGTAGTCGGTGTATTCCGATGGTTTCTAAGAGTGGGAGTATATGCTATCATTTTAACCACCGACCGCTATCCGCCTTTCAGACTTAGCGACTAATCACGGGAAAAAGCTCAAAGGTTTTTGGATACCAGGTCAGTTAGGAGAGAACATGACAGTATCGCTGGTGAAATTTGATGGCTCCCCGGTCTCGCTTGGTAAGGCCATTGAACTGTGCGATGGATTTGGGAAACTCAGCAGGAACGACAGAGTCCTGATAAAGCCCAATAACTGTTTCAGACACAAAATAATGCCTCCCTACGGTATGGTAACCACCTCAAAAATCATAGACGGTATCGTACAATTGCTACTCGAACATGGCTGTAAAGATATCTCCATTGGTGAAGGCGCCATCATCGGTATACTTGATGAACTTGACCCATATACCAAACGAGGCTTTAAGGGTACCGGCATTGACAAGGTTGCTCAAAAATACGGTGTTAGGCTGATCGATTTCAACCAGGGTCTCTTTCGTGAGCTGGATCTAGGAGGGGTAAAGGCTCAAGTTTCTTTAGCAGCTCTGGATGCCGATTTTCTAATCAATGTACCGGTACTAAAAACCCACTTTCAAACGAAGGTCTCTCTGGGTTTCAAGAATTTAAAGGGGTGTCTCAGCAAAGCTTCAAAACAAAGGTTCCATCTTAGTAATCGACTGGATTCCCTGATTTGTCTTCTAAACGAAGCTATCAAGAGCGACCTAGTCATAATCGATGGAATATATATGCTGGAGAAGGGGCCAGAAGCCCTCGCTGGTGTGGCCCACCGAAAGGATTTGATTATAGCAAGCCCAGACATATTCGAGTGCGACATTGTCGGGTCAACCATCCTGGGAATTGATCCGTCACAAGTCGACTATCTGAGGGAATTTGCCGAAAGGCATAATCGATCTTTCGATATCGGCGCAATTCAAATTAAAGGAGAGGATATAGAATCTCTCAAGGAGAAGCTCGAATGGCAAGTTGAACCAGACAAAGAATTGTTAAGCCAATCAGGAGTAACAGGACTTTCGGCCCCCCCTCCGGGACAGACTCTTTGTTCTGCATGCGGCGCTACGCTCGCCCTGGCAGTATCAGTACTCGGCAAAGACAATCCTAATATGGATTTTGGCGGTGCCGAGTTATACTATGGGCTTGAATTGAGGCCAGATAGAGATACTCACAATATTTTTCTATACGGCGACTGTGCAGTTAAACGTAATAAGGGTTTACAGAATGCCACTAAGATAGAAGGGTGTCCCCCATCATTAACTACTACCCTTCTCGCCCTGATGAAAGCACTTCTTAGTAAGCCAAGGATGCTCAGAATGATCCTTCTGAGAGCCATAAAGCTATTGGGTATCAGGCTTGGGGTATACCACGAGCTTTTCCCGGGATGGGAGCGATACCGATCCAAAGAGTTTGATAAAGCCCACTTCTAACTAATGAACTACACGACCATTTATGAATGTGGTTTATACAAATCTGACTTTGCTTCTACTTAATATGATGAGACTGCTGAAAAAGAGGTGCCCCGATATCGGGGCTGGGGGTCTGGCTGTAGGCCGAGGTATCGGCTGACCTGTCGGCCCCTCACCCAGCTTAAAAAAATCCCCCAAGATTGGGGGATTTGGGAGTTGATTGAGACTATTTCAGCGATCTCATGCTATACGATGGGCTGAAATAGAATAACTCGAAAGATTATGTAAATAATGAGACGTAGATTACTCGAACGGTGCAATCTTCGATGACTATCTACAGACTAAAGTACAACAGACACATAGTAGCTAGGTGGTCAATCGGTGCAGAGCTTCCTCTAACTCCCAATTAAACTGGGGGCATCCGTTAGGTTTGTTCTTGGGGCTTAACCGTTGCATGAACGATTCCGCCTAAGCGTGTCACCCTTCTCCCCTGATTTGCTCCTTTGAAATAGGAATTCTCAAGGAATTCTGTAGTAACATTTTTCACTTGACAAAACCCTTTCCTGAAAAGGAATTCCTCAATAGCTTCTTCTTCTATACCAAAAGTGGGAGGCTCACCTCTTCGTTCAAAAGCCGCCTGCCATTTCTTTGCCTCCTCACGGCATAAAGTCCCGTCAAGAGCTGACTGAAAGGCATAGTCGAATATAATGAAACTGCCTTCGCCGGAGTTATTTGATACAAAGGCTAAAGTCTCGTCTACCGCCTCCGCTGATAGATACGGGGTTGTGCCTTCCCAGATGAATAGGGTCTTAAGGTTCTCATCGTAGCCGCTTTCAAAAAGCCCTTCATTGAGCTTCCCTTTATCTAAATCGATGGGGACGTATACTACATCATCCGGAAGGAACCCGAATATCTTCTTGACCTTCTCCACTTTCGCTCTCATTGTGTCAGGATGATCCACTTCAAAGACCCTGACCCTTCCTTTTAGTTTATCGACCCTATAGGCTCTGGAATCGTAGCCAGCTCCCAGGATAACCAACTGCTCAATCCCGTCATCTATACACGTCTCCAAGTACTCATCGATATATCGGGTTCGGGCTACTACACCACTAGGTGCACCGGGAATTACCCGTTCAGCATACCAGAGAGCAATCTTTGTAAGGAGTCGACTCTTGCGTATAATACTGAATTTGGTTCCAAGAAAATCCTTGGAAAAAGGGTCATAGCAAACCCTTTCATCCTCCGGTCTCATTAACTCGGCGGCCCTAAAGGCAGCGTTTGCTTCTGCAGTTGCGCTCGGTTTCCCTTCTTTCATGTTACCCTCATCTTCTTCACTATCTTTCCATACAAAAAATTCGACCAATTAATTGACAACCCCTACACAGTACTGGTACATTGGTCCATATCACTTGATACGCGCAATTTTGACCCCAACGAAGCTCGTACCATCTAGCATAACACATCACATGCAAGGACTGGATCCTGATAAATGGTTGTTATAAGAATTTATGTCAATAGGACAACGCCATTATCCTCGAAATGTTTCAATAGCGGATCGATGTTATTTCCTGCATGGCAGAACCCGGACTAGTAAAATAAACGAAAAGAGAGATAGCAATGAGAATAGCAGACGTTCTTACAGCTTTAAGGGTTATTGCTGCTCCAATAGTTATCTGGCTCATATTCGCAAATGAGACTCTTGCTGCATTCTATCTTTTCGCTGCGGCAGCGATAACCGATTTACTGGACGGTTACTTTGCAAGGAGAAGCAAGAAAACAGCTTCATACGGGGCAACCTTTGACGGTTTGGCCGATATCTTTCTTCTTATTCTGACAGGAGTTGCACTTCTCATAAAAGGCGAGGGGTTGTCGCTTTTTATAGTAGGGGTGATAGGACTGGCTCTTACAGCCCCTGTACTATGGCTTATCTCTAGGAAAAAAGGAAGGCCTACAGTACCTCACTTTGATACAAACATTCTTGCTGCCTTTGTGTATCCAACGGTTATGACATACATAATCGGTTGGCAGTACGCACTACCACTTCTTCTTGTTACGTTCGGTATCGGGTTGTATACATTTAGAAAGTATGTGGTCTATACATGGAGTATCTACACAAATAGATAGCACCAAACAGCGGCATCTATCACCACAGCCTGGGCGTCTCTAAGATAAGAATGGGCGCGTTCTTGCGATTCTGGTTCTCCAAAGAAAAGGAACCCGATTGGATCCCGAAACGAGCTCGGGATACTTCATCTAGTCTTCGGCTCTTTCACGTTTTTCGCCTCGGGAGACCAGCTTCCTGTAGAAGGTCTTGATCCTGTCCCGGAAATGGTTTGCTGCAAAAAGCCCCCCGACCAAGAGGGCTGCGATCAAGTGAAGGCTGGAACCACCACTTCCAAGATTGTAGGCATCAGCTGTCTGAGGAATGGTCAAATAGAAGAAAGCAGGGACAACAGGCACCATTATCAAGCTGGTATAAAACTTCATCGTGATTCCTTCTTCCTTGGATTGAGCGGATTTCTTCTGGGCTCGCTATAGAACTCCACAAAAGACTTATTACACCGCTGACCTCTGGTTCCCCATCGGTCGCGATGGGTTCGCTGAAATAAATGCGCTTTCCCAATGACACTATGGGTGTGTCATTCCTCAGCCGAATATAGCAATGCTTGCTCCATGGGCCTACTTCTTGACGGGAAAATAGTAAATAATCATGATTAGATTTCCATGAATTGCAGAATGATCTCTGGTGCTTCTTTGATACACGATTTATAGCAATTTGTCAAGGACCTCAAACAGCTGATTCCACTACCACCAATGGATTCTCTTCCCACTTTAGCAGTTCAGCGATCTACCTGTGGTATTGTAGAGTTTTCCCAATTCAATTCCGATGGAGTGGCACCAAATAATGAGAGGTGCGCCTGCCAATTACATATTTATTATGTAAGAAAGATAATTTTTTGTGAAGATAATGTATGTTGACAAAAACCAGTAACTCAGTATTATACTCAGTAGTCATGATACGCTGTGAAATCTGTGGGTCTTTTTTTAAGACTGCCCAAGGCCTAGCTGGGCATAAGCGTTTTCGCCACGGAACCCCTGGACTGGCGGACGAGATGGGAACTGGCTTGACTGGCAGAGAACTGCATCGCCAAATCTTGAAACACCTCGGTGATAAGCTAGCTGACAGAATGGCAGAAGCTATAATCCAAAGGCATGGGCAGGAAATCTGGGAGGTTTTTCTGGACGACCTTTCTCAGCAGGGCTTCGACCTGCGCTCACTGGGGAAATACCCGAAGGTCAAGGCGATCATCGTAGCCGCCGGTGAAAGTAATATGCTACTCCCACTTACCAAGGATATGCCAAACTGCCTTCTGCAGATAGGGGACAGGACCCTCCTCAGCAGGGAGCTGGAAAACCTCAGGGCATGTGGTATATACGACATTGCGGTGGTACGCGGATACCAGGGAGACAAGATCAGGTACCCCGAGGTACGATACTATGAAAACAGAGACTACCATAATACCGGCATCTTGAGTTCCCTGTTCCATGCGGAGGATGAGATGGAAGGTGAGTTTATATTCTGCTACTCGGATATTCTGTATGCCAAGCAAGTGCTTGAACTGCTTCTCCGAGATCAGTCTGATATCTCGCTCGTGGTCGACACCGACTGGGAGCAGCACTATTATCAGCGCCACCAGCACCCGGTTTCCCAGGCTGAGCTGGTCAGAGTTGAAGGCGACCGGATAAGACAGATTGGTAGGAATATCATACCAGCAACTGAAGCCCACGGTGAGTTCATCGGACTGGCTAAATTCAAAAAAGACGGTGCTGGAGCCCTAAAGCGGATCCACCAGTGGGCTATTCAGAGTTACAGCGATAGAACCTTTCACAGCTCACCGTCGGTAGATAAAGCTTATTTCACCGACCTGATCCAAGAGCTTATAGACCAGGGATATCCTGTGTGCCACATTGATATCCAAGGCGGTTGGGCGGAGATCGACACTGTTGAGGATTTCGATCGGGTGAGTAGACACCTACAATCAATATTGAAAATGGATTAATCGAAATCCAACATGTCGGTTGCCAACAAAACCACCATAGAATGAAAATAGGCGCATATCGTTTGGCGACCGATCTTTTTTGCCAATAAACCACAGATCCGAGTTATCCACTTTAACCGCCGCGCCTGCCTACTTCCCATTCAGGTGGCCGTATGTCGAATAGAATTCCTGGGTCACAACGTAACCGTTAAATGCCAGATACTCCACTTCATGGCAATAAAGAGGTGAAATTATGAAAGCTATTATTGTTGCTGCTGGCCCCAGTAGCCGCCTGATGCCAATTACCAGCGAAATACCAAAATGCCTTTTGGCGGTTGGCGGCAAGACCATCCTTGAGAGAGCGCTCGAGGCGCTGAGAGAAAACGGGATCGAGAAGATAGCAGTGGTAAGGGGCTACCGCAGCCATTTAGTCAATTATCCTAACGTAACATATTACGAGAACCCCAAGTTTAAAGAAAACAATATCCTCAGGTCTTTATTCTACGCCGAGCGAGAAATGGACGACGACTTTATCTTCTCCTATTCAGATATCGTCTATAGCAGTGAGCTTGTGGCAAAACTCATCGAACGCGAGGCAGATATTGCCCTGACAGTGGACGTCGACTGGCTCCATGCGTATGAGGGGCGTACCCTGCACCCCATTTCCGAGGCTGAGCTGGTCAAGGTTGAAGATGGCAAGGTGGTAAAAATCGGTAAAGGAGTGGTTCGCCCAGATGAGGCTCACGGGGAATTTATCGGCCTCGCCAAGTTCACCAGGTCAGGAGCTGAAGCTATGAAGACAGCATATCATCGAGTCGCAGAAGAGCGCCCCGCTTTTCCATTTCAGCGTGCAGCCTCGCTGGAAAAGGCATACATAACCGACATGATCCAAGAGCTTATCGATAACGGACAGCCGGTGCAAAGCATTGACATCGAGGGCGGCTGGATGGAAATCGATACGCCGCAAGACCTGGAACGATCCCGAAGGCTATTTGTCACATAAAGGGAAAGTATAGAGTCAAGGGAATAAGGATGCAAGAGTCAACAGAACAAATACAGAGCTATTGGCGGAAGCGAATCCTGATATCGCTCTGGATAAGCTACGCCATGTTCTATGTGGGGCGGGTCAACATGGGTGTCGCCATCCCCCTCATTCAGGATGATTTGGGATACACCAAGACCACATTAGGCTGGATACTGACTGCCCTGTTTGCCGCCTATGCCTTTGGGCAATTCGTGAATGGCCAACTGGGGGACAAGCTCGGTGGCAGGGTAATGATTTCAACGGGGCTGATACTGAGTGCAGTATTCAATCTGCTCTTCGGTTTTTCTTCCATTTTCACCACGATGGTCGTTATCTGGGCCCTCAACGGATATGTGCAGTCCATGGGCTGGTCACCCAGCGTAAAGACAGCCGCTAACTGGTTCCCACGCCGGATAAGAGGTAGAGTCAGTGGGATAATGGGCACAAGCTATCAGGTGGGAGCTGCGGTCTCTATACTCCTTGCTGGCCTGATGGCTGCCAACTTTGGTTGGCAAGGGGTTTTCTGGCTGCCAGCAATCATCCTCGTCGTGGCGGGCATCCACTGGTACCTCAGGGGACGCAATGCCCCTGAGGTCGTTGGCCTACCAAGCCTGGAGGAGGAAGAAGAGGGTATTGAGAGAGAAGAGGCCTGTGAAGACCATTATCTCGGCTTCTCACATACTTTGCGCACAGTACTAACCAGTCGCCCTATATGGATCGTGGCCTTTGGCTTGTTTTTCCTGAACATCATTAGGTACGGTTTTATGGATTGGGCACCCTCATACCTGATTCAAGAAGAGGGTGCAACTATATCGACTGCCGCCCTCAAGACTGGGCTCATGCCTCTCGCCGGCATAGCGGGAGCCGTCCTTACTGGCTGGCTATCGGACAGGGTCTTCAAAGAACGCAGGGCACCCGCTGCTGCCATTATGCTCCTCTTCCTCGCCTTCTTCACCTGGGTATTCATTCAAACCACGGGCACACATTGGGTTGTAGGGCTTCTGGTACTGATGGCTATCGGCTTCTTTACCTACGGACCTCACGTTGCCATGGTCGCTGCATGTCCTATGGATTTCGGCACCAGGAAAGCAGCTGCTTCTGCAGCCGGCTTTATTGATGGCGTTGGCTATATTGGTGCTGCCGTGACAGGGGTGGTTTCGGGCTACTTAGTGGAACACTACGGGTGGAATACCGCCTTCTACCTGTGGCTGGGAGGAGCACTGGCAGCGGCCGCGCTTATGCTCGTGCTTTGGAATTACAAACCTGAGCGGGGAGAATACCACTAGGTGGACAATTGAAGTAATACCGAACCAAGGGGAAAGCTAATCTCCCACAGGCATAAAGTAGTCAATCAGGATTTATAACCCGGTGTAACTGCAGAAAGTCCTACCTGCTAGCGAGAGTTACATCTACGCAGGAGATTTTTCCCGCCACCTGCGAACCCGAAAGTGCCTGGAAGATTTGTACATACTTCCGGTAAAGGCATTACATTTTAAGCTCCCAAAGTGATAGAGACTTGGTAGCCTAAATTTCTACTTTATACCATTTGAGATTACAGAGATGCCTGCAAGTCCCATCGTGGAAGCACAGGGAAGCCAAATACGAAGATACTATCGATAGTCGCCCCCATACACATGTTTGCAGGGCTTAATGCTTGCCAGTCGCCATCGAATGACTGAAGTTGGCAGCCAACCTCGAAACTCTAGCACATGTAAAGCTCATTGTGGTATCATACACATAATCAACAATGCTGATTTCGGACGGCACCACTGAGTATAGAAATCTAAGTAATAGTAAGAGGTGATTCAATGAAAAGCTTCATAACAGACTTCGTAGAGGCACTGATAACCTGCGTGCAGTTGGGCCTTGCGGTACCAATTCTGCTCGCTGTGCTATTCGGACCAACAATCCTAATAATTTTCGCTATCCTGTGGGCAGTAGACATAATTTAAAATAGTTGACACCCCAGGTCTTAGTAACGGCATTAACCGTGTCGTTCATGGCAACCTACGGTGAGCGATTGGGAACAATGAATGGATGTAGGTAAAGTAAAGCAGAGTTAAGTAGTCTGCCCTTGACAAACATACGTTGAGATGTGATAATTATACGTTGCAGGGACTGCAATATCATAGCTAATTTCAGTATATTCGTTGGGGAGGAAAGGATAACTTGTTAACGGGGAGAATATCTACCTATTTACCGCCAGTCCTATTTGTCTCGAAGAGAACGATTTCGCTGACCAGGAAAACGTATCGCTTTGATCCGCTGGTTCGCTTTGTGTTAATAAGGACAATACCAGTTTTTGTAAAGGCTGTGGATAGATATGTACCCGACAGTATGCTCCTCAGTTTCATGAATACTCTAGATAAGCGTGTCCCCCCTGAGGTGATAGATGGGGTCGTCGGTGGGCTGGATTTACTTCCTCCAAAGGTACGCTCTTCTCTGATTAGCGCGGCAGAAAGATATATTCCAGACTCCGCAGCGAGCTCGAGAAAGGTATCCGCTGTCATTGCCAGCATCTACAAGTATGTCCCTGACAGGATCATTCCGCGGGAGTCCATGGAAGACTGGTCAAACGTAAAGACCAAATTCCATATCCCCACGCTATTATCAAGAGGGCAAAGTAGATCCCGCAAAGAGTAATCCAGCCATTTCCATCTAGAGGTCACGACCATTTTGCTATGCCAATCACTATTACATGTCGAAGTGGGAAGTGTGGACACAGAATGCTTGTTATTAGGTGCCACGTATATCATCATCATGCATCATGGTAGAGAGTCCACTCAGGATTTATTGTAATGCTGTACAAAAAAGTCTTCATTGAGGCTTTAGGGTACGAACTCCCAGAGAACATCGTCACATCGTTGAGTCTGGAGGAAAGATTAACCCCAGTATACGATAAACTAAACCTTGCCTACGGTCGCCTTGAAACGATGACCGGCATTCGCGAGCGGCGAGTCTGGAACAACGGAACGCCCCCGAGTTGGGGAAGCGCCAGAGCAGCGGAGAAGGCCATCGCCTATTCGGGAATCGATAAAGGGCAGATCGAATGCCTACTTCACACTTCCCTGAGCCGCGATTTCCTGGAGCCGGCAACCGCCTTCTTGGTCCATGATTCTCTGGGACTTCCCGTCACGGCGACCCTCTTCGATGTCTCAAATGCCTGTTTGGGCTTCGTCAACGGCATGGTAATTCTGGCTAATATGATCGAACTGGGCCAGGTAAAAGCAGGGATCGTGGTTGGCAGTGAGAGCAGCGGGCACATCAGTGATATTACAATAGATGAAATCTTGAACGACCCGGACATGAGTCGGGCTAAGCTCAAACGCTCCCTCGCCTCGCTGACCCTGGGATCCGGAGCAGTAGCAGCGGTGCTGACTCACTCCTCCCTCACGAAATCCGGCCATAGACTTCTAGGTGGGATAGTACGTACTGCCTCTCAACACAATGAGCTTTGTCGCATAGAGAATGACACCTATTTCTTCGACCCGCATGCCCATCCCAGCATGAATACCGACTCTGAAGGAATCCTGAAAAATGGCCTGCTACTTGCCAGTGATGCATGGGTGGCCCTGGAAAAGGAGCTAAGGTGGCACAACTCCGATATAGACAAGATCTTCTGCCATCAGGTTACTAGTGTCCATCAACAACTGTTGTTCGAGACCCTGCATCTGGATAAATCCAAGGGCTTTTCTAGCGTTGAATACCTGGGAAATATTGGGCCAGTTTCCCTCCCCATTACGCTAGCCATAGCAATCGACGATGGCCGTCTCAATGCCGGTGATCAAGTTACCATGCTGGGAATCGGCAGTGGCTTATCTTCTATTATGCTCGGTGTGAAATGGTAGCATGGGAATCCTAAAGTAATGGCAGTTGAAAAAATGCCTTATGCTACACGGATCGTAATAACGGGGGTCGGTCTAACCGCACCAAACGGGAATAATCTTTCAGAATTCCGTCAGAACCTGCTCGCTGGAAAATCGGGGGTAGGGAAAATAGAGACCCACTACATGGGCGAAGTCATAGCCGGTGTTTGTGACTTTGACCCGCTCCTCTATCAAAAGAAAAAGGAGCTTCGTCGTGGAACGCGGGCAGGGTCTATTGCAATCTACTGCGCCCATGAGGCGATCGCTGATGCGAAACTGGACCTCGCTTCTATTGATAAATCGAGAATCGGTATCTACCTGGGGATTACCGAGCACGGTAACGTGGAAACCGAAAATGAGATCTATAACATAAAGCAATACGACTATAATGTAGATTTCTGGTCACACCACCATAACCCCAGAACAGTAGCCAACAGCCCGGCCGGCGAAGTTACCATGAACATGGGGATAACCGGCCCGCACTACACATTAGGAGCCGCTTGCGCCGCTGGCAACCTTGGAATAATACAGGGCTTACAGATGTTGCTGCTGGATGAAGTAGATTTGGCCCTGGCGGGTGGGGTCTCGGAGACGCCTGGTACATTCGGTGTTTTTGCCGCTTTTAGAAATGAGGGGGCACTGGCAAGCCATCCCGACCCTCAAAAGGCATCACGCCCTTTTGACCGAGACAGAAACGGTATTGTTGTTTCCGAGGGCGGCTGTATATGCGTTCTGGAAAGACTCAGTGATGCACTTGGAAGAGGAGCCAGGATCTACGGCGAAATCGTAGGACATGCTACCAACTCAGACGCATTCGATTTCATCCTGCCAAATGCAGAAACGCAGGTTGTGTGCGTGAACCTTGCCCTTAAAAAAGCTGGCATAAGAGCAAGCGACATCGATATCATAAATACCCACGCCACTGCTACCCCTGAAGGTGACAAGGCAGAATGCAAGGCACTAAGACAAATCTTTGGTAAGGACTCAAATTCGTATATAAATAACACCAAAAGCTATATCGGCCATACTATGGGCGCTGCTGGCGCCTTGGAACTGGTGGGTAATCTACCCTCCTTTGAAGACCACATCGTTCACCAGACGATTAACGTGGACAATCTGGACCCCGATTGCGCTTTTAAGAACCTCGTAATCAACGAACCCAGGAAGATCGATAAGGTAGACTATATCCTGAACAACTCTTTCGGAATGCTGGGCATCAACTCAGTCCTTATTGTTAAAAGATTTGAAGAAAAACATTGAAGCGGCTATTTGGCCGCAATGGAAGGAAAGGAGTATATGAAAGCAGAAGAAATTAGAGCCATGATCCTAGAGGTCATTCACGAAATTGTCCCCGATGAAGACCTGAGCAGTCTCAAGGGTGATATCCGCATACGAGACCAGATCGAAATGGACTCTATGGATTTCCTGGACATAATCATGGAGTTGCGAAAACGATATGGTATCACCGTGCCCGAAGACGACTATATGGAATTATCAACACTGGATAGCTCCGTGAAATACCTGGAGACACTCATGAAAGATATCTAGTACTTCCTTGCAGAAATCCGCATCGTTTCTTAAGTACCACAGGAGGGTGCCGTTATTGGGAATTCGCATTCTCGATCAAGGTGATGAGACGTTTACTTCTTTAGCCAAGTACTAGCCACTCGATGCCGGCAAACCAGAATGTATTGTTCTACCTTATGTCGGCGGAAAAATCGAAGGTTCAACCAATTTTCTCCCCTTGCCATACTGGGGAGAAACCTCTCTATAGAGCCCTGCTACAAGTTACGATGTTCTCATCGCAGGCACTGGAATATCTAGGCTCCCGCGGAAGGGGGGCAAGCGGTCAACCCACTTCCTAGTAGCATACTCCTAAAGTAAGTGTTTGGAAAAATAACTGTAAGAAAATTAGAAATTAGTTAATTTAAACGTCGTTGACAAATTCGACGAAAAGTGCGATAGTCACTAGCATGATATTGCACGCATTATTATAATTACGACTAATTGCAGTATGCTCGTACGAGAGCGGTGGAGATGCTATTAAAGAGGACAAGGTCTATCTTTTATCTATTAGCTGGGTTTGCCTCAGACAAGCTAATCTCGCTTGAGGGAAAGTCAGTCGACGAATTTGTACCGGATAGGCTCCAACGTTGCTATCGAGATAAGGCAAAGGTGAATGCTACAGCATTTGACCCGGGAAATGCTCCAGACACGGTAGCGAGTATGTAGAGGAGTTGCTCAATGCTGTACAAGAACGTCCGCATTGCGGCTTTGGCTTACGAGATCCCGGAGACAATCGTCACATCACTGAGCTTGGAAGAAAGAGTAGCCCCCATATACGAGAAACTGAATCTCTCTTACGGACGCTTCGAAATGATGACCGGAATTCGTGAGCGGCGATTCTGGGACGATGAGACGACGCCAAGCCAGGCCAGTGCAAGAGTAGCAGAAAAGGCTATAGCCAAGTCGGGAATCGATAAAGGGGACATCGAATGTCTACTTCATACTTCCGTATGTCGTGATTTTCTCGAGCCGGCGACAGCTTTGATAGTCCATAATTCTTTGGGCCTCCCTGCCACAGCTCTTATCTTCGACATCTCAAATGCCTGCCTGGGTTTCACCAACGGCATGGTAACTCTGGCAAATATGATCGAACTGGGCCAGGTAAAAGCAGGAGTTGTGGTTGGCGCGGAGGGCGGTAAGCGATGTATTGAAAGAACGATCGACGAAGTCCTAAATGACCCGGACATCACCAGGGATAAGCTCAAGGTCTCGTTTGCCTCTCTAACCCTGGGATCTGGAGCGGTGGCAGTGGTGCTAACGAGTTCTTCCCCGTCGAAATCCGACCACAAACTCTTGGGGGGAGTGATTCGTACTGCTTCAGAACACAACGACCTCTGCCGCGTAGAACCTGATACTTATTTCTACGACCCGCATAGCCACCCCTATATGAGTACGGACTATGCAGGAATTCTGGAAAACGGCCAAATATTAGCGCGCGAAACATGGCAGGCCTTCCAACGAGAGTTGGGGTGGAGAGAGCTGGATATAGACAAGGTTTTCTGCCACCAAGTTAGCACTGTCCATCAACAGCTGCTGTTTCGCACCATAGGGCTGGATGAATCCAAGGGCTTTTCCACTGTAGAGTACCTGGGAAACATCGCTTCTTGTTCACTTCCTATTTCGCTAGCTGTAGCAATTGAGGAGGGTCGTCTTAATACAGGTGATAGTGTCCTGCTAATGGCAGGCGGTAGTGGCATAGCTGGTATTATGCTCGGTGTGCTATGGTAGCATGAGAATCCTATAATTTAACTAGTGGTCAAGATGAATAATGAAACACGGATCGTAATCACCGGGATTGGTCTATCGGCACCAAACGGTAACAATCTTTCAGAATTTCGTCAGAACTTGCTCGCTGGCAAATCCGGAATTGGGAAAATCGAGACCCACTACATGGGCGAGGTCATAGCTGGCGTGTGCGATTTTGATCCACTGAAGTATCAAGGAAAAAAGGAGCTACGCCGTGGAACGCGAGCAGGGTCTTTTGCGGTTTACTGCTCTCACGAAGCAGTCGCTGGCGCGAAATTGGATCTTAACTCCGTTGATAAATCGAGAATTGGTGTCTATGTCGGGATTACCGAGCACGGTAACGTGCAAACCGAGAATGAAATCTATAACCTCAAGCAGTCCAGCTACAATCTAGACCTCTGGTCCCACCACCAGAACCCAAAAACTGTGGCCAGTGCGCCAGCGGGTGAAATCACCCTGAACATGGGGATTACCGGCCCACACTACACACTGGGAGGTGCTTGCGCCGCCGGCTGCCTCGGACTTATACAGGGCATGCAGATGCTGCTGCTGGGTGAAGTAGACTTGGCCCTGGCTGGTGGGGTCTCAGAGGTCATCCACGGTTTTGGTATTTATCTCAGCTTTAAAAATGAAGGTGCGTTAGCGAGCCACCCGGACCCCACGAAGGCATCCCGTCCCTTCGACAGGGACCGAAACGGTGTTGTCGTTTCCGAAGGCGGCTGTATGTGCGTTCTGGAGAAATTGAGTGACGCACTCAAAAGAGGCGCAAGGATTTACGGCGAGATCGTCGGTTACGCCATCAACTCGGATGCATCCGATTACGTTCTTCCCAACCCAAAGAGACAAGCTGAGTGCATGAACCTTGCTCTCAAGAAAGCCGGCATATCAGCCAGCGACATCGATATCATAAATACCCACGCCACAGGAACCCCTCAAGGAGACAAGGCAGAATGCCAGTCAATCAGACAAGTCTTCGGGGATAATTCAAATACCTACATAAACAACACCAAGAGTTACATTGGCCATAGCATGGGTGCTGGGGGCGCTTTGGAACTGGTGGGTAATTTACCCTCATTTGAAGACCACGTCGTTCACCAGACGATCAATGTGGACAACCTAGACCCTGAGTGCGCCCTTAAGAACCTGGTAATCAACGAACCCAAAAAGGTAGATAAGGTCGACTATGTACTGAACAACTCCTTCGGAATGCTGGGCATCAATTCCGTCCTTATCGTTAAAAGATTTG
This sequence comes from Dehalococcoidia bacterium, assembly GCA_034430255.1. Classification (GTDB taxonomy): domain Bacteria; phylum Chloroflexota; class Dehalococcoidia; order E44-bin15; family E44-bin15; genus DATKYK01. The sequence continues at coordinate 14,027 of DAOUEU010000035.1, read as the reverse complement.
CGCAATAGTATTAAGGTAAGCACTCAGCCGGAACCGCAAGGGAATGTATTTAGCAAATATGTACCAGCGAAACAGAGTACATCATTTCATTTCACCTCACCAGAAAGCCGAAGGTTCACATGAACTTAACCCCTTGCCAAACAGGGGAGAAATCTCTCAATAGAGCCTGGATATGAGTTACGACGTTATTATTATAGGGGCAGGGATGTCCGGGCTCGCCGCCGGCATCAGGTTGGCCTACTACGACAAAAAGGTCTGTATCCTAGAAAAACACCATCGCGTCGGAGGTCTAAACTCATTCTATAGCCGGGACGGGCATCGATTTGATGTTGGCCTTCATGCAATGACCAATTATGTCCCCCGTGGTACCAAATCAACTCCACTGCCAAAGCTGCTGCGGCAGCTCAAGCTAAAAGCTGAAGATTTTGCCCTCTGCCAGCAACGGACGTCAGCAGTCAGGTTCCCAGAGAAAACCCTCAGATTCAATAACAACCTGGAATTTTTTATCCAAGAGGTGGTGGAGAATTTCCCAGCGCAAGCCGACAATTTCCACAAGCTGCTTAAAACCATTTCTGAATATGACGCACTGGCTCTGGATCTGAAACCGATCCCGGCTCGCCAACTGGTGAGCTCGATAATCTCCGACCCGCTCCTCGTTGACATGATCTTTTGCCCGCTCATGTTCTACGGCAATGCCCAGGAAAATGACATGGAATTGGGGCAGTTCGTTATTATGTTTAGTAGTATCTTCTGTGAAGGTTTTGCCCGGCCCCAGGCCGGTGTCCGGCAGATCCTCGATGTACTGGTCAAGAAGTATAAGGGGCACGGTGGTGAATTAAGGCTAAAGTGCGGTGTAAAAAGTATTCAGGTTGCTAACGGCAGGGTTGAATCGGTAATGCTCGATAACGCTGAAGTGCTGACGGCAGATAATATAATATCATCGGCCGGTTACGTTGAAACCATGAGGCTTCTATCCGACTACGATCCTGCGAGAGTCAAGTATGATGTGGGGCGACTTTCATTCGTAGAGTTCATCATGGTCCTTGATAGAGAACTTGCGGAAGTGGGCTATGACACAACTATCATCTTTTTCAATAACTCGGATAGATTCAGTTACAGGAAACCGGACGATTTGGTCGATGTTTCAAGCGGTGTTATTTGCTGCCCTAACAATTTTTACTTCGAAAGCCCACTGCCTGAAGCCATGATCAGGGTAACCAACATGGCCAACTTCGATCTCTGGAACAAGTTAGAGCAGGAAGAATATAAAGCCCAGAAAGCTGCCTGGCTTGAAATCTCTCTTAAAGAGGTGGTAAAATTCGTACCAGATTTCCGTGACTCAATCGTTTACACAGATATGTTCACCCCCAAGACGATATACCGATTTACCGGCCACCTAAACGGCGCAGTATATGGAACCCCAAATAAAATAAAAACCGGTAGAACCCATTTAGAGAACCTTTTCATTTGTGGCACCGACCAGGGGTTTCTAGGGATCGTTGGAGCAATGCTCAGCGGCATTTCCATGGCAAATCTCCATATACTACAGAAGGGATAATATGAGGGAAGTTTACCGATGAGCGATCGTCTGAGGGATACCAAGCCGGAATATGATGCCATCGTCATTGGCAGCGGTCTGGCCGGGCTGACCAGTGCAAACATGCTGGCCAAAAACGGCCATTCAGTTCTACTTCTGGAGCAGCACCATCAGCTCGGTGGACTGGCTACCTGGTTCAAGAGGAAGGGTGGGCACATCTTCGATATCTCCCTGCACGGATTTCCGGTCGGCATGATTAAGACCTGTCGTAAATACTGGACCCCTGAAATCGCTGACATGATCGTTCAACTAAAGGGAATCAGGTTTGACAACCCCCAGTTCTCCTTCACAACAACCTTCGACAGGGAGGATTTCACCCGCATCCTGCTGGAGCGATTCAAAATACCCCAAGAGAACGTTGAAGGCTTCTTCAATACAGCCAGGGATATGAACTTCTATGACGACCAAACGATGACAACCAGAGAGCTTTTTGAGAAGTTCTTCCCTGGCCACGACGACGTTGTCCGAATGTTAATGGAACCGATCACCTATGCAAACGGATCAACCCTGGATGACCCGGCGATAAGCTATGGAATCGTGTTTTCAAATTTTATGAGTAAAGGCGTTTATACCGTTAGAGGGGGAACCGATAAATTTATCGGCAAAATGAAGGATGAGCTTACAAAAAATGGGGTCGATATTCGGACAAGGGCCCTGGTGGAAAAAATTGTCATCGAAGATCAGAGAGTGGCAGGAGTAATCGTCAATGGTAAGATGATCAAGTGTAAGGCTGCTATCTCCAACGGCAATCTTAAATCAACCATTCATAAATACGTGGGTGACGAGCACTTTTCAGAAAGCTTCATTGAGGAAGCAAGAAAGGTACGCCTGAATAATAGCAGTTGCCAGGTCTACATGGGTATCAAAAAGGATGAAGCTATCGACTATATAGGGGATTTGCTTTTTACTTCGGTAGCGGAGAAATTCGATTCCACCATGCTTTGCAGCAGGGATGCCACCAGCCGTACCTTCTCCATATACTACCCGGAAACTCGCCCTGGCTCAGACATGTACTCTATTGTCTCTTCTACCAATGCAAACTACGAAGACTGGGCCAGCCTTTCTGAGGAAGAATATCATACCTCCAAACAGGAATTAATCGAATCGACGCTCGATACTCTGGAGAAATATATCCCCGGAGCGCGGGGAAAAATCGACCACGTGGAAGCTGCCACCCCAAAAACATTTCAGCGGTATACCCTTCATGAATGTGGTGCCTCTTTCGGCACCAAATTCGAGGGCCTGAGGGTCAGCATGGGGCTTCACGAGGAGATACCTGGACTCTTCCATACCGGGTCAGTGGGTATCATTATGTCAGGCTGGTTGGGTGCGGCTAACTATGGCGTGATTACCTCAAACGATGTTGACAAATATCTAATGTCCTGATTTAATTGCGCTGGAGGTGAAAGATGTACGATTTCAAGGGACAGACCGCTATTGTAACCGGAGGAACAAGGGGAATAGGTAAAAGCATTGTCGAGAGTTTCCTGAGGGCTGGTGCCCGGGTTATCATTGCCTCAAACGAAGATGTTACGGAACAGTTCAAGCAAGACAACAAGGAGTTCGCTGAGAATATTGATGTCCAAATAATTGACGTGTCTAAATATGAAGAAGTTGAAAAGTTTTTTGAATACGTGGATAAAAAATATGAAGGCTTCGAGATACTTGTAAATAATGCAGGTATTCGGAAAGATGCTGTACTGGCCATGATGAAGGAATCGGAGTGGCATGATGTGCTGAATGTCAATCTCAGCGGAATCTTTTACATGTGTAAGTTTGCGGTGATGAGCCTAATGCGCAAACGATATGGACGGATTATCAGTATAACCTCACCGTCCGGTAAATATGGATTTGAAGGTCAGGCAAACTATGCCGCCTCAAAGGCAGGCCTGGTTGCGCTGACCAAATCACTGTCGAAGGAGGTCGCCCGCAGGGGCATTACAGTCAATTGCGTCTCTCCGGGATTTATCGCAACCGAGTTAATTCAAGACCTTCCTGATGAATTACGCAATTCTTATACAGCCCAGGTGCCTTTAAAGAGATTCGGAAAGACCGAGGAGGTCGCTGCCTGTGTTCTTTTCCTGGCATCTAAGGAAGCGTCTTACGTCAACGGTTCTGTACTAGAGGTAACAGGAGGTTTGTAAAATGGAAGATGTTTTAAATGCGATACCTCATCGTCCACCGTTTTTATTCGTCGACAAGGTCGTAGAGTTGACGGAGAACAAGATCAAGGCGACCAGGGAAATGAGATCGGATGAGTGGTTTTTCCAGGGGCACTTCCCTGGTAACCCGATCATGCCCGGGGTGCTCATCTGCGAATCCATCTTCCAAGCCGCGGGGATTCTACTATCAAACATCCTAGGCGGTATCGGCGGCGGCACCCCCGTGCTGACCCGTATCAGCAACGCACGATTCAAGAACATCGTCAGGCCGGGCGATCTGCTGGAGCTGCAAGCGGAGGTAGTGGAGACGGTGAGCAACGCCTCCTTCATGAAAGGCAGTGCATCAGTTGCCGGGAAGACGGCCGTAACTGTGGAGTTTGCCGTCAGCGTGGTGAAGTCTGAAATTTAAAGTCGGAAGTGAAAGCGAGGCATATGGACTTCCTAGACGTCGCAGGTAAAACCTTCCTTGTCTTCGGCGTAGCTAATAAGAAGAGCGTTGCCTTTTTCATCACCCAGGTTCTTTCTGAGGCAGGGGCGAAGGTCATACATTCAGTTCAGTCTGCGGCGCACAAAGAAAGCGTTTCCAAGCTTTTCCCCGGTGCGGACGTTTACATATGTGATGTCGAGCGGGAAGACGAGATCACGAAACTAGCTGAAGAGGTCTCCAAGAAGTATCCTAAGATTCACGGCATCGTTCATTCAATTGCTTTTGCCAACTACGAAGAGGGACTCAAGCCATTTCACCAAACAAGGAAGAAAGACTTCCTGCAATCTTTCGACATATCCTGTTTTTCATTAATCAGTATTGTAAACGCATTTAAAGACCTACTAGATGAAAAGGCATCCGTAGTCACCATGTCGATCTCAGCCACAACAATAGCCGCCGAACCCTACGGCTGGATGGCGCCTGTAAAGGCTGCCCTGGACTCTACCTTGTGCTTTCTGGCCAAATCCTTCAGCTCGTTTTCCCAAGTCAGGTTCAACTCAGTTAAGGCCGGCTTGTTGAAAACCTCTGCATCCGCAGGAATACCAGGGTACCTGGATTATTACCTTTACGCCGAACAATTGAGTCTACGCAAGAAAGCTATCGAGACCAAAGAAGTTGCCAATGCGGTGGCATTCCTACTGAGCAATCGATCAAGCGGCATAAATGCCCAGAGCATAATCGTGGACTGTGGAATGTCGACCAACTACTTCGACAAAGGTCTTATTGATAAGGCGATTAGGGATTGAGCAGACCGATGACTTTATTTCCGGTAATCTTGCAGGTTGCCGAAGCCGAACATACGCTCTCAGGAAGAGAAAGGATATCCAGGCTAAGCAGGCTTTCCAGGGAGGCATTAAGGCTGAGCGCAGAAAAGAGCGGGGTTACGCTTGGAGAGTTACGTAAAGACGAAAATGACGTTCCATGCCCTTTTGATGGCAATTACTGGTCGCTCGCCCATAAACCGAAGTACGTGGCAGCGGTTATAAGTAAAGAAATGGTCGGGATCGATATAGAGGAAATAAAACCTCGGCAAGAGTCAATATTCAGCCTGGTCGCGAGCGACCAAGAATGGGACCTGGGCAAAGAGGAGTCCTGGTATATTTTCTTTCGCTACTGGACTGCGAAAGAGGCGACCTTAAAGGCCATCGGAATCGGTATCGGTGGGCTAAAGGCCTGTCGGGTGGTTTCGGTTCCAGATGAGAATCACGTTGTATTGGACTATGGAGAGCACTTGTATCGAGTCGAGCAACTGTATCATAAGAACCATATTGTTTCCGTCCTCAAAGACAACAGCGAAATTGAGTGGATAATTGAGGGGGATATCAGTTACTGCTGAATAATGGCGTTGAGCTCATGGCTGAACTGGAGACGAAACCGATACCCAAGATTGCCTATGTCTTTCCCGGACAGGGCTCACAGGCAGTCGGTATGGGCTACGAACTTTTACAGAGTTCACAAGAGGCGAGGCAGGTCTTCGAGGAAGCGGACCAAGCGCTCCAGTTTCCCCTGTCCCGGCTTTGTTTTGAGGGTCCCGAGCAGGAACTGCGTGAAACCATCCATACCCAGCCAGCAATGCTGACAGTCAGCGTCGCCTACTTAAAAGCCACACTGGAGCTCAACGGTAGTCTAAAGCCTGACTTTGTCGCCGGACACAGCATCGGTGAGTACACCGCACTGGTAGCAGCAAACGTCCTTTCATTTTCCGATGCCGTTTGCCTGGTCAGGGAACGGGGTCGCCTGATGCATGAAGCAGGCAAGAGCAAACCAGGAGGCATGGCGGCTATTATCGGTATGGATGAGGTATCGATGGAGGAGATATGCCTGGAGAGCGGTGCCCGGATTGCTAATATCAACTGCCCCGGGCAGATCGTGGTCAGCGGTAGTAGCGAGGCAATAGTACGCTCTATGGACCTGGCCCAATCGAGAGGGGCCATCGGTGTGGTGCCTCTTGAAGTGAGCGGCGCTTTTCACACCCCCTTTATGCAGCCTGCCGTTGAAGGTATGGCGCAGGCTATCTCACGAATTAACTTTTCCCCACCCCAGGTCCCCATCGTGGCTAACAGCACGGCTAAGCCGATAACCACCATCGACGAAGTTAAAGAGGAGCTACTTCAGCAGCTATGCCTGAGTGTTAAGTGGCAGGCCTCAGTGGAATACATGGAAGGGGTAGGTGTCTCCACTTTTATAGAGGTTGGCCCTGGGATAGTCCTCACCAAGCTGATTAGAAGGATCGCCAAGAAAGCGCAGGTCCTCAATATGAGCGACCTTGAATCTATCCAGGCAATACGCTCCTAAAGCACTAGTGGCCGATAATCTCGGAGGAGGAGATTAAAGAAGTCCCTCTTACCTGAATAATTGACTCTCTTTGCAGTGGGAAAATCAGAACTTTTATGACCCTGGAGTTCTCTCTATCAGAGATGAGCTTCAGCTGCACTGTATGCTGCCCGAAGCCTGTCCCCTAGCATACAGGCAAGCCGTTCCATCACCCTGAAGCCTATGTTTGGCTCCTTTTCCAGCGCTGACCGAAGGCTCATCCCCTCCACGGATATGACTCTGCTGGGCTTCTGGCACACTGCTGATGCCGTCACGTAGCGAGGTCCATACAGCAACGCTGTCCAGCCCATAGCTCTCCCCTTACCCAGGAGGGCGACGGGCATTGTTGCCGTGCGGTCTCCGAGGTAAATGGTCCTATGAAGTAGTACCTGACCCTCTATAACTATATACAGCCTCGTTTTATGCTCACCTTGAGCGCATATGGTGTCCCCAGCCTTATAGGTTTCCACCTGGCACGCCCCGCCGAGTGATGAGGCTAAGCCCTGTACTTCCTGTTCACCCAGCGAGGCGAACAATTCACATATCTTCAAGCCTTCTACTATCTCAGAATTTGCCATATCTAGTTCTCCTCTGCCCCGGTAATTTAGGACAATCCGGGACGCCATATTTTACATCTCCACTCATAACATACGCTAAGGTTCCCCCATAGTCAAGGGAGTCAGCTCATACGCCAGAGCGGTGATATATCGCCTCTCCGCCTTGCCGCGTCCGATGCATCGGACCTCTCCGTTATTCTCTTGGCAGCACCCCGTGCTTCCATGGAGCGGAAGGCTTTCTTCAGGTCTTTCATTAAGCGAATCGAGTTCGAAGCGGGGCAGGTAGCAATCGATTACACCATCCCAATCCCTATAAGAAATAGCTTCTAGAAGGCAACATTAGGGCGAAATGTTCAATGTCTTCAAATGATGGTAGAATTTAGCAAACCGGCGCTCGTTAGACGAACCCTGACTCTTATATAAGAATGCCGAACGAAAGGAGCGATTGCTGATGTGAGTAAGAAAGGGCAAGATGAATATGTGGCTCGGGGGTTTGATAGGGCAGCAAAGAGTTACGACGAATCCCGGCTTGTCAAATCTTACCAACGCCGAACCCAGACTCTCGTAATAAAGAAGATGCAAATTGAAAAGGGAATGAATATCCTCGATCTAGGCTGTGGCACCGGATGGGGAACCATTGATATCGCTTCAAAGCTTCAAGGAACTGGGAAAGTTATTGGCCTGGACTTATCTAAGAAGATGATCGAGCAAGCTAAACAGAATCTCGCCAAATTCACGTATGACAATGTGGAATTTAGAATAGGGAGTGGAAGTTCATTAGATTATGAGAATTATTACGACTATGTTCTAAGCACAAATGCATTCCATCATTTCGATAAAAAAGAAGAGATTTTCTCGAGGATATGGAAATCTCTAAAACGTAATGGGGTCTTTATAATACAGGATATTTGCGACGACTACTTACTGATGAAAATAGTAGACCTCGCTGGAAAAATCGGTGAAAAAGCACACGTGGGAAGTTCTACATCCGAAGGACTGAGGAACCTGTTTCTTTCAACAGGTTTTGTGAATATTGAGGTAGAAAAGGTGAAGTTCAACTGGTTCTGGAGAATAATGATAGGCAAGGGAACTAAGAAGGATATTAAAGCCAGCTAGTTCTTCTCACACAGGGCTGCTGATTTCCCACATTATACACTTGTACCGAATGCTCAACCAATTAACTGCTGTATTTCGCTTTAAAAAAAGGCGTCAAGATGTCCCTCCCCATTATCTTGGCCGCTTCCCAATAGGAGAACAAACGCAAAAGTATTGGAAAAGGTTCTTGCTTTCAACTAAAATGGCTCCCCGACGAGGACTCGAACCTCGAACCTAGCGGTTAACAGCCGCTCGCTCTACCATTGAGCTATCGGGGAATCTTCGTTCCGCTGCCTTTTAACTCCTAAAAAAGGCCAAAAGCCCTAAGCCTACTAGATACTCCCCTCATCTACCGCGATACCCTCACTGAAGCTCGAAAAAGCTGCCGAGCCAGGATTCGAACCTGGGCTTAGGGATCCAAAGTCCCCCGTGCTACCGCTACACAACTCGGCATTTTTAAACCCGCTAGGTCCCGCATCTATCGCCTCAAGGCGCAGAAAAGTGCCGAAGGTCGGGATCGAACCGACACGGGGGTCGCCCCCCAACGGTTTTTGAGACCGTCGCGTCTACCTGTTCCGCCACTTCGGCTTTTCGACCTCTATCTTCCTAATCAGCAGCTCGCTGCTTCTCTTGCCGAGAAGTCGAACTGCTGACATGCGGATTTTCAGTTAGCGCATCCCATCCCCTGCACTCGTGTAGAATAGCATATTGTCAGCTTCTCGGTCAAGGACGATTGTATTTGGTGTTGCCAGCTCAGATAGCCGAGAGCCGGGCCGACCGGAAACCAGGTAGCGTAAATACGAGGGTGAAAAGGCTTATGTCAACTAGAAGTGCCCCTTAAGGGTAGCATCGCATTTGAGGCACTTACCAGCATACCAGTCGACAACGCAGCCACAGCCGGGGCAGCGCCACCTCTCCTCCTGCTCCTTGACCCAGGCATCAAGACCAATCTCCCGCTGGCGACTGATGTTGTCCAGGACCTCACTGTGGTGTCGGAAGCCATCGTTATTAAAATCGATGATCTGCTGACAGGGAAAATCATCGCACTGCGCGCAGTGGGTTAACCCTCTCTCAAAGGCGCAAGCCCGCAGCCTACACTCGCGGCACACGACAGCTACTACCTCCGAGAGACAGCCCTCGCAGGCGAGGTCCTTTCCCTCTACCGGATGCCCCAGATAGTCGGCTACCCCCCTGGCGATCAGCTCCAGGAACTGAGGATCGTTCTTCCTAATAGCAGCAAGGATCGAGCAGGCACCACAATAGAGCCCGCAGGGCGCGGCGAGTTTCTCAGGATTTTTCCGTTCCGGGGTTACCACCGAGAGCTCCTTTCACGAGATTTTCGAAATACACCGCCTTACCATGGCACCGTGCTAGGCTGGGAAAAGGTCGGCACCCTCCATGGCACCTAATGCACTGGACACCTGGCACTAAACCTCCAGTACTTCATGGCCATTGAAACCGTATTTCTGAAAGTCCAGGTAAGCAATCGTATGGGGAACTACCTTGTAGTAGGGTATCGGCCCCACCCTGCCATACCACTCCAGCACCATCTCGTTGCTAACCACCCAAGGGAACTTCTCCGCAAAAAGCATCTGAATCTTGTTAATCTCATCCTCGTCAGTCACCAGCTCCGCCTTCCCCGCGAGCTGTACTGCCTTGACCTTGTCCCATTTATAGTAGTCCTTAAAGGTGGCTAGGCCGACATTGGGATTTCTGTCGATGTTCTTCTTTTTCTGACTCTCGGGGTCCATGGCAAGATAGATGGTAAGGCCATCGTTAACAAAGCTCATACCACTGGCCTGGGGGGTGCCATCCTCCCTAATCGTGGCCATGGTGCCCCCATAATGCTTTTTCAGAAATTCGATTATCGTTTGTTTGAGCTCCTCCTTATTTATGGACAAACCGTTTCACCTCCTCTCGGCTTATGGTTAAATTGCTTCCGATCGATATTCGAGCTTCCTGGCTGAGCGTGCAACACTTGTCTACGGCCATCACCCTCCGCCTAATCCTCAGCCTTATACACCCTGCACAGCTGTCCCCTGAGCACAAAGTTACCGCTTACCGGGTCACAGAGGTCGGGATCATCGTCCAGCACCGCGTTTATGTTCGATCGAAACAGGCTATCGGGGGAAGGGTCTTCAGGGAGCCACCAGCCATGCTCTGCCTGTACGACACCAGGTTCGAGTCCCCTGAAATACTTACATCTGAATTTGGCCCTTCCCACCTCGGTCTCGATCCAAATCCAGTCGCCATCTTTAATGCCCTGCCCAATACCTGCTTCCGGGTTAATCTGGGCTATCGGCTCTGGAGACCGTTTTCGAATGGACTCAAGCTGGCGACCCTGTGAATGGTAATAACGCCGATTTCTGCCACCTGAGATTAGAGTTAAAGGGTACTCCCTCGCCAGCTTCGGATCGCTCACCGGGCTCCGCGGCGGCTCGGTGTAGCTGGGCAGCGGGTCATATCCCAGCTCCTCAAGGATGGTGGAGTATAGCTCTAGCTTACCTGTAGGCGTGCCGAATCCCCTCTCTTCGTATTTCCTGTATCGAAGCGCGGGGTTATCGTAGCCCTTGCTATCCATGAACTCCCTGAAGGTAACACCCATTGGTACAAGGCGATAGTCATAGGCCTCTTCCAGGGTCTTCCACGGCCAGTATTCCTCCTGCCCCAATCTTATCCCCAGCTCACGCCATAGATAGTACTCCGGCTTTCGCTCATAAAGCGGTGCGACAGCGGCTTCACCCGCCTGCAGGTGGAGGAAGTAATCGCCCCCATGGATTATGGGTTTCTCCAAACCGCAGGCCGCAGGGAGCACATAGTCGGCAATGCGACAGGTGGACGTCATGAACACATCCATAGCAACATGAAGCTCCAGATTCATTAGCGCTTCATAGATCAGCTTTGCGTTGGGGAAGGTGAGGAGTGGGTTCTTGGCTATCGTTACCATCGCCTTGACCGGATAGGGTTTTCCGTCGATCATGGCGCGAAACACGGAAGGGGCATGAGCGTAGCCTGAGATCCAGAAGCTTGATAGCGGCCGCTCTCTGGTTTTCTCCACGACTTCCCTGAGCCTATCATAGACAGGCCAGGAGTAGAGCTTAAACCTTTCCCCACCGATCATCTTGTTCTTCTGCTCACCGCTCATCTTATCCAGCATTTCCACATCGGCAACCAGCCTCAAGCGGGGATGGGGCTCCAGTAACGCATCGCTACCCGGTATGTCTATGTTTCCGGTTATCGCCGCCAGGATGTACCTGCTGTGCAGAGCTTGTGTGGCATTCGCCTGCTCCTCCAACCCATTAACGTGGAAGATTAAGCCCGGTTTGTTGGTGGCATACATTCGGGCAGCTTCATTGATCTTCTCTACCGGCACCCCGGTGATACCTGCAACCCTCCGCGGCGTGTAATCCCCCACCCGTTCCACAAGCCTGTCGAAACCATAGCACCACCTGTCGACAAAATCCTTATCGTGGAGCCCCTCGCTTATAATGGTGTTTGTCATGCCCAGCAGCAGGGCAGCATCGGTGCCCGGCCGGGGCTGTAGCCACAGATTAGCTTCCACTGCGGGGTCCGTACCCCTGGGGTCCACCACGATCAGCTTGAGCCCAAATTTCTGTAACGCACGGATGCCGTTCCACAACTGCGGGGCCGCCGCTTGGGGATTTGCCCCCAGCAGCATAACGCAGCGGGTTTCCGGGCGGATATAGGGCAGGTAGACCATCCACCCGGTAAGGAGGTGGCTCAGCGTCATGCCGGCACCACAACTGGGCGGGCCGAGCAGGTTCGGTGTGCCAAAAAGGGACTGGAAACGCACCCGGTATTCGTCTGCGGAGTTCTGCTCGCCGCTGGTAGCAATGGCAAGCGCCTCAGGGCCGTAACTATCTTTTATCTCTGCTAATTTTACTGCTATTTCATCCAGTGCCTGCTCCCAGCCAATCTGTTGCCACTTGCCTTCTCCACGCTTGCCTGCCCGCTTCAGCGGGTAGTTCAGCCGGTCGGGGTGATAGAGGAACTCGGGAGCAGCGAGCGCGCGGGGACATGCCGCAACTATCTTCCTCCACCTCTCGGCGGTAGGCGAATCCGTCCTCTTCTGCAGGTCAGCGCCCAGAAATCGGCCGTCCTCAACCCTCACTTTATAGCGGCAGTGACTGGCACAGAAGCCGCATACTATCCGTTTCGTTTCTACTGTCATCTCTCCCCCTCAGATAATTGCTAATACGAAGCCCGCCCTTTATCAATGGCTTATAAACGCTTCGTTCCTGAGTGTCATTTTCTGCTTATTATACTAGCATTGCAGTCACTCTTTAAATTACTGAGAGTTCAGGAGGCCGAGGTGCGGCATATGGAAGGGCGTTCCTCTATCCCAGGCTAGCTCAGATAGGAAATGTTCACGGAAGGTTTCGGTTAAAAGTGCCGAGGGGCGGAGTTGAACCGCCGACACACGGATTCTCAGCCCGCTCAGCCACAGCTAAACTGCTTAAGAAACTTACTGATTCACAGATAGCAGAGTTAAGCAATTTAAGCAAATCCTATATCTCCCAGGTTAAGAATGGCAAGCGACCACCTTCCAGTAGACTGCTCCAAGCACTTACGGATTCCTATTATACCACCAAGTAACCCTTTACACCTCCTTCCGTAGCATTTTGCTGCCCCGTTACTAGTTATGCCCAAAAAGGGAATAGCATAATTAGATTTTTCAATCAGCTCAACTTGAAACGGATTAGAGGACGCCCTCTAATATAGCAGAAAGCCCTCACACGAAGGGCTAATAACAACTAATAATTACGTTCTTCTCTCTTCTTCTCTACTAATTAATACAAAGCGCCCAAGGCTAGGCTTTTCCAGTCCTGTACACGACCAGCACTTTGGTTACTTAGTAGTGAGTTTCCTGTCAGTCACTAGACCCTATCTCCCAACTTATGAAGTCAGTAGTTCTTAGGTTTGTTATAATGCTGGCTGCCAACAGTACTAGTCCCATAGCCACTCCCCCATCCCCAGCTTCTTTGAAAACTCCAGAGTCAATGTTAAAGTTAATGCTAATATCATCTATTTTGCCGGTCCAACCATCAGCTCCTACAAGGGTTGCTGTCCCGGCCACAACCAGAAGAACACCGATAACCATCACGATGACAAGTAGAATGCGACCTACTACCCGCATAGTTTATTTTTTCGACCTCCTTTCAGCGATTTTCAAAAGCATTTCTTCCCGCACCTCATCCTCTTTGGAGCGACAAACCACATTATATTGTGTAGACTCAATAATAATGCCACAATATATAGTAATTGTCAATGCTTTTTGCTGCCTTTTATGGTCAACAGAGCCACAGACGCATTATCAACCGATACGCTTACGGAATACATCAATTTCTTTCTTTGAAATTCTTTTACCTATGCTGGGTATCATGAATCTTGAAATTGTGAGCGCTATCTATAGTAGTGGATGGTGAGGTCAAGAGTGTATAGCGTTAAAGAAGCTTCTAACAAGATGGGAATTCCAGACAGCCATTGTCGAAGGCTGCTAGAAATAGGTGAAATAAAGGGCAAGAAACTGGGTCACGACCGGGTAGTCCTGAGCTTGGACTATAAAAGGAAGCGGAAACCGAAGGTTAAGAAAGGAGAAATCAATGGTAAAAGTTAAGCAAAAAGAAGTGCCGAGGGGCGGAGTTGAACCGCCGACACGCGGATTTTCAGTCCGCTGCTCTACCACCTGAGCTACCTCGGCGCAGTCCTATTTTAGTTTGCCCCCCTAGTGCTGTCAAGGATAATGGTTAAGATGGACAGCAAGAGGCGAAGCACAATATAATATGGAGTATGAA
>DAOUEU010000034.1:0-13088 GCA_034430255.1 Dehalococcoidia bacterium | reverse complement strand
CCTCGTCACGTGTCCACTCGAATAAGTAGCTCTCCACACAGCACACAGCAAATAGAATCTCTCTTCGACGTGAATTATGGTCTGACCCCGTTCGAGCCTCATTGAGTGCATCTTTAAACCATTCGGGGGCAAATGAGTAAGTGAGCCAAATTTTTATAGCACCGACAGACCATAGTGCCGGAATTGAAGGTGGGCGTATTATCTGAAGTTTCGGTTTTATACTTCTTTGCTTGTTATGTTCCATAAAAGCTTCCTCTTAATGTCACCCAATTATAACATGGATTACGGTGGAAGCTACCAACTGAAACCGAATAGAATCGAGCTCATTCGGATAGTGAGTGCACCCTGGATTATGGGAGTGTTGTACAAATAGATGTGCTATAAGAGTACAATGGATGGACTGGGCAATGGTCGGTAAGCTATAATGGTTCACAAATACACGGAATGGATTAGTGACAATGGCGATCTATATTAAGACGTTGTCCTTCTCTGCCAGAGGGGCGTTCAAGCCGGAGAGGGACGATAGCAGGGTAAACGCTGCACTCCAGCAACTTCAAAGCCAGGGAGCCAAAATCAGCGATGTTAGAGTGGCCGTTGGCGAAAGCTTGGTAATCTTCTTGATCATATACGAAGCCACCAGCCCCATAATCTAGCCAGAGCTGGATTGATGCCGACCCTTTACATCGTAGCCACCCCGATAGGCAACCTGGAGGATATTTCCTTCCGTGCGCTACGTGTTCTCCGAGAGGTGGCGCTCATTGCAGCAGAGGATACCCGTAAGACCAGGCGCCTCCTTACTGCCTATGGTATTAAAACCCCCTTAACCAGCTACCACGAGCACAGTAGAGAGGCCAAGCTATCCTACCTGCTGGGTCGTCTGGAGCAGGGGGATGTGGCACTGGTTTCTGAAGCGGGGATGCCCGGGATAAGCGACCCGGGCTATGAACTGGTGGTGTCAGCAATAGAGCGGGGCATCCCGGTTGTCCCCATACCTGGCCCCTCTGTTCTGGTCACCGCTCTCGCCGTCTCCGGGCTAAACGCCGGCGAGTTTATCTATGTCGGTTTCCTGCCCCGTAGGAAGGGTCAGCGGAGGAGGCTGCTGGAGCAGGTCGCCGATGAGGAGAGGACTATATTGGCTTTCGAGGCGCCTCACCGTGTC
The DNA here is from genome assembly GCA_034430255.1 of Dehalococcoidia bacterium. Taxonomy (GTDB): domain Bacteria; phylum Chloroflexota; class Dehalococcoidia; order E44-bin15; family E44-bin15; genus DATKYK01. Next base: position 11,929 of record DAOUEU010000034.1, on the reverse strand, counting down.
ATAGCTGCTCTGGGGGATATCCTGGGTGTTCTGGGGGACCGCCGGATCGCGGTCTGCCGCGAGCTGACCAAGGTTCATGAGGAAGTTTTTAGGGGGACGGTGAGCGCCGCCCTTTCCCATTTCCGTGAGCCGGTCGGTGAGTTCACCCTGGTGGTTGAAGGGAAGGTGAAAGGGGAGAAGGGGGTGAGTACCTCCGCGGAAGAGGAGCTGCGCCGCTTGTACCAAGAGGGCTTTTCGGCTAAGGATGCTGTCTCCCAGGTGGCAAAAGCTACAGGTATTGGAAAGAGAGAGCTCTACAGGCTCTGGATAAGACTGAGCTAGCCTCTGCGGCGAGTGTTGAGCTTGTTACATAAACACAACCTTTATCATTACAATGAGTAATTAGGCTATTGGAAAGCTTATATTAGTCCCAATGGTGGAGCCATCATCCGTTTATAACAGCTATTTTTACCGCCTAATGAGGGGAATTATTCAAGCCTTTACTTTGTGCAACAGGCTCTATTATGATAGAATAAATCGGCTATGACGGAGCGCATCTTTATCGGGGTCGCCTGGCCCTATGCCAATGGGTCACTTCACCTGGGACAGATCGCCGGTGCCTATTTGCCAGCGGATATATTTGCCCGCTACCATCGCCTCAAGGGCAACGATGTGCTCATGGTCTCCGGCTCAGACCAGCATGGCACCCCTATTACGATACGCGCGGAGAAAGAGGGCAGGCCACCAAAAGAGATTGCTGACCGCTTCCACGAGGAATTTCTCGATTCGTGGCGGAAGCTGGGAATCTCTTTTGACCTTTTCACTACTACCGATACTCCCAATCATCAAAGGCTGGCCCAAGACCTATTTCTGATCCTTCAGGATAAGGGATATATCTATCGTGATACCATGACGCTGCTCTACTGTCCTAGCTGCAGCAGGTTTCTGCCCGACCGCTATGTGGAGGGGACCTGCCCCTGCTGCGGCTTTGAAGGGACAAGGGGAGACCAGTGCGATAACTGCGGCAAGCCGCTGAACCCGGTGGACCTGCTCGATGCCTATTGCCGATTATGCACCTGCCCTCCGCAGGTCAGGGAGTCGGAGCACTTCTTCCTCCGCCTGAGCGCATTCAACGACCAGCTCACCGAATGGGTGAGAGGGCAGTCCCACTGGAAGCAGAATGTTAGTAATTTTACCATAAACTATTTAGCCGAGGGGCTGAAGGATAGGGCGATAACCAGGGATATTGAGTGGGGTATAGCGGTGCCCGTTGCTGGATTCGAGAACAAGCGACTCTATGTGTGGTTTGAGGCGGTGATCGGCTATCTCTCGGCGAGCGTGGAGTGGGCGGAGCGCGGTGGCGATGGGGATAGCTGGCGACAGTTCTGGCAGGGGGATGCCAGGTCCTATTACTTCGTAGGTAAGGACAATATCATATTTCACACCATCATCTGGCCGGCGATGCTCCTGGGCTATGGAGGGCTCAACCTCCCTTACGATGTCCCTGCCAACGAGTTCCTCACCCTGGGGGGGCGGGCGCTCTCTACCAGCCGCAATTGGGCGGTCTGGCTACCCGATTATCTGGAGCGATATGATCCCGATCCCTTACGCTACTTCCTCTCGGTGAGTATGCCCGAGGATGGGGATAGCGATTTTTCCTGGCGGGAGTTTGTGCGCCGCAATAACGATGAGCTGGTGGCTACCTATGGAAACCTGGTTCATCGGGTGCTTACTGTGACCTATCGCAACTTCGGCGGCCAGGTGCCCGCACCCGCTGAGTTCGATGAGCGAAGCAACGCCCTGGTTAAGAAGGCGGAGGATGCCCTCGACAGTATCGGCGGGTTGCTCGGACGGTGTCACTTCAGGGAGGCGATTAGAATTGCTATGAGCCTGGCACAGGAAGCGAATCGCTACCTGGATGAGAAGGCTCCCTGGAAAAGGCTTAAGGATGAGCGTGAAGGAGCTGCCACCAGTTTATATGTGACCCTCTCTGTAATCTCGTGTCTCAAGACGCTTTTTTATCCCTTCTTGCCCTTTAGCTCGCAGGAATTGCATGAGCTTCTCGGCTTTGAAGGCAGGGTAGAGGATAGCGGCTGGTCGATAGACAGGTTATCACCAGGCCAAAAGCTGGCTCCTCCCCAGCCCCTTTTTAGCAAGCTGGATGAGGAACTAGTGGCCGAGGAGGATGCCAGGCTGGAGCATGCCCGTGTTGGTTGATTCTCATACCCACATCGATATGCGCCTTTTCAATAAAGACCGCGACCGGGTGTTGGAGAGGGCCAGGGGTGCCGGGGTGGTAGCGGTGGTCGATGTGGGCTGCGACCTCGATTCCAGCAGAGAGGCGGTAAGGCTGGCGGCGATGTACCCTGAGGTTTTCGCTGCTGTGGGGTTTCACCCCCATAGCGCTGCTAGGATGAGTGATGATGACCTGGAGAGGTTGTCTGAGCTGGCCCGGCAACCCAAGGTGGTAGCCATAGGGGAGATCGGGCTTGACTTCTATCGCAATCTATCGCCAAGGGAGACACAGGTCGATGCATTTAAAAAGCAGCTGGCACTGGCACGCGGGCTCAAGTTGCCGGTGATCGTTCACTGCCGCGATGCTCAGGAGGAGGTGCTCGGCATACTCACCGGGTGGGCTGACGGCATAGGTGGGGTTGGTGGAGCGGATGGAATGAGGGAATCTATAGGCGTGCTCCATTGCTTTAGCGGCGATAGCGAGCTTAGCCAGAGATATATTGAGATGGGATTCCTCCTTTCCATTGCAGGTCCCGTCACCTATCCCTCTTCCGGTGCCTGTGAGATTGCCAATCACATTCCACTGGACAGGCTGCTCATTGAGACCGATTGCCCCTATCTTACTCCCCAGCCCTATCGGGGCAAGAGGAATGAGCCAGCGAATGTAACTTTGGTAGCGGAGAAGATTAGCGAGGTAAGGGGAGTGCCCAGCGATGTGGTGGCGGAGCACACCACCGCGAACGCGGCCCAGCTCTTTCGGCTGCCCCTTTGAGTGAAAGGAGTTTTATGTCGGTAGCTTCTATCTATGAGCCGATCTATGAAGGCCTGGGTATGGTGGAGGAGAAGCTAAAAAGCTTTGCCCAGGTGGACTTCCCCTGGGTGGCGGAGCCATTGGTCTATGTTCTGGATAGCACGGGTAAGCGGATACGGCCCGGGCTAACCCTGCTTGCGGGCAGGTTTTATTACTACGACCTGGAGTCATTGGTACCCATGGCTACGGCTATCGAGCTGTTCCATAACGCCACCCTGGTCCATGATGATGCGGTGGATAAGGCTATGTTGCGGCGGGGCAAGACTGCAGTGAATGGCCTCTGGGGGGAGGGCGTTGCAGTGCTTTTGGGGGACTACCTTTTCTCACTCGCTGCCGACCTGGTCTGCAGCATTGGTAACTTCAGGGTGATGAGACTTTTCGCCAAGACCCTGACCGAGATATCCAGCGGTCAGTTGAGGGAGACTTTTAACGCTTACAGCTGGCGTCAGGATCGCGAGGGCTATTATGAGCAGATATATAGCAAGACTGCTTCTCTCTTCGCCGCTGCTACCGGTACCGGGTCGGTGTTGAGCCAGGCCCCGGACGAAGCTGTAACGGCGCTCACAAGCTACGGGAGGAACCTCGGCATGGCATTCCAGGTCATCGATGATATCCTGGACGTCATCGGCGACGAGGGGGAGATGGGAAAGCCGGTGGGCAGCGATCTCATGCAGGGTACCCTGACACTGCCGATAATCCTGCTTATGGAGAAACACCCCGATGGCAACCACCTGAGGGAGCTATTTGAGAAAAGTGAGGATCCGCCGGATGTGGCTCGGGTTATTGAGATAGTGCGCAACTCGCCCATTATTGATGAGTGCTACCAGATAGCCGGAGGCTTCCTATCCCAGGCCTGCCGTGCCCTGGAGACGCTGCCGCAGAACTCCTGCAGCCGGTCGCTCCGCGATCTGACGGACTACGTTATTGAGCGCAGGAGTTAGAACTTGCCGACAGTATTTTACCCCTGCTTTTTTATGCTATTTTTCCCCTCGAGGCGCTTAGAGCCCCTGTAGTACCGGGGCTCATGGTTTGTGTCAAGCCTGCTCCCTCCTCAGCCGGTCCAGCCACGCCACTGATTTCACCTCACGCTCCAGAATGTACCTGATGTAGTGGCGCATAAGGCTCTCCAGCTCCCGGGATAGGTCCTGGTTAATGCTCAACCGGCTGGCTTTGGGGTAGTCACTTTCTTGCAGGAAGCGCATCACCTTGAGGCCGTTGAGGGAGACGGGTTGGGATAGGGGCTCCTTCTCCCGGCATGCGGGGCATAGCACACCGCCGCCGCTTGAGCTAAAGAAGTTACCTCTCGGCTCTAAGGACGATTTGCAGCCCACACAGTGGTGGAGCTCGGGCTTATAGCCCAAATGGGTGAGGAGGTTTAGCTCGAAGTAACGCAGTGTCAGCTCCCCATTATCGGTCTTAGAGAGCCGATGTAGAGTATCGAGAAGCAGCTTATAGATCCGGTAGTTCTCCACGTTTTCTGCGGTGAACTGCGCCACCAATTCGGCGGCATACAGGGCCAGTCCAGTGTGCCATAGGTCGCTCCTCAAGGGGAGGAAGCTTGAGATGGTCTCCGATTGGGTTATAATGTCCAGGTTCTGTCCCCGCGCCAGCATCAGGGAGCATTGAGTGAGCAGCTCTAGGTGACCGCCCATCTTGCTCTTGGGTCGGCGCACCCCCTTGGCGATGGCGCTGAATTTGCCCAGGTTGGGGGTATAGAGGGTGAGGATCTTGTCTGCCTCCCCCAGGTTCATGTGCTTTAGGACAATGGCTTCGGTCTTATAGACCTTTGGCGCGGTCATTTCTGACCTTGTAACCTTTTTAGAACCGACTCACTGGTTAATTCTCGAATGGCATCGGATGCGATCCATTTAGCACTTCTCGAATCCATTTTTTGAATTTCTTTGGAAGTTTCGATGGCCTTTTTATTCAAATTAGCATTCCGTTTCCCGATCTGCCTGAGCGCCCAGTTGACCGCTTTCTTGACAAAGTTACGATTGTCTGATGCCTCTCTCATTATAATGGGAAGGAATACCTCGAATTGCATGTCATCTGCTTTCTTGTCGCCGACAGCCAGGCACGCCATCAGTACAAAACCTGCTCTTTTAACGAACTCTTCATCGCTTTCGCTCCACTCAACCGCTTTGCGGTAAGCCAATCCGGTCTTCTTAAATAAGTTCATGCAGCATTGGTCGCAAACGTCCCACGAATCGAAGTCTTTTACCCAGCTTTCCAGCTGTTCTTCGGTAGCCATCTTCGGGTCATCTATCATGCTGGCCAGTATCCGCGCTTCGTGGATACCTGAAGCCCAGAGTTCCTGAGCGAGAGCATGGTTTTTTCCCGTTTCCCTGGCTATCTTTCTCAGGTTCGGGATAGATATGCCGTAGGTGTTCTCGGGGTTGATCCCATACCGTGCCATGCCCTCCACCGCTTTGGGGTTGGATAGGGATTTCAGTTTATTGAGGATGTCGTTTTTCACTCGTGGGCGGTCCTGGCTTGATAGAGTTTCCCAATCTTTACATAGTGCGAATTTTAGAGCAAACTAACTAGGCTGGAGCGCGCGGTTACAGTATCTCCACGAGCGTGATCTCAAAATTCAGGTCTTCCCCGGCCAGCTGACTGTTGGCATCTACCGTCACCCCTGCCTCGGATACATCGAGCACGGTAACATAAACATTTTCTCCGGTAGAAGTGTCATACAGGGTTAATTGCTCGCCAACCTCTGGCACATAGTCCCCCATCTGGCTCCAATCTAGCGTCACTACCATTTCTTCATCATACAGGCCATATGCCTCATCAGCCGGGATGTGGACGGTTGTCGATTCGTTGATGCTCAATCCGATAACCGCCTGCTCGAAGCCGGCGAGCAGCTTACCTTGGCCTATAGTAAATTCCAGGGGCTCGACATGTCCAAAGGAAGGGTCAATGGAAGAGTCAAACACTGTGCCGTCATCCAGTGTGCCGGTATAATCTACCCTGACGGTATCACCCTCTTTTGCCGTTTGTGTAGTTGTGGTTGTTGGTGTAAGTGAAGGAGAAGGAGAAGGAGAAGGAGAAGGAGAAGGAGAAGGAGTAGGAGTAGGAGTAGGTGCTAGTATCTCCACAAGTGTGATCTCAAAATTCAGATCTTCCCCTGCCAGCTGATCTCTGTTCTCCAGTGTCACGCTCGATTCGGAGACCTCAGTCACCTCGACTTCAATATACGTACCGTTATCTAGTTGCCAGTAGCCTATATCACCTACCTCCGGCGTCTCGTCCTCTGGAAATTCGTCTATATCAGCCACCACCTCGAGCGGGCCATATGCTTCATCAGCCGGTATATAAACGGTTGTCGATTCGTTGATGGTCAGCCCGATTACCGCCTGCTCGAAGCCGGGGAGTAGTTTACCTTCGCCTACTGTAAATTCCAGGGGGTCGCCGCCCTGCAATACGGATGAGTCAAAGACCGTACCATCATCCAGTGTGCCTGTATAGAGAACCTTGACGGTGTCACCCTCCTTTGCGGTTACTGTCCCCGTGGAACAAGCTGAGAAAAATATTGAGCTAACCAGTAAGGCCATTAACATGAAAACCGACCCAAATCTTGCCATTTCTTCTCCCTTCATATTTCTTATTCCTTACATTCCCGCTTTGGAACGTCTCGAGTTGCTCCTTGAAATTAATACAAGACACATTTCTCTAATTAACCTGTGTCTTGGTTCCAATTGTCAACAGACCCCATCCAAATGGGCTTATCTTCCTTTGACAGACATCGGCAAATCTCCCGTTAAGAAATTCTCTGTAGTCATTCGCCGAGTAGATATTTTCTTTGAAGGAAGAGAAACAGTTACAGATCATGGAAAGCATACGTCCCATCCCTTTATCATACACATCTGCCACATAAAGCCTCCCACTGGGTTTTAAGACCCGCTCTATCTCGCTTAAGACCTCATCTGGCCTGACCCACCATGAGAATGACACGAAAGATATGGCATGATCAAAGTAGTTACTTGGATAAGGGATATTCTCTGCCTCGGCAACCTTATATACCAGATTCTCGTAGTCGGACGATCTATCCGCTAGCGTCAAATCTTTTGCTTTTTTGATCAGGCGTTCTGAGATATCCAGGCCCACCACTTCACCCTGGGTAACCATCTTGGATAGATCGCGTGACGCCCAGCCAGTTCCGCAGCCAACATCGATTACCCTGCTCCCTTTTTCCAGAGGGATCGCTTTAATAACACCATTCAAGAAAAAAGGGTGGAGATAGTTCAATTCAAGCCAGCCAATTCCGTCAGCCCACCTATCGAAATAGGTTTTTACCGTTTCTTTGTTGCTCATTCCACTCACTTCGACAATTAAGACCACTGCTGGGCTCTGTCTCGTTTTAGGGTTTTCTGAAATCCAAACGGTATCCGTTACCCTCCCAGATGTAATCGAAACGCACATCCGACATATACGAAGGGATTAGCTTGGCCATGTCCTCAGAACGAAACGTTGAAATTTCCCCCGCCAATTGTCTCCCATAGAAAATAAGACTGCCGAGTTTACTTAAAATTAGTCTGCCGCCAGTTACCTTCTCCGTTTCATCGGCAATAACGATTCTCGTTCCAGATTTAGCAACCCTGATCATCTCTTCAATAGCTCTGCTCTTTTCGGTGAAGAAATTGACCCCTCCCAGATGAAAAACTACATCGAAGCATTCGTCTCTGAAGGGCAGCTCTTCGGCATTGCCCAGGAATAGGTCTGCCTCAAGTTCCCATTTGTCTAGATTCTTGATGCACTGCTTTAGCATTCCAACTGAGATATCCAGACCATATACCTTTGCGCCATGAGCGTTACTTGAGACGTATGGAATATTGCCCCCAGTGCCGATGCCGGTTTCCAGCACTCTACTATTATCGGTTATCTCCAATCTTCCCACAACCTCCCTGCGTGCTTTCTCTTCGCCTGATGGCCAAAACCGACGGCGCACGCGAGACGCTATAAAAAAATCTGAATCATAGAGGTGAGATATCCAGTTATAGACCCTTTCAAACTTTATGTTGGAGCCGACCAACTCTTTTGCTGCGATAAACCTTGGAATACCTTCTTCTACAGGGTAGTCGTGACCGCATCCCTCACAGTACAGGCTTCCTTCCCGAATCACCCCATATTCCGTTTTTCCTTTGAAGGATAACTCAGCCTTACAGACAGGGCAGCACAGTAACCCCAGAGAATCGTATTTCATTTCTATTGTGTCCTTGCCTTTAAAGTCAAGCTGATAATTCTATTGAGGTTGCTGAAGAGTCTCAATCAACCCCCTAATCCCCCAATCTTGGGGGACTTTTTAAAGCTGCCCCGATACATCGGGGAGACCCCCCGGCAGGAAGTATCCTGCACCTCTTTTTCAGCGGTCTACTATTAGCTGAATACCTCACACCTCTTTTTTGTGAGCATATCGTCGAGCGTTTGGCATGTTTTCCAGGCGTGTCGAAGCCGTTGCTAAGTGTAAAACAAAACAATGGCAGCTAGCATTATCTGTTCTTCGATACCATGTTCTGCAGCTTGCCGCCGGGGCATGTGTTCCTTATCGCGCAGGCGGGGCAAATCGCCAGGAAGAATGCGATGTAGTATGCAATGTTCAGTGCGAAATAACCAATCGCCAGCGGGATGCTCAGGTCGGCAATCCAGAACAGGGGGAAGCCTATCAGGCCGAGCAGTGAGAGAAAGGCGGTAGCTGCGAACAGATTGAACAGCATTTCTGACTTATTGGCCGTTTTACTGCGGATAAGTCTTGCCAGCATGCCTGAGGGCATGATGCCGGCAACCGCAGGGCAGAACCCGCCGACATACGGGCAGTCCTGGTAGGCACAGCAGTAGGACTGAGAGAGGTTAGCCATGATAAAAAGTGAGATGAATATCAGGGAAAGGGCGAAACTGATAGACCAGAGGTACACCGCAACCAGGATGAGTAATATTAAGAACGGTACTGTCAATATGAAGTAGGCCCGTTTTCTGCAGTAGGGAACACATGACATATCCGGTCTTTTTTCACTAGGCATAGTTGTGTTTCCTTAGCGAAGCCGCATCGCCATCATAGGGTTGAGGGCGCTCCTGACACTGTGCTTTTTGCCTTTGTGTAACGTGCGGTCGGGCTGCCTCACCCGTTGGTGGTGCATGCTGTCAGCCGCTGTCTTTTCAGGGGAAAGCCCGCGGCGGAGACCAGATAGCTTAAACACCTTATACGGCTGATCCCGTACATAAGCTTCGTGTTGTTCTCCATCACGTATTTACGGATTCAGTCTCTTAGCCTGCCGGCCATCACCTGAAAATAATCCCTGATTTCTTTTGGTAAAAAGGCCGGTCTCGACCGTAATCCGTTTACTTTTTCCCTAATATTAATTTGATGGTGTCGAGGAGTTTTGTCGTGAAAAGACCGTGCTCGTAATGAACCTCGCAGGGGAACTCGCTGCATCTTGTGCAGTGATCCACATTTTTCTTTATGGCACACTCGAGCATATAGCAGGGTTGCCCCATTATTGCTTTGAACTTCTCCGCCTTCTCAGGGGCTTTGGGGTCGGTCCCCGGCACGCAACCATCCACCAGGGGACAAAACCCTCTCTCCCGGAGACCGCAGACTTCACAGGCCAGTCCGCATGCGCTTGGCATAGAGCACCTCCTTTTTAGCTGTATTCTAGGCGTATTGACACTTTTCCGCAAATTTCGGCTAGCGGTATTGGCATGTACGGCTTTACGGCCGATTTATGTCTAACTATGAAGATTCTTTTAAATGGAGGGGGATTTCTATCACGTCTGCCGTGATTTTGGCATACCTATCCATCTAGCGGTTCTATTCATATACTCGCGATAGGTATCGCCATACTTCTCGAGGCAGGAGCGTTCTTCAGGGACTGCACTTACACATGAAAGAAGTGTATATATAACGGAAAACAGCAGAAAGACCCACGAAGCTGACGCTATACCTACCCCTACGAACATCACCAGCTGGGTGATGTACATAGGGTGTCTCGAATAACGGTACAGTCCTTTGGCAAGCGGCTCCCTGTCAAGTGGGGTAGTGGCAAATCTCACGATAACTTCAGTGTAGGCAATTAGTCCCACCATCGAAATGGGGAAACCCACGTAGAACCATATCGTCCCTAACTGAAACGGTAGGAAAATAGAGTATATGACGCCAAGAAGCCAGACCATCCACATGACGGGGTAAAGCGTCCTCTCAATCCCGCTATGCGGCCTCGCCACTTCTCGTCTTAGGCCACTATGAACCAGCATCAGTAAAGGCATGGGCAAGAAGTGATAAAGCATGAAAATCCAGGCATTCCATACCCCTATTTCAAAAGATGGTATTAGGGACATGTTTTCCCTCCTTAGCTCAGGTGCCACACTTCAACTTGTTGCCTGTTCTACTTGACTGCGCGTGCGATCATCATCTTGGGTATCTTAAGTCCTTTTGCATAGGTGATGGAAATTTCGGAGAATCCAGCTTCTTTGAGCGTGGCTCGTATTTCATCCTCTGTCCACATCCGCATACCATAGCCTTCAATCTCTTTGGTATGGTCTAGCCCGTCTTCAGCATTCCACTCTATACTGACAATCACTCGGCCCCCGGGGCGCAGCACTCGATACATTTCCTTGAGCGATTCAAGGGGCTTGGGAAACGAAGTGAAACTACCCATTGTAGTCGCAACGCTGAACCTGCTATCCTCCCACGGGAGTTGTGATGCGTCACCATGCACGAATTCTGCGGTTCCTGCCTTGATTCGGCCTCGATGTTTTTTCTTTGCCATTTTGACCACAAGCTCAGAGAGGTCTAAGCCGGCGACGCTGTGGACATGTGAAGCGTACTTATTCATAAAGTAACCATTTCCGCAAGCAACCTCGAGAAGGTCATCGTCTTGTTGGAGTTGCAGAACTTTGGCCACGTTTTTGTATATTGACTTATGGCCAATGTTCATGAATATGACCGTAATCCTTCCAGCGAGTCCTCTGGGCAACAGGGCCTGTGGCACTTTCTTCTTTTGTTCAGTCATTTGTTTCCACCTCCAAATATCGATATCTTCTTAAACGGTTCACTCGGCTACCTTGCCCCGGAACATGGAATAGGTAAAAAAGGCGTAGTAGTCCGCTAGATTTAGAATGAAATCCGGTGACTGCGGGTGGGAGAGGTGCTGATATTCTTCCCACTCTTCTGGTGACAACTCTGAGCGTGGCTGCCCCCAGCGCATCTCAAAGAGTGATATCAGGGCGCTTCGTACGTCATCGCTCAGCGGGGCATGAGCGTCGCCTACAAATGTTTGGGCCGCTGGCTCCTTAAGGCCTGCTTCACGAAACCAACCCAGCGCGCGGAAGAAGTGCGACTGCGGCCTCTTCCCCTTAACGAAAGGGGCAATCCCCGAAGAGGTGGCATTGAGCCTGGCCTCCAGCAGGGGGTATCCCGGAAGAAGCTGTTGGGAAGACCAGCCGAGGATGGCCACGGTGCCCCCGGTCTTCACCACCCGGGCGAGTTCCTTGAGCAGTGTAACGGGTTCTCCAGGGGCATATCCCGCGCAGTCCACGCTCCAAACCCAGTCGAAGGCATCGTTATCGAATGGGAGACTGCTTATGTCCCCTTCCCGGAAGGAAACACGCTCCGACAGGCCGGACTTCTCCGCAGTTTCCCTTGCATAATTAAGAAGCTGGGGGGACCGATCGAGGCCGGTGACGTGCCCGCCGGTTGCCACCGCCTCCGCCAGCAGCAGGGTGTGACTGCCGATCCCGCATCCCGCGTCCAGTCCCCGGCTCCCCGGAGGGAGCTGCAGTGCCTTAATCGCCGAACGAATGGCCGGCTCCCTCAGGAAATCGGAGAGATACAGCTTGTGTGCATAGGTATCCATTTCTATATTGCTTTCTGTAACTCAGCAGTCCAAATGTTCCGACGTTTAGTTT
>DAOUEU010000033.1:0-12570 GCA_034430255.1 Dehalococcoidia bacterium | reverse complement strand
GAAGATAACCAGAGCTACCAGAAAGGTAGCTATAATTTCGCGAATGCTAGGCCTCATCGTTTTTATTATAACCCATCTGTCCAGTATCTTCCACCCACCTCAGCTTGGACGACGACCGCAGGTCTGGTAGAATGTGCTCCTATGGAAGAGGACGAGATTGTCAAGCGTGCCAGAGAAGGCGACGTCGACAGCTTTAACCGTCTGGTGGAGATATATCAAAGGGGAGTGTACAACCTCTCGCTGAGGATGCTGGGCAACGCATCGGCGGCTGAGGACGCCACCCAGGATGCCTTTCTCTCAGCTTTTCGATGCATTGGCAGGTTCAGAGGCGGCAGCTTCAGGGCATGGCTTTTTCGTATCGCCACCAACTCCTGCTATGACCAGCTTCGCGCACTTAGCCGTCGCCCTACCACTCCTATAGACGATATGCCTGTGGAGCTCGAGTCCGACCGGCCCTCCCCGGAGGATTTTGCCGTGCGCCGCGAAATTGGCGAGAAGATCAAGGAGGCCCTGGCTGCTCTCCCGCCTGACCAGCGTCTGGCGGTCATCCTCCGCGATATCGAGGGGCTAGATTACCAGGAGATAGCCCGGGTTACCGGTAGCTCCCTGGGAACAGTGAAGTCCAGGATCAATAGAGGGAGGGGAAGGCTTCGCCATTATCTAGAGCGATACAGGGAACTTTTCCCGTAGCAAGCTCGTCTTTATTATAGAGATGTTCAAGCGGAAAAGTGAGTGCCAGATAGTACAGGAGCGGCTTTCACCCTATATAGATGAGCAGCTCAACCCTGCGGATAGGGAGAGGGTAGAGAGCCACCTCGAGGGGTGCCCGGCATGCTTCGGAGAGCTTGAGTCGCTCAGGTCGACGGTGAAGCTGCTTCGCCGGGTAGCCATGGTTACACCGCCTCGCTCCTTCGCCGTGGCTGAGGCGGCGCCGAGACCGCAGCCCGCTTATGCCCGTTCTTTCAGGACGTTTCGTGCGGCGACTGCCGTAGCCGCGCTGCTCTTGGTGTTCACCTTCGCCGGTAATGCCGCTCACCTATTTAAGGCAGGACCTGTTGAGGAGAGAATAGACCGGCAGGTTACTCCTGCGGTTGGGGATGGCTATGGAATGAATGGAGCGCTTGGTGAAGAGGACTTGGAGGGAGGTGATGCGCTCGCTGCAAAGGAAGGCTTTATCTGGCCGGTATTCGAGCTAGAGCTAGCCCTGTCGGGGGCGGTCGTTGTATTGGGCGGAGCAACGGCGGTTCTGTGGCAAAAGAAGAGGAGAGGCATTGAAAAAGGCTGAAACGGGACTTGGAATGTAAGAAAGGAGGTGTAAAAAGATGAGAAAGGGTTTGTTACTTGGCTTAGTCATCGGGGTTATCCTGATTGGGGCGGTTAGCGTTGTTGCCTTGGCAGGCAGTGATCCCGCAGCCCCGGCGACGGCATACAGTTCGGGTGGCGGCTCTGAGCAGTCCGCGATCTGGGTTAGCGGTGCAGGGGAGGTAACTGTGGTCCCGGACGTCGCCGTACTCAGCCTGGGTGTGGAGTCTGAGGAGGCGACGGTGCAGGAGGCAATGGATGAAGCTGCTTTGGCGATGGATCGGGTAATTTCAACCCTACTCGACAAAGGGATCGCCGAGAAGGACATCCAGACCCAGTGGTTTAACGTATATCCGGTAAGGAAGTGGACGGAATGGGATGAAATCATTATCGGCTACGAGGTGACCAATACGGTGACCGTAAAAATCAGGGATATCGATGCTACCGGTCAAATTATCGATGCTGTGGCTAAGGCTGGAGGGGACCTCATCCGAATCCACGGAGTGAGCTTCACCGTGGATGACCTGTCGCCGTATTATGCTGAGGCGCGTGCTGAGGCGGTAGCCGATGCTACAGCAAAGGCAAAGCAACTGGCCGATCTTAGCGGCGTCCAGCTTGGGAAGCCATTCTACATCTCGGAGGGGGGTGGCTATACCCCTACCACTATCTACAGGGATTATGCGATGATGTCATTTGAAGAAAGCAGTGTCCCAACCACTTCCATCAGCCCCGGTGAGACCGAGGTAACCCTCGCGGTGCAGATGGCTTTTACCATCCAGTGAGCATGTCACAGGCCAGCGCCTTTGGGGGCTCCGATGTGTCGGGGCCCCTTTTTAATGCCATGCCGTCTAATGAGGACGGGTGGAGTGGGAGACATCCACGCAATATTGTAGGTTCAAATAGGTCGACTCTATAAAGGGAAGTCCGCCGAGGCCTACAGGTCAGTCGACGCTTCGGCCTATATGGGGAGTGGGGGTATGGGATTATGGGTTTCAGCAGGCAATAGTGATAAAGGGGTGTCCAGAAGAGAATCCCCTCTGGCGGGGGTATGGGGGTGTCCCCCCTTATATACCTCTCCTCAATGAATAGGTTCATCAGCGTTTCCTTGTATCGAGGTCTTTAGCTTCGGTCGAAATGGTTCAAAACATATGGAGTGCAATAATGATTAATATTGTATCCAATGTACTGGACGAGTATACTATGTTGCACTTTTAATGGGGTGGGTGATAGAATTGCGGCACAGGTGATTTGGATATGGTGCTGAGCGACCGAACAATTAAAGAGGAGATCGCCCAGGGGAGGCTCATCATCGAGCCTCTAGACCCCGCCTGCATCCAGCCAGCGAGTGTGGATGTCCGCCTCGATAGAAAGCTGCTGGTTTTCCGTAACTGGCGTTATCCCTTTTATATCGATGTGAAGCAAAACCTCGATGGTTTGACAGAAATTGCTGAGATTGAGGACGGAAAACCTTTCTTTTTACCGCCCGGGGAGTTCGTTCTAGCGAGCACCCTCGAGGATATCACCCTGCCGGACGATATCGTTGGCCGGCTTGAGGGGAAGAGCTCGCTGGGGCGGATCGGTCTGTTGATTCATTCCACCGCTGGCTATGTTGACCCGGGCTGGCGGGGGCATCTGACGCTGGAACTGTCCAATGTGGCGAAGCTTCCCATTACACTATACAGCGGCATGAAGATCGGTCAGATTTCATTTTTACGCCTTACTACGGCGGCGGAGCGGCTCTACGGGGATGAGAGCCTGGGGAGCAAGTACCAGGGTCAGACCGATCCCACCGCCAGCAGGTTCTATCAGGACTTCGATAAAAAGAGTCATTGAGCACGAATTTCATCCGGTGTGCACGCGCGGGATAGAATGGGGATATATGTACAAAGGTCGAGCTTTAGTACTATTACGATATAAACGCCTGACTGTCACCAAGCTACTAATCTTCTATATAAATCGTTTCATGAACGGCGAAAAAGCGAAAAAATGGACTTTATGGAGCGTGCTCTTTCCCTGGCCCGACTGGCCATAGGCAGCACCAGCCCCAATCCCGCAGTTGGGGCGGTGATCTGCAAGGATGGCGTGGTTATAGGCGAGGGCTATACCGAGCCCCCGGGCTGCGCTCATGCTGAGGTAGTGGCGCTTAAGAATGCGGGTGAGCGGAGCCGTGGCGCCACGATGTATGTAACACTGGAGCCCTGCTGCCACTTCGGTCGTACCCCGCCCTGTACGCAGGCGATTATCAAGGGGGGCATCTCTGAAGTACATATCGCCACCCTGGACCCCAACCCGCTGGTTTGCGGCCGGGGGAAGGCGGAGCTTGATGCCGCAGGGATAAAAACCATGCTCGGCGAGCATGAGGAGGAGGCCTCGGAGCTAAATGAGGCTTATATTAAATTCATCACCACAGGATTACCCTTTGTCACCGCGAAGTTCGCCATGAGCCTCGATGGTAAGATAGCCACCAGGACGGGCGATTCCAGGTGGATTAGCGGCGAGGATTCCAGGGAGTATGTTCACCGGTTGCGCCGCGCTGTGGATGCTATCATGGTTGGAGTGAACACCATCCTTGCCGATGATCCCAGGCTTACCGCAGGGGACAGGCTGAAGCGTGGGGGAGAAATAAAAAATCCAGTAAGGGTAATTGTAGATAGCAAGGGGCGCACCCCGCCCACAGCGCAGGCATTGAAGCAGCCAGGGAAAATAATTGTAGCCACGACTCCGTTAGCACCGCCCGCTCTCATAAAAAAGCTCAAAGAAGCGGGGGCCGAAGTGCTGGAGCTTCCGTCTTTTTCGCCCGATGAGGGGCTGGTCGACCTCGGGGAGTTGCTTAAGGAGCTTGGAAGGGAGGAGATCACCAGCGTTCTGGTGGAGGGTGGTGGCACCCTGCTGGGTTCCCTCTTCGAGGGTGGCCTGGTGGATAAGGTTATTGCCTTCATTGCCCCGGTGATTATAGGGGGAGCGGGGGCGAGATTGGCCGTCGGCGGCAGGGGCGCAGAAAAAATCCCCGATACGCTGCGGTTGAGCCATGTAAAGGTGGAGCATTTTGGCGATGATGTGATGATGTGTGGATATATTGGCGAGTAATAAGGATGTTTACCGGAATAGTTGAAGAGATAGGTTCTGTCAGGGCAGCCCGCCCCGGTCAACTCGAAATCGCAGCCCAGAAGGTGCTCGAGGATACGAGGCCGGGCGATAGCATAGCGGTGAACGGGGTGTGTCTCACCGTTACGGCACTCCCGCCCGATTCCTTCTCCGTTGAGGTGATGCCGGAGACGCTGCGGCGTACTAACCTTGGGGCGCTTCGCCCCGGCGATGGGGTGAACCTGGAGCGGCCCCTGGCGGTGGGCGGGCGCTTCGGCGGGCACTTCGTCCAGGGGCATATCGATGGCGTGGGCCGGGTGCTCTCGGTGACGCCGCAGGGAGAGGCCCTCCTCTTGAAATTTGAAGCACTTCCGGAGATAATGAGGTATGTGGTTGAGAGGGGCTTCATCGCGGTGGATGGGATAAGCCTCACTGTGGTACAATGTAACTCTACTTCGTTCGGTGTTTCAATAGTAAGATATACATTAGAGAGCACCACCCTCGGTATGCGGAGGCCCGGGGATACGGTGAATCTGGAGGTAGATATCATCGCCAAGTATGTGGAGCGACTGAGGGAGGGGGGCACAGGGATAACGAAGGAATTTCTGGCCGAGCATGGCTTTATGGCGTGATAGAGCAAGCAGCAGCTGTTAGCATAATAAAAACAAGGCAGTGTTTAGATTTTGCTGACGGTTTAAAGGGGAGAGGGTAAATGGGACTGGCAACAATACCGGGGGCGATCGAGGACATAAAGGCGGGACGGTTCGTAGTAATAATCGACGATGAGGCTCGCGAGAATGAAGGCGACCTGGCCATGGCGGCAGAGAAGGTAACCCCGGATGCCATCAACTTCATGGCAAAACATGGCCGGGGGCTCATCTGTTTGCCCGTACTCGGGGAGCGGCTGGATGAGCTGAGAATCCCCATGATGGTTGGGGAGAACACCTCAAAGCATGAAACCGCCTTTACCGTATCCATAGAGGCTAAACACAGGGTTAGCACCGGCATCTCCGCCCATGATAGGGCGGCAACCATCAAGGCGGTGCTCGACCCGGCGACTAAGCCCGATGACCTGGCTCGCCCCGGCCACACCTTCCCGCTGCGCGCCAGGGAGGGGGGGGTGCTGGTGAGGGTGGGGCATACCGAGGCTATCGTTGACCTGGCAAGACTCGCCGGACTATACCCCGCCGGCGTCATCTGCGAGATCATGAATGAAGATGGCACCATGGCTCGTCTCCCTGAGCTCGAGGCCTTTGCCGCAGAGCACGGGCTCAAAGTGGTGAGCATTGCCGATCTAATAGCCTATCGCCGGCGACATGAGAAGCTAGTTAGCCGGGTGACCCAGGCAAGTCTGCCCACCAGGTATGGCGATTTTATAGCCATCGCCTATCGCAGCACCATCGACCCAGATGAGCATGTCGCTCTAGTGAAGGGGGATATATCCGGGGAGGAACCGGTAATGGTTCGGGTGCACAGCGAGTGCCTTACGGGCGATGTCTTCGGCAGCCTGAGGTGCGATTGCGGCGACCAGATCGCTATGGCAATGCAGGCTATCGCCGAAGAGGGCAGGGGGGTCTTCCTCTACATGAGGCAGGAGGGGAGGGGGATCGGGCTGCACAATAAGATCGCAGCCTACGCACTCCAGGATGAGGGGTTGGACACCGTGGAGGCCAATGAATCGCTGGGCTTCCCAGCCGACCTTCGCGACTACGGCATCGGCGCTCAGATACTGGTGGACCTCGGTCTCAGGGACATCCGTCTTCTTACCAACAATCCGAGGAAGGTGGTGGGTGTCGATGGCTACGGGCTAAGGGTGGTCGAGACACTGCCGCTCATTGTAAGTCCCAACCCTATCAATCTGCGCTACCTGGAGACCAAGCAGCAGAAGCTGGGACACCTTCTGGAGCTGGAGAAGACCGTGAAGCAGGAGCCCTGATTATGAAAGGAGAGGAAACATGGCAATGAAAATGGCCTTCATGGTTATAGTGCCCGATGCAGACCCCGATAAGCACCGTAGCGTGCTGAGCACGGAGTTTGTTGAACTCGTCATCCAATTTGTAGCCAACATGGACCAGGCTCTCGACAAGGCAGAGCAACTGGTAGGTGAGGGGTGTGGTTTAATCGAGCTCTGCGGCGGCTTTGGTCACAGCATGACCGGCAGGATTGCCGACGCGGTGCGGGGCAGGGCGTCGGTGGGCGCGGTTCGCTTCGATATTCATGCCGCCCTGGGCAAGAGCAGCGACGAGGTTTTCTCTGGCTAGGCTTAGTTATAAGAGGAGGCGATATTGAATAAGAAATATGAAGGAACGCTTCTCGGCGCGGGCTTGAGGTTCGGGGTTGTTATATCCCGCTTCAATGAGTTCATCACCGCCAGGCTTCTTGCGGGGGCGGAGGATGCGCTACTGCGCCACGGTGTCAAAGAGAAGGACATCGAGGTCGCCTGGACCCCAGGCTCTTTCGAGATACCTCTCATCGCTAAAAAGATGGCGGAGATGGGAAGCTACTCGGCCGTTATCTGCCTGGGCGCGGTGATAAGGGGTGGCACACCACACTTTGACTATATCGCCACCGAGGTAACCAAGGGGATAGCCCAGGTCGGCTTGCAGACCGGAGTGCCGGTAACCTATGGTGTGGTCACCGCCGACACACTGGAACAGGCTATCGAGCGAGCGGGGACAAAGATGGGCAACGCCGGCTTTGAAGCGGCGGAAAGCGCCATCGAGATGGCGAACCTTATTCGGACGATCAATCCGTGACCTTGTAGACCTTATCCCCCCGCCTCACCCGGTCAGGCACCTTGATCCCTACGGCATCCCCCGGCCCGGCTTCCTGAACGTCAACATTGTTTATCTGCATGGACTGGACGATGAGCTCCAGGTCGGAGGTGTGTCCTACGATGTGAATCCTGTCCTCAACCTGGAGCGGACCGGTGAGATCGATCCCTGCCACCACCGGTCGGGCAAAGAAGTCGCTGACCCTGCCGATTTCCTCTTCCACGATCTTGCCCTCCTTCCTTTTCAGACTAACATGCCTGTCTTTCAACAGTATACCTGTCTATAAAAGTCAAATCAATATCTTGAGGGATCTGTGTCATTCTGAGGGAGCAGAGGGAGAGAAGAATCTCAGGAGGTTGTCCTTGGCTTGCAACATAAAGGTTGTGGCGAGGACCCCGAAGTGTGGGGGGACGTGGCAATAAACGGGATAGTATGTCCATGTGGGGATTACCGATCCTGCCACTTCATATCCCCCTCGCTTTGCTCAGTGCCTCGACTCAGGGCATGGTTCGCAATGACAGTCCTAACTTGTTTCGGAATCTCATGGTCGAAATGCTGAAACGAGTTCACCACGACAACGGTTAGGCTGGCCGATTGCCCGATCAAGTTGGGCAACAGGCTTGGCCCGTCTACCCGTCATATAGAGGCCACGCGGCGGGTATTGAGTCTCATAGAAGTAGCGGCCAGCGGGTAGGTCTCTGCGGACGAAAATAGTCTCAGGGTCGGTCTATGATATACCAGTTAAAACGAATAACCATTTACCATCACCCAAATTCCTTGACACGCAGAAGGGACAGTGTGCTATAGTTTTTTAGCTGGATAAGGTGAGATCATAGGGTATAATTATAATTAAAGGGGTTTATGGAATTGCTTGATATTGAGGAAATGGTCAAGAAGATGATCGGCGGGGACGAACAGTGCCTGGCACGGCTTATCACCATGATAGAGCGGAATGCACCCGAGGTGCCCCAGATAATGAGCCGGATAAACTTCAACCTGGGCAAGTCCTACATCGTGGGCATTACCGGCCCATCGGGGGGGGGCAAGAGCAGCATTGCCGACAGGTTGACCGCTCTTATACGGGCGGATGGGTACACGGTAGGCTTGATTGCCTGCGACCCTTCCAGTCCATTTTCGGGGGGGGCGGTGCTCGGCGACCGCATCAGGATGCAGCAGCACTTCCTTGATAAGGAGGTTTTCATCCGCAGCATGGCTACCTGGGATGGGAGGGGGGGGCTATCGCCAACCACTAAGGAGGTGCTCAAGCTCATGGATGCCTTCGGCAAGGACTTCATTCTGGTGGAGACGGTGGGCGTGGGGCAGACCGAGCTCGACATCATGGATGCGGCGGACACCGTGGTGGTGGTGCTGGTGCCGGAGGGGGGCGATGCCATTCAGGCCATGAAGGCCGGTATCCTAGAGATCGCCGATATATTCGTGGTCAACAAGGCGGACCGGGAAGGGGCGGATATGGTGGCGGATGACCTGAAGCAGGTACTGCGTCTCAACCCCAAGCATGAGTGGTGGGAGGTGCCGGTGCTCACCACCGAGGCGGTAAATAATGTGGGAATCGATAGGCTGTATCAGGAGATCAGAAACCACCGAAAGGCGCTTGAGGAGGCGGGGCAGCTTGACATTCGCCGCAAGGCACAGCGGAGGGCGGAGTTCCTGGAGGTGGTGGAGCGGAGCGTCAGGGAGCGCATCCTGGCGCTTATAAGGAGAAGCGAGCAGCTAACCGCATCAATGGAGAGGGTGGAGCATGGCGACATCGACCCTTATTCTGCCACTGATGAACTCCTCGCCAGCAAGACCCTGCTTCAAACTTGGCGCGGCACACTGGAGCAGGAAGGGGAAGAGACTGAAAAATAGGAAGACTATAGATGAGTTGGAGCGAATCTTCCACCCGCAGGGGGTGGCTATCGTAGGGGCTTCCAACAGCGACGGGAACCTGGGACAGTTTTTTCTGAGAGGTTTTATTCAGCAGGGCTTTGACAGGGGCAAGCTTTACGTTGTTCACCCCGGCGAGCAAGAGGTGTGCGGGGTGAAGGCTTACCCCACGGCGCAGGATATACCGGGGGACGTGGACCTGGCGGTGGTGTTCTCTCCGCGGGAAACGGTGCCCGGTGTGGTACGTGACTGCGCCTTGAAGGGCATCCAGGGGGTTGTGATATGCACCTCGGGATTCGGGGAGAAGGATAGAGAGGGCAGAAGGCTGGAGTGGGAGGCTGTTGGGATTGCGCGTAAGAATGGTACCAGGCTCATCGGGCCAAACTGCGTTGGCATCTACTGTCCTGCTTCCAACCTGGTTAACTTTGCCGGTTTCTTGCCCAGAGAGAGTGGCTCGGTGGGTATGTTCACTCAGAGCGGCTCCCTTTCGGTGACGTTCCCCGTGGCTGCGGCGGCTCAGGGGATCCATTTCAGCAAGGCCATAAGCTTCGGGAACGAGTGTGACCTAAATGAGTCGGACCTGCTGGAGTACTTCGGTCAGGACCCGGAGACCGGCATCATAATCGCCTACCTGGAGGGGGTGGTCGAAGGGCCACGCTTCTACCGGCTTGCCAGAGAGGTCTCCAGGAAGAAGCCCATCATGCTGTGGAAAGGCGGGACAAGCGATGTGGGATCACGCGCTGCCTCCTCGCATACCGGAGCACTCTCCGGTTCGGCTGCGGTATGGAAGGCTGTCTTCCAGCAAACGGGCATGATAAAGGTTGATAGTGCGGAGGAGATGCTTGACTACCTCCAGGCATTCTACTTTCTCCCACTGCCCGGCGGCAACAGGGTCGCTATCGTTACTGGAATGGGAGGCATGGGGGTGGCCATCGCCGATGCCTGCATTGAGTATGGGCTGGAGCTCGCCGATCTTTCCGACGATACCCGGAAGAGGCTGGCCGAGTTTGTCCCTTCAGTGGGCACCTGCACCGATAACCCGGTAGACCTGGGCATGCAGTCCACGTTTAACCGCCAGGTCTATATCGATACCATTGAGGCGCTGGGGAAGGATGACGGGGTGGATATATTGCTCGTCACCGCCAGTAGCTGGATGCCCGATTATGTGGAGCTGGTGCTGGCGGCAGTTAGGGAGTCCGGCAAGCCAGCGGTCTTCGTCACCTGGCCTGCGCTGAGGACGGTGATGGAGGAGCCATTGCCCACCGGGGGGGTCGTATTTTACCCTGACGGACGCAGGGCAGCCAAGGTGCTGGGCAGGATGGTGGCCTACCAGCGCTTCCGCTCGGGCGACTAGGGGGGGATGATTCGTTGCGTATTCTAGCCGTTATAGAGGGCAATTTCGGCACGCGGAAGGTTGAAAATATACGGAGCCATGGTCCATCGGACTGGACAGTCGAGGTCTTCACCCCGCCCCGCGCCCTGCCCCAGATTATAGACGAGCCTGAGGAATTCCTCCCCGAGGAGCTGCCCCGGGCAGACCTGCTACTCTACCTCGGAGAGTCGCCCGGCGCAGCACAGCTGATCCCCGCAATGGCCAGCTTAAGCGGGGCACGGGCGGTCATCGCCCCCATCGACAACTCGGCGTGGCTGCCCCCAGGGTTGGCAAACCAGCTCCAGAGCGAACTCGACGCCATGGGCATCGACAGCGTCTTCCCCAGGCCATTCTGCACCCTGACTCCGGATAGCTACGGCTATCGCCATAGCTCCAGGAATTATGATAACGAGCTTATTTCATCCTTCGCCCGGCACTTCGGAAAGCCGCAGCTAAAGATAACGGTGAACCCACAGACCAGGAAGATAGAGACAGTGGACGTTATCCGGGATGCAGCATGCGGCAGCGCCAGGCATGTGGCTCAGGGGCTGGTGGGGGTCTCCGCGGACGAGGCTGAGTTCGAGGCGGGTATGCTCCACCACCACTATCCCTGCCTGGCCGCCATGGTTCAGGAGCAGATCGACGACCGGCTTTTCGATACCCTGATGCACGTCGCCGGCTTCATCATAAGGGACGAGGTGGGCGAGCAGGTAAAGCCCTTTAAAAAGCCGGTGCCATATATGACCGCGGAGGGCTATGTGTCCGGATAGTGAGAAAGCGCTGGCTCGTAGGGTGCTCCTGGTTAACCCTAACCGGATGAGGCCGCCGGTAGCGCCCATTGCTCTGGACTATCTCGCCTCATCCCTCTCTGGTAGCGGCTTTGAGGTTGACCTCCTCGATCTCTGTTTTTGCCCAGATACCCAGGATTTCGCTCGAGAGATCGAGGGCTATTTCGCTTCAAAAAGCGCCTTCGCCGTCGCTATCACCCTGCGAAACACCGATGACACCTCCCTTGTCACCAGGGATTTCTTTATTCCCGGGCTTAAGGAGATAATCGATTGTATCAGGGCGCACACCTCGGCTCACATAATACTTGGCGGGTCGGGGTTCTCAATAATGCCCGGGGACATACTCCAGTACTGCGGCCTCGACCTGGGGATCTGGGGTGAGGGGGAATACTCACTCCCTTTACTGCTTGAGAAGATGGTGGGTGGGGAGGACTACCACGGGGTCCCCGGTCTGGTGTATCGTGTTGCAGAGGGCTTCCATCTCAATGCCCCCAAATACATGGATCTAAAGAGCATGCCCGCCCCGGAGCGTAATGCGGTGGACAACCGCCGTTACTTTTTGGAAGGGGGCATGGGCAGCATTGAGGCCAAGCGGGGCTGCACCGGACGATGTATCTACTGCGCTGACCCCCTGACCAAGGGGAGGAGGGTGCGTCGGCGCTCCCCGAGGAGCGTGGTGGATGAGATCCAGGCGCTACTACAGATGGGGATCGACCATTTCCACTTCTGCGATAGCGAGTTCAATTTACCGCCGGCTCACGCCAGGGAGATATGCCGTGAAATCGTAAACAGGGGGTTAGCCTCCCGGGTGAGATGGTATGCCTACTGTAGCCCCGCTCCCTTTAGCGAGGGGCTTGCCACACTGTTCCGGAAGGCGGGGTGCGCCGGCATCAACTTTGGCGTCGATAGCGCAAATGAGCGGATGCTGCGCACTCTGGGGCGGGACTTCACCGTCGAGGATGTGGCGCGAACCGCCCAGCTATGCCACCAACAGGGCATTGTTTTTATGTACGACCTGCTCCTCGGCGGCCCCGGTGAGACCCGCGATTCCCTGGGGGATACCATCGAGAAAATGAAATGGCTATCACCGTTCAGAGTAGGCGCCAGCCTAGGGGTGCGCATCTTCCCTGGAACCAGGCTGGCGGCCATGGTGCGCAGGCAGGGGCCTGTGGAGCAAAACCCCAACCTTCAAGGAGTACGGGACGAGAAGTTTTTTACGCCAGTCTTCTATCTGTCTTCGGCGCTCGGGGAAGATGCCCTGGGGTATCTGGCCGGCCTTGTCGCTGGCGATGAGCGGTTTTTCTTTATGTCCGGGGAGGTCGCAGACCAGAATTACAACTACAATGAGAATATCCTCCTCATG